>NZHI01000005.1 GCA_002691345.1 Synechococcus sp. MED650 | reverse complement strand
TCAGCCAGGCCGATTTCCTTGGGCGGGAACCATTCGGCCACCATGCGGATGCCGATCACGAAGCCGGCGCCGACGATGGAGAGCAGCAGACGGGCCACCACGAGCTGGTTGAAGTCCTGCGCGGAAGCAAACAGCAGGCAGGGAATCGCCGAGAACACCAGGATCGAGGAGTAGGTGATCCGGGGTCCGAACTTGTCCAGGAGCATGCCGATCAGCACGCGCGCCGGAATGGTGAGGGCCACGTTGCAGATGGCCACGGTGCGGATCTGACCAACGGTCAGTCCGAGGTCCGCTTTCACGGTGGTGGCCAGAGGGGCCAGGTTGAACCAGACCACGAAGGTCAGGAAGAAGGCGATCCAAGTGAGGTGAAGGGTGCGATACCTCCCCTGGAACGACCAAAGGTCGCCGAGCATTGAAAGATTGGGAAGAAACCTCGGGCGTCAAAACGAAGGGTGCCCGGGGATGGCGAAACGGTCGGAATGAAGAACCGCTAACAGTCGCAGTTAATCAATCAGCGCTGTCTTTGTTGGTTGGATCCGCTACTGATTAGGGCGTTTCTGTTGCAAGCCAAACATCGTATTGGCTAATGGTTCCGATCAGAAAGAGTTGTTGGTGCCAAGTTGGTAGTTGTCGCTACTTCTGTAATTTGCTTCCGTCGAAATTTTGAACAGTTGGCCTGCTGCGTGATTCTTGGCTCGTCGTTTGCGGATCTGTGTCCTTAGCGGCGGTCAGAGCCGCCGGATGGGGCAAGACAAAGCCCTTCTCCCACACCCAGAGGGTGGTGTATGGCTCACGGCTTTGGTGGAGCAGATGCGGCCACTCGCTTTGCCGCTGCAACTGCTGACGCGGCATCAAGCCCATGCTGATCTTCTTAGCGATGACCCGGCTATCGAGGTTCTGATGGAGCCACCCCCTTGCAACGGGCCGCTGCAGGCGCTGGGCAGGGTGCTGCCGGCAGATTCCGATCAGGCTTTGTTGGTGCTGCCGGTGGACATGCCCCTGATCACCACCGCTGTGGTGCAGCAACTGATCGCGGCTTGGCGGCAGAAGCCGCTGCACGTGGCCGTCGCCCATGACGGCTCTCGATTGCAACCCTTGCTGTGTGTGATTCCCTCGGGACCCCCGTTCCAGACCGAGCTGTTGGAGCAGTTGGATGCCGGTCGACTGCGCTGGCTGGATTGGTTGGAGAGGGTTCCGTTTCAAACGGTCGCTCTCCCTCCAGAAGCCCTTCTCAATGCCAATGGTCCGGAGGATCTGGCAGCGTTGAAACCATGAGTGCTGCACCCTTGCTTTCGGACCAGCGGAACCGGCATCTCAGAGTGCTGAGGCTCTCCCTCACGGCCCGTTGCAATCTGGCGTGCCCGTACTGCTGCCCTGACCTTCAGGATCCTCCGGGGCTGCTCAGTCTCGACCAGCAGCTGCGCTTGATCCGGGTTGCTGCCCGCTTGGGAGCCAAGACCCTCCGCCTCACGGGTGGTGAACCCTTGCTGAGTGATCGATTGTTGCCTTTGCTGCAAGCGGTCGCTGTGGGGCGAGCCACCCCAGGTGACCCGCTGCAGGGTCTGCAGCAGGTGGCTGTGACCAGCAACGGCGTTCTTCTGAATGCGGAACGGGCCCGTGATCTCCGAGCTGCCGGTTTGGATCGCATCACCCTCAGCCTGGATGCTGTGGATGGAGCGCAGGCGGCGCGGATGGCAGGGCTGCAAGGAGGTGCAGTCAGCGGTGATCGTTTGGTGCAACAGGTGTTAGCTGCTCTGGATGCTGCTCGTAGCAATGGCTTTGATCCGTCAATTGGGGCGGTCAAGCTCAATGCGGTGATCCAGCGGGGAAACAATGACGATCAGTTGATTCCTTTGGCGACGTTGGCCCGACGGGAAGGAGTGGAACTGCGCCTGATCGAATACATGGATGTGGGCAACCGCAATGGCTGGGAGATGGATCAGGTGCTCACCGCCGCGGAGATTGTGGAACGGATTCATCAGTGTTGGCCCTTGCAGCCCGAGGGGCGAGCCGTGGGTGGTACTGCCCGGCGTTGGCGATACACCGATGGGGGCGGAAGCATCGGCGTAATCGCTTCCATCAGTGCGCCGTTCTGCGGAGATTGCAACCGTCTTCGGGTCACAGCTGATGGCAGGGCTTACACGTGTTTATTCGCTGCAGAGGGAACAGATCTGACCCCTGCGTTGCACTGCGACGCGCTGCTGGAGCAGTTGATTCGCGATCTTTGGATTCGGCGACGGGATCGTTACAGCGAAGAAAGAGGAGCGACCTCCATTGCGTCTCCCCATGCAGAGATGGCCTATCTGGGCGGCTGAACCGTTGCAAACGCCACCGTTTGCTTGGAACAACCCCGGTACAAACGCTTCAGCGTTCGGGGCTTGATCTGGCCCTCTGTTGATGTTCGAACTGCTCCCTTATGAGCGTTTCCGTGACACCCCTTCGGTGCGTTTTTTCGACGTCACGGTGGAGACGTCGAATGCCCGGGATCTGGTGATCCACAGCGGCCCGGCGGTCAGCCCACCCGATGATGCGGCCACCGGCGCTTGGCAGTTTTACCTGCATCCTCATCAGGAGGACAACCTTTTGGCTGCCAGCGGTGGGCGAACCTTCTTCCTGGTCAATCTGGCTTGGGATCAGCCTTTCCATATCGTTCGATTGGAAAGTGGCGGCGACATCCTGCGCATTCCGCCGGGCACGTTTCATCGCTCGATTTCTGATCCGGATGGTTCGGTGGTGTTGAATCAGGCGGTGCGTCAGCCCGGCGTGTCCCTGCTGCAGGAATTCCGGGTTTACAACAGCGGGAAGATCCCTGCCTTGATGGAGGCCACCCACAGTTCAGCACCGAAACCGCAGCTCCATGGCCTCGCGCCGGTGCTTCAGGCCGCCTGAATCAGGTTGGCCTCAGCAACGGGTGTGTTCACTGTGGCGTCGTTCATCTGAATGGTCCAGGACAGTTCAGTGCGGGTGTTGGCTGGACCACTGAAGGTGCCGCTGACAGCGGCGGTGAGCTCCGGCTTTGACGAGGTGGCCAGCACGACATAGCGATCATCCACTTCTTGTCCAGCACTGGGATCAAACCCCCGCCATCCGGCACCGGGCAGATAGACCTCGGTCCATGCGTGGAGGTCGTACTGCTCCGGTGCTGGTTGTTGAAATTGATAGCCGCTCACGAAACGTGCCGGTAGCCCAACCACCCGGCAGCAGGCCACCATCAGCATCGCCAGGTCTCGGCAGGAGCCGATCCGTTCCCGCAGGGTCCGCCCTGCTGGCCAGGCCGGACCCACATGACGTTGCGTGTATTTGACTCTGTCCTGAATCAGTGCGATCAGCTGGTGCAGAAAGGCCAGCATCTGCTGGTTGCAGCCCATCAATGCTTCCTGGGTCAGTTCGATGGCTGAAGGTTCGTGTTGGCCATTTGGCAGCCATCCATTCAGGGCCCCCAGAAGATCGGGGTTCAATTGACCGCGTGGATACGGCAAGGCTGGTTCGATCCCGTTGAAGCAGATCTCTAGGGCGGGAGCCCTGCGGGTTTCCACCAGGCTTGATGCTTCGAAGATGAGTTGGTCGGTGCTGCCGAAAAATTGCATTCTTTCGATTTCATCGCCGCTGGCTGCCAGGAGTTCGCGCCGCTGCTGCGGTTCCGGCAGCACGGTGAGTCGATGCTCGAGAAGCTGCTGAAATCCCTGGCCTCGGGGCTTCAGGCAGAGCCGCTGTTCTCCCAAGGTCACCGCTGCGTCGTAGCGGTAGCTCAGGCTGTGAACGATTCGAGCGCGCATGCGGGATCGGCAGGGGTGGAGCGGAGGTCGGCGCTGGTGAAGTAGCGGTTTTGGATCAGGCTATGGAGCCGGTTGAGGTCTCGCTGCAGCTGGTCAATTGCCTCGTGGAGGCCGGAGTCGATCAGGCTGTCGATGCGCACGTAACTCCAGCGGGCCAGCAACTGCCCGCGCAAGCAGTCGAGGTCATCTGGTGGTCCTACCACCGGTTGTTGCTGGATCTGTTGCAGGGTCTCGTTGATTCCCTGCAGGCAGTAGCGGACGGATCTCGGAAAGATCGGATCCAGGAGAAGAAATCGTGCCACGGAGCTTGGGCTGATCGCCTGCTGCACGCTCTGTCGGTACATCTGATAAGCCCCAGCGGTGCGCAGCAGGGTGATCCATTGCAGCTCATCCAGCACTCCACCCACCTCTTCCGGCGTCGGCAGCAGCAGGAAGTACTTCACATCGAGAATCCGCGATGTCTTGTCGGCGCGTTCGATCATTCGCCCCAACTGGCTGAACATCCAGCTCAGATCCCGGCTGAGAGTGACATCCGTGATCCCGTAGAAGATTTGGCAACCGCGCCGAATGATCCGGAGCTGCTCCTGAGCCGGTTCTTGCCAGATCGCTTCTCCGTCCTGGAGGCTCCAATGCAGATCATTGATCTGTTCCCACATCTCCGTGGTGATCACATCGCGGATCTGGCGGGCGTTTTCGCGGGCCATGGCGATGCAGCTCACGATGCTGTTGGGGTTGTCCCGATCCAGCAGGAGGAAGCGGATCACATCCCTGGGGGTTTTCGAGGGGTAGGCCTGATCGAAGCTTTGGCGGTCACCAGTGGCCTCCACCAAGGGAAGCCAGGGTTCGGCACTGCCGGGTGGACAATCCAAGGCCATCGCCTCGCTCACCTCAACAAAGCGGGAAATGTTTTCAGCCCGTTCCAGATAGCGGTTGATCCAGTAGAGGGAGTCGGCAACCCGGCTCAGCACGGCACGGCCTCCCGTTGTTGATCAACTCCGGCATGTTGCTCATCAACGATCCAGGTGTCCTTACAGCCGCCACCCTGGGATGAGTTCACCACCAGAGAACCGCGTTTGAGCGCCACTCGGGTCAGACCACCGGGGCTGATCCAGGGTGTGCGACCCCGAAGCACATAGGGCCGAAGGTCCACGTGGCACGGGTAGAGCTCTCCCTCGCTGAGAGATGGAACCGTTGAAAGTTGCAGTGTGGGCTGGGCGATGAAGTTCCGTGGGTTAGCTCGAATCTTGGTGTCGAAGTCCGCTAGCTCTGCACGGCTTGCCTGTGGCCCAATCAGCATTCCGTAGCCGCCAGCCTCAGCGACAGATTTCACCACCAGCTGCTCGAGATGCTCCAGCACAAAGCGGCAATCATCCGGACGAGCGCAGAGATAGGTGCGCACGTTCTCGATGATCGGCTCCTGATCGAGGTAGTAGCGGATCATCGCCGGTACGTGGGCGTAGATCAGTTTGTCGTCGGCGACCCCCGTGCCAGGTGCGTTGGCGATCGCCACCCGTCCATTACGCAGCACGTCGATCAAACCCGGCACGCCCAACATCGAGTCACGACGGAACACGGTTGGGTCAAGGAAATCGTCGTCAATGCGTCGGTAGAGCACATCCACCGGTTTCAGGCCGTTGGTGCTGCGTAGCCATACGCGTCCGTCTTCGCAGATCAGATCACGGCCTTCCACCAGTGGAATGCCCATCTGCTGGGCCAGATAGCTGTGCTCGAAGTAGGCGCTGTTGAACACCCCAGGCGTCAGGATCACCACCCGCGGCGTATCACTCCAGGGAGCCAAATCCTGCAGTGTGCGCAGCAGGTGGGAGGGATAGTCGTCAATGGGCCTGACGATCCGCCCCTCAAACAAGTTGGGGAACAGTCGTTTCATCACTCGGCGGTTTTCAAGGAAATACGCCACACCGGAAGGACAGCGCAGGTTGTCTTCGAGTACCCGCCAAGTGCCTTCGCCATCCCGGATCAGATCCAGACCGGAGATATGGCACCACCGGTTGAGTGGCAGGGTGATGTCTTGCATCTGCGGTCGCCAGCCGGATGAGCTCTCCACGTCTTCCCGGGGAATGACGCCGTCGTTGAGAATTTGTTGAGGGCCGTAGACGTCGGCCAGGAAGCAGTCGATGGCCTCCAGCCGCTGCAGTAATCCGCGCTCAAGGGTGGCCCAGTCTTTGCGGCTGATCAGCCGGGGAAGTGGATCGAAGGGGAGGATTCGTTCGCTACCGCGGAGGCCGGAATCATTGAGGCGGAACGTGGCACCAAGGCGTCGCAGAAGATTGCTGGCGGAAGCATGGCTTCGGTTCAGTTCAGGCAGCCCCATGTGCCCAAGGGAGCTCAGCAGCGGGGCGAGATCAGCTCGGGGTGCATGGGTGCTATTGCAGAAATATTCGTCGTAGCCGACTGAGGGTTTGTAGTCGGTGAACATCCGAAAACCATTGATGGGTGGCATCCAAAAACTCAGCCGATCCCCCCTCCGGTTGTGCTTGCTACACATTCCGCAAATTGGTGCCGGAATGTGCTGTGCACATGGAATTTGAGTATCCATAGGCACGCGAATCGGGTCACCAACGCAAGCCTGATTGTTCGTTTTGCTTATCTATAGGTTGACTCCAAGGCGGTGGTTGCCATGGAAGAAGTGCTCTGGGCACGCCTGATTTTTGCTCTCGGTGGAATGGTCACCCTGGCCACGGTGGTGATGATTCTTTCGGGTCATCTCCGCTGCCGTGATCGGGGAGCAGCCAATGTCCGCTGACGCTGCCCCCTTTCTGGCGCCGGGGATCGCATGGGCGCTTGTGGTGCTGTTCTCCGTGTTGTGGATCGCTCTGGGGATGGCCTGGGGCCGCCGCGGCAACGGTGATGCAGATGATTTCATGCTGGCGGGCCGCAACATCGGCTTGGCCTTGAGCACGGCCACCCTGATGGCGTCGTGGGTGACGGGCAACACCACCCTTCTGGCGCCGGAATTCGGTTACAGAACAGGCCTCTGGGGCATGTTCAGTTATGCCCTGGCCGGTCTGGGGCTGATTCTGTTTGCGCCGCTGGCTTCACGCATCAAGCAGTTGATGCCCAACGGGCGCACCAGTGGCGATTTCATTCGGCTCCGCTACGGACGCTTGGCCTGGTGGGTGTTCATGGTGATCACCGCTGTTTACACGCTTGGTTTTTTGATGACCCAGGCCATGGGGGCCGGCCTGTTGCTTCAGGCGCTCTCAGGGTTCGACTACCACGTGGGCATGGTGGTGGTGATCGGCGTTGCGACGGTCTACACGTTGTTTGGGGGGATGCGGGCCGTGATTGGAACCGATTTCATCCAATCGCTGCTGATCATGGTGCTGCTGGCGGTGGTGGCGGTGCTGGCCTTTCGTCAGTTCCCGATGCCGGAGGTGCATTCCCGTTTGATCGCCGCGCATCCCGATCGGCTTGATCTGCTGCTCCCCGCCGGTCTGTTGATCGCCTGGAATTCCGCCCTGTTCTCGATGGGTGAGGTCTTTCACAACAACATCTGGTGGTCGCGGGTGTTTGCCAGCCGCCGCAGTGTGGTGATGACATCCTTTGTCTTGGGGGGATTGGCCTGGATGAGTGTCCCGCTCGTGACGGGATCGATCGGACTGGTGGCGTTGGCCAGGGACCTGCCGCTGGAGCAGGTGAACATGGTGTTCCCTGTGATGGCAGCGGATCTGCTCGGTTCGGGTGGGGCGGCACTTGTGTTTGTGGTGGTCTTCGCGTCACTGACCTCCACCTTGGATTCCCTGTTGGCCTCCACCGCGGATCTGCTGGCGGAAGACGTCTATTTCCGTCTGCTGCGTCCGCAGGCGAGCGATGCGCAGCTCAAGCAGGCGGCCCGGCAGATGGTGGTTGGCCTGGCCGTGGTCACCTTGGCGCTGTCCTGGCCGCGGCTGGATTCCTTGGCGTCGGTGTTGTTCTTCACCGGTGCGTTGGTGGCCTCCACGGTCTGGCCTGTGGCGTGCGGTCTTTACTGGCCGTCCGCCAATCGTTCGGCAGCGATTGTCGCCATGGTGGCAGGCAGTGCCGTCGGACTGACGGCCTACGTTCTGATTGCTCCCTATTGCGCGGCGGTGTTCTCCGCGGCGGTTTCGGCGGTCGTGATGGTGGTGGGCAGTCGCTGGCAACCGGAACGGTTTGATTTCAATCTCCTGAAGGAGGAGGGGTGAACGCCATGGTCATGTCGTTGCTGCTCACGGTTCTGGTGGATCAACACTGGTTCGGTCTGGTTCTGGTGGGAAGTCAAATAGCGCTCATCTGTTCTGTGTTCGCGTTGTTATTGATCTGGTGGGTTGAGTGGAGAAATGGACGCGTCTGGTGAATGTTCGGTGTGAACGGTTTTTGAGTTTTTTGTATTCATGTTGACCATTTTGGGGGCGGTTGTATGAAGAACTTGTGTGGGTCTGGACGTCCGTCCGCGTCCGTTGTTAGCGAGGGAAGATGTGATTCACGGCACAAGCACTCGCTTCGGCAAGCCGAGTGTCAATGCAATTGCCTATGGCACAAGCCAACACAGCAGTGATTGAGGAGGTAGCGGCGCCGCTCCGCTTCCGGCCGATGGGTCCCGACGTGTTCGGCCACAACCAGCCTCAGGAGCTTCTGGCTGCCATCGCTGAAGATGGTGAGCCGCTGTTGGATCTGGTCGATCAGCACGTGGTGTCGATTCAGGCATTTCGCTCTGAAACTCTGCTGCAGCTGTTTCGATTGGCGGCGAAATTCGAGAGCAACCCAGACCGTTATTGCCGGCATAACACGCCGCTCACGGGCAAAATTCTGATCAACGCGTTCTACGAGCCCAGCACGCGCACACGCCTCTCCTTCGACAGCGCCTGGCATCGCCTTGGCGGCGATTCGATCAACATCACCGACCGCAGCACCACCGGGATCGCCAAGGGGGAGTCGCTGGAAGACGTGGCGCACATGTTCAACAACTACGGCGACTGTGTGGTGTTGCGCGACAGCAATCCGGAAGCTGTTTACGCCATGACTTCGACTCTTCGGATTCCGATCATCAATGCCGGCAATGGCATTGACGAGCATCCGACGCAGGCGATGGCGGATCTCTACACGATGTTCAAGTGGCGTCCAAGCCTTGCTTCCAAAGAGGTCTCGCCCAAGGATCGGATCCGCATCGGGGTGATCGGTTTGCCCTCGCGGATGCGCACTGTGCGTTCATTGCTGCGGATCCTCAGCAAATTCCCTCAGATCCTTGAGGAGGTGGTGGTGATTCATGCGGCAGGGGTCGAGTCAGAGGCGCCTTTGTTTGATCCAGGTCAGCTGGAGGAGCTGGAAGCGAGCGGTGTAACCATCCGCTGCAGTTCAGATCTGGCTGCTGAAATTCCCGATCTCGATGTCGTTTACATCAATGCGATCGCCTGGGTTGGCGACAGCTATGAGGTGCACGGCGGTGGATTTCGTCTCACCCGGGATCTGCCGTTCAAGCCGGAGGCGATCGTGCTGCACCCCCTGGCCCGGGGCCCCGAGCTGAGCACC
>NZHI01000004.1 GCA_002691345.1 Synechococcus sp. MED650 | reverse complement strand
GGCTGATCAAATGTTTATGGATTTCAAATACACAAAGCCAGGTTCGCAGGAGCAGATTCGTGCCCTGAATACGTTGAGCTTCCTCGTTAGCATGTGGGCAGATTTTCTTTCAAATGAAGAGAGAAGAATGGATTCTGCTCTGAAGTTTCGTCATCTTGCTCAATAGTTTCTCCAACGTATTGAGATCCTTTTGTTGGTTAATTGGTGGTCCAACGGTCCATGATTTGTTGCACCACAACGCGCTGCATCAGTACCTGAAGCACTACCACGAGTGGGAGGGCCAGTAAAACGCCGGGGAGTCCCAGCAGGGCGCCGAGGCTGAGCTGTGCCATCAGGGCCACTGTCGGGAGCAAGTTCACGGTTTTGCGCAACAGAAGTGGCGTCAGCAAAAACGCCTCGAGATTTTGTAAGACCAGTCGGAACACGAGCACAGACACCATTAATTGGGGTGATTGCAGCAGTGCCAATCCCGTAGGCAGGAGCGTTGCAGCCGTTGGTCCAATGGTGGGAACGAAGGTCAGCAATCCGCAGATCAAAGCGCTAAGCAGAGCCAGTGGGGCCTTCAGAAGCAACAGGCCTCCCCAGGTGAGCAGAAACACAGTGGTGGCCGACAAGGTCATTCCGCTGAGCCACCCTCCCAACGCTTGCCTGCATTCATCAAGCAAACGCTCCATCTGCTGGCGGGCGGGGCGCGGTGTCACCGCCACCACCATGCGCCGGTGAGCACTGGGATCCAGCGCCAGCAGAACGGCAAGCAAGGTCATCAGCAACAGCTGAATCACGGAATTCGCTGCACCTCCAGCAAAGCCAAGCAGTGGTTGGAGGCCTTTCATATTGAGCCCTTCACCCAAAGCATCATTGAGCTCGGCCAGGCGTGGCTCGCTGTTCAGCAGTTCCGACACTTTGTTGAACAGTTCCGGTAGATCTCGCCCAAGTTGCTGGAACTGGCTGATCAGTTCGGGAACCAGAAGTTGACCCAGCAACCCCCCGGCCATCAGCAAAATTCCCAGCACTGCAGCCAAGGCTTGTGGTCTTTTCAGTGGAGTTCGCTTCTGAACCTGGGCAATCAACACATCCAGAGCCACGGCCACCACAACGGCACCAAACAGCACCAGAAGGACCCAGCGCAGGTGCCAGATGAGCAGCACCAACACCACCAGGGTGAGGGGAACGAGAAATGTTCCTGCCGTCATCGTGCAGGCTCGAGGCGTTTCCAGCGATCCAGCACGTCATGAATCAGCACCTCCCGGATGATGACCTGCAACACAACAGCCAGGGGAAGTGCCATCAGCAAGCCGAGGGGGCCAAACAGAACAGTGAATAAAAATTGAGCGGCCAAGGTCAGCCCCGGCAAGAGTTTCACTTGGTGGTGCATCACCGATGGCGTGATCACATAGCTCTCGATGTTTTGAATCACGATGTAGGCCCCGAGCACGGCAGCTGCTTTCCAGGGAGCATCCAACAGGCCAACGGCCATGGGGAAAATGGTGCTCATTGTTGGCCCAACGTTGGGGATCACGTTCAACAATCCAGCCAGCAGTGCATTGGCCAGAACGAGTTTCACTCCCAAGACTGAAAGGGCAATGCTGCAGAGCACAAACACCGCCAACGAGCTGATCAGCACACCCACCATCCAGCTGCTCAGTGCCTCCCCGCATTGATCGAGAATTCGGCGCCCACGCCGCCGATAAAACGAGGGGATGAGTTGAAGACCCACGTTTCGATAGGCCTGCGGCTGAATGCTGACCATCAAGGCAACCGCCAACACGAACAGCAGGCGAAGCACACCATTGCCAAGGTTGCCTGCGATTCCAAGCAGGCTCAGTAAGCCGCTGCTCACTCCCGCAGCCAAAGAAGAGCTGTCGGGCACAAGTTGGCGTGGATCGTTCAGTGGAAGTGGGTTGAGGTCAGGAAATGCGTCTGTGCCGTAGATGGCTTCGCTCACACCGTCAAACCAGTCAATCCCCAGGCGCAATAAGGTCTGCCCAGCTTGCGGCAGCTTCTGGAGCAGCAGTGAAAACTCCTCCAGAAACGGAGGCACAACGACTCCTGCAGCCCCGGCCAAGAGCAACAACAGTCCTCCCAGGCAAAGCGCCAAGGCCAGAGGGCGCTGCATCGGGTACCGATGACGCAAGATGCCCACCAACGTGCACAGTGCCATCGCCAGCACGATTGATGCGAACAACAGAAGAAGAAGTTCGCGAAGCGACCACAGCAAGGTGATCGCTGCAATCAAGGCTGTTAAGGACAGCCATTGGGGCAGTCTCAATCTTGTTGGTCGTCGCCGGCTTCAGTCTGATTGGAATTCTGGTTCTGTGAATAACCCAGATCATTCGCATCGGCGTAACGCTGGGCGAAACGCATGAATCTTTCGAAGTCCTGTTCGGTTTTCCAGGTGTAGGTGGCTTCCAGGGCACTCGGTTTGCCGTTCACAAACTTGCCATTCACTTCCCGGGTCACCATCTCGCCCTCTTCGTCCACCATCCACATGCCACCGATGTTGCCGAAGGTTTCGGGAGCAAGAGCTTGGGGCTGCTCGAAGACGAACGTGGCCTGGCCGGTTCGGCCATCCCGGCTCCGGGTGAGACGGATGTCTGGCACCACGGGTTCATCCACGCCGCGGAAAAACTGAATGGCAGCTTTCACAGTCGAGTCGGCCATGCCCCCCCTTTTCAAAGAGGGCGATCTTAGTCGGCTTCCACGTGACCAAGTTGAATCAGTTTGTCGGCAGCCTGATCAGGATCTTGGCCGGAGAGATCAATACTGATCCGACCGGCTGAACGTTTCAGTTCGTGGTCGTAGCAGCGGTCGTAATAATCCAGCATGGCGCGACAGGCCTGAGACCAATCCCTCTGTTCGATCGCTTTGAGGGCTTCCGCCGTGCGTTGGGGCCCGAGCCGGCGACTGATGCGTTGCGTGGCGTCGGCAAGGAGCTCTCCGCCCTGATGCCCATACACCTGAACCAGCTGTTTCACCCGTTCATCCAGGTTGCGCTGGATCTCCAAAACCGGGGCTTGTTGCATCTGATCGAACAAGCCCTTGGGAATCCGACAACGGCCCACCTGGATGCTTTCTGCCTCGAGCCAGATCGATCGGGCCTGGGCGAGTTGGTGGCGATCCAGAACTTCAGCGAGCTTGTTCTCGTAGTGCTCAGTGCTGGGCTGCGGCGGAAGTCCAAGCCCACCGAAACTGCTGCCGCGGTGATGCGCTAACCCTTCCAGATCGATCACAGCAACACCCCGCTGTTCGAGGGCCAGAAGCAAATCGGTTTTACCTGTTCCAGTTCGGCCACCCATCACGCGCAGCGGGAATGGCTGATCAAACCGACTCAACACCCATCGGCGATAGCTCTTGTAGCCGCCATCAAGACGGGTTGGTTTTAGATCGATCTGTTCGGCAAGCCACGCCACGCTGGCTGAGCGCATCCCGCCGCGCCAGCAGTAGATCCTCGGATCTCCTTGATTCCGCAGCTTGTCGAGCTCCTTGGCCAAGTGACTCAGCTTGGGGCCTGTCATGGCCAGTCCGAGATGGATGGCAGGCAGCCGACCCTCCCTTTTGTAGGTCGTGCCGACCTCAGCGCGCTCCGCGTCGCTGAACAGAGGGATGTTGATGGCTCCAGGCCAATGGCCCTGGGCGTACTCCCCAGGGCTGCGAACGTCGACGAGAGGACCACCGACCTTTCGCAACTGCTCGATGCTGATGGCGTGGCTGTCTCCCATGCCTGACATAGTGGGCCAACGCCGAGCCAGTCAGGGCCGGTTGCGACTCATGCTTTCCGGTTCCACCCCAGCCACCACCCTGAGCGCTGAGCAGCTGCTCGATCGTTTTGCCAAGGGTTCAGCGCGTCAACGCAGACCTTTCATCAAAACCATTCCCTCTCGGATCGACGATCTCCTGTCTCTGGGGGAGGCTTTGCTGATGCCGTTTGATCCAAACGGTGATGATTGGGCGCCTGGCTGGATCCTTCAGGTCGTTCAGGAGCAACGCCCGGAGTCGCTTGCTCAGCTTGTCTCTGGGAAGAATGGCTGCTGGCTGATTGCCGATTCCGCTGTGGGGATTGATTACACCTCCCTGCAGACAGCCCTGCTTCAGCAGCAATTCGAAGAGGCGGATCGAATCACAAGCCAGGTGCTGCGTGAACTTGCCGGTGAAGCGGCTGTCAAGCGTGGATACGTTTATTTCAGCGAGGTTGCGCCCATGTCGGGCACTGATTTGGTCTGCCTTGATCGCCTGTGGACTGTTTACTCCCAGGGACGATTCGGTTTCAGCTCCCAGGCAAGGCTTCTCGGCGCTCTCGATGGTCGTTACGAGCGCCTTTGGCCAAGAATCGGTTGGAAGAATGAAGGGGTGTGGACGCGTTATCCAGGTGCGTTCACATGGGCCATCGATGCTCCCGAAGGGCACATGCCGTTGATCAACCAGCTGCGCGGCGTCCGCCTGATGGATTCATTGCTCAACCATCCCGCTTTGGTGTCAAGACGAACCTGACGGACCTCGATAGAAACGGTAAGTTCGACAAGGTGAGTGTCGGTCTGGAGCGTGCCGCCATCTCGGTTTCGATGGTCAGAGTTCACACTGCCTTCAACGTTGCAGTTGTCTCCTCTGTTGGAGTTGCTCACTGAACCTGTCGGGTGTGCGTTCACCAGCCAACGGGTTGAGCTTGGGTTGCATGAAGCTCTGGTGAATGCCGTTCGTCATGGCAATGACGAGGATCCTTCTAAAACCCTGCGGGTTCGGAGAATCCTCACGCCCCATTGGTTGGTCTGGCAGGTGCAAGACGAGGGCCGTGGACTGCCGAGCAATGCTCGCAAGCCGTCTCTCCCCGATGAACCCCATGCCCGCAGTGGCCGTGGACTGTTCCTGATTCATCAATGTTTCGACGATGTGCGTTGGAGCCGCCGCGGCAATCGACTCCAGTTGGCCTGCCGGCGCCCTGTTAGTGCCGTGGACAGCCAGGATCCTTGAGTTCTCCACGGATCCAGCCCAGAGCCTGTTCTGTCAACTGCTCGACATCTTCTGGATCCCCTTGATTCACCAGTTGCACAAGAGCTGAAGCGAGGAGCTCAGCGCTCCGGCGCTTTCGGTTGTTTTTGAGTTGATGCCATTCGCGGTCTCCGATACGGAGCAACTGATGCAACTCACCCGCTTTGGAGGGAACCGGTTCAGGCCACGAGTTGTTCGATGCGGGCATGGAACTGAATACGGATCGACCTAGTTTCGAGGAAGGAGGTGCGATTTGATGGAGGAGCGTCGCTCACAACGCCGCCAGAAGCTTCGTTGGATGGCACGGGTGTCCCGTCTGATGGTTCAGGGGCAATGTCAACATCGAGGCCAACGCAGTGCCGCAGGCCGCCGTTGGCAGCAACGCCGTCGGCTGGCCCAGCAACTGATCGATCCACCACCCGTTGGTTGGGACGCACCGGAATTGTCCGGAAGAACCTTCTGGAATGGTCTGCGCTGGGGTGGTGCTGGCGTCGTTCTTGCTTGGATCTTGGGTCTCTGTTGACTCGGATTCAGGCAGCTGAGTGTTGATGAGCTTGTCCAACAACAACGAGAGACCTCAGGCGAGCTGGTTCTTCTGCCAGATTCGTGGAGGCTCCTGAATCTTCGTTAACAGGAAGCGCCTCACCGCGTAACCAGGCCCGTCGCAGGGTGCGACGGCGCCGATCCTCGGCCAGAACCAGTCGATCCGCTGCCGCATGAGGGCTTTCTCCAGGCATGACTGCTGAACGAATGCAGATGCCAAAACCATGGGCTTCAACTTGTACCTGACCTCCCATCAACACCACCTGGAAGGTCCAGCCTTGAAGCCATCGAAGCCGGAAGGGATTGGTCATGGAAGCCCTTTCGGAGTCGAGTTCACCCTATGGCCGATGGCCAATCCTGCAAGGGATCGTGTCAGCGAATCCGATCAGGGCTGATGGGCTTCTGGTTTCCGTGCTGACCAAACCCTTGTCATGAAGTGGGTTTCTGCTGTGACTGCCTCAAAACCTGAAGCCTTCAGTCGCGCTTCGATGTCGTCACCGATGTAGTCCCGATAGAAGGGTTCATGGAAGACCCGACGAAAGTTCTCCATGGCGATGCCGAACTGGGGTGAATCGGCAAGTTGAACGGAATCAGCCAGCACGAACACACCACCGGGTTCCAACACGCGCCAGGCTTCATCCAACACGTTCTGGCGGGCTTCCCCTGGAAGTTCATGCAGCAAGAACACGCAGGTGGCTCCCTGCAGGGTGGCATCGGCCAGAGGAAGCGCCTCTCCGTTGGCCCGGATCAACTGCACCAGGGGGCTACTGCCGTTGTTCAACCAACGATTGGCCTGGCGAAGATAGGCTTCAGAAAGATCAGTGCCGATCAGTTCGGCATGGGGCAGGGAACCTCGGATCTGCTGGAGCGTGCGACCGGTTCCAGTGGCGATGTCCAGAATTCGCAGAGATGCGGGGCTGCGGTCTGAAAAGTGCTTGAGGCCGCGTTTCAGAGGCGCGAGAACGCGGCGACGCATGGCGTCGGCTGTTCCGTTGAACAGAATTTCCACCTGCAGGTCGTAGAGCTCAGCGGAGTGATCACTGAGATAACCATCGGTTTGATGGTGAAAATTCTGCAGGTAGTAGTCGGGGAAGAGGGTCGGATCGGTTTGCTTGGGGAGGTCTTTGACGTTGCGCTCCTTGCGGCGTGTCCATGTGGACGGAAGATCCAGCCACACTTGTGGGTAACGACTCGCCCACTCCAGCCAGGGGGCATCAAACAGCTGAGATTCGGGGTAGATGCCCTGCTGTGCTTCGTCCCAGTCGCGTTCTTCGAGTTGCGCCATTGCGGCGCGAAGGTTGTTGAGTAGCTCTGCAGGAACCGATTCCGTGCTGGGAACGGCTTCTGGCGCCATCAGCTCCATCAGCTTGGTGCTGAGTTCCTTGTGGGCCAGCCCAGCGATGCTCTTGCCCTGTTGCAGGGTCTTGTAGGCCAGCTTGCTGAGGGGCGTGGACGCCATCGCGAATTCAACCGAGACATCTATTTCAACGAATGGTGTGGCGGATCGCGGCTGCAGGCATCCACAAAAAAACCCGCCTCAGTGAGAGGCGGGTGCTTGAAAACCGTGATGAGCAGATCACGCGTCGTAGTACATCGTGAACTCGTGGGGGTGAGGTCGCTGACGCAGTTGCTGCACCTCCTCGTATTTGAGGTCGATCCAGTTGTCGATGAAATCGTCGGTGAACACACCACCAGCGGTGAGAAAGCCGCGATCAGCGTTCAGGGCTTCCAGTGCTCCATTCAGGGATGCAGGAACCGTGGCGATTTTTGACAGCTCTTCAGCGGCCAACTCAAACAAGTCGCGGTCTTCGCCGTCGCCAGGGTCGATCTGATTCTTGATGCCATCCAATCCCGCCATCAACATCGCACTGAAGGCGAGATAGGGGTTGGCCAGGGCATCGCCAGAGCGGAACTCGAGACGTTTGGCCTTCGGGCTCGGGCCGGTGAGCGGGATGCGCACTGCGGCGGAACGATTGCCTTCGGAGTACACCAGATTCACCGGTGCTTCGAATCCGGGCACCAGCCGCTTGTAGCTGTTGGTGGTGGGGTTGGTGAAGGCCAGGAAAGCCGGCGCGTGCTTGAGAATGCCGCCGATGTACCAGCGAGCTGTCTGAGACAGATTGGCGTAGGTGCCTTCGCCGAAGAACAGGGGCTGGCCTCCTTTCCACAGACTCTGGTGCACATGCATGCCGGAGCCGTTGTCGTTGAAGACAGGCTTGGGCATGAACGTGGCCGTTTTGCCGTACTTTTTGGCCACGTTGCGCACGACGTACTTGTACGTCATGACGTTGTCGGCAGCCTCGATCAGCTGGGCGAACTTCATGCCCAGTTCATGTTGGCCAGCGCCGGCCACTTCGTGGTGGTGCTTCTCGGTGGGAATGCCCAGCTGAGCCATCATCAGGAGCATCTCGGAGCGGATGTCCTGAGCGGTGTCGTTGGGAGCGACCGGGAAGTAACCCTCCTTGACTTGGATCTTGTAAGCGAGGTTTCCGCCTTCTTCGATGCGGCCTGTATTCCAGCCCGCTTCGATGGTGTCCACGCTGTAGAACGAGCCGCCTTCGGCGGAGTTGTAGCGGACGTCGTCGAACAGGAAGAATTCAGGCTCCGGACCGAAGAAGGCGGTGTCGGCCAGTCCAGTGCCGTTCAGATGATTGAGTGCCCGCTGGGCCAGAGCTCGGGGGCAACGCTCGTAGGGCTGACCGGTGCGGGGCTCCTGAATCGAGCAAATCAGGCTGAGCGTTTTGTGCTTGTAAAACGGATCGACCCAAGCGGTACTGGGGTCGGGCACCATGGCCATATCAGACGCCTGAATGCCCTTCCAACCACGGATGGAGGAGCCGTCAAAGGCCAAGCCTTCTGTGAACGACTCTTCTTCCAGGAGGTCCGTACAGACAGTGAGGTGCTGCCACTTGCCGTGCAGATCGGTGAACTTCAGATCGATCAGTTCAATGCCTTCATCCTTGATCTGGCGCAGAACGTCCTGGGGGGTTTTCGCCATGAGTGGTTACTGTTCGGCAGGTATGGGTGACCGTAAAGATCACCGAGGGACCATTGTGTATCAAAGGGTACTTTCCAAAGCCTGCGCGTCGGCTCCGTAACCGTTTCTGTCAACTTGGTGGAAGCGCAGCCCTGCCAAAGGGTTTGACCTGCTCAGCGGTGTTAGCGTCCGGCCGGGGCTTCTCTGGGATTCCGGAACATGCGCGATGCCATCAGCGGTTTGATCGGCCGTTATGACCAGCTGGGTCGTTACTTCGATCGCTCGGCCATCGACAGCATTAACGCGTATCTGGACGAGTCATCCCTCAGGATCCAAGCCGTGGAGCTGATCAACGGTTCTGCCGCGGAGATCGTGCGTGAAGCCAGCCAGCGCCTCTTCCGCGATGAGCCGGATTTGCTTCTGCCTGGGGGCAATGCCTACACAACGCGCCGGTTAGCCGCCTGTCTGCGTGACATGGATTATTTCCTCCGTTACGCCAGTTACGCCCTTGTGGCTGGAGACAGCACCATCCTCAACGAGCGCGTGTTGAACGGATTGGATGACACCTATAAGAGCCTTGGTGTTCCAACCGGCCCCACGGTGCGCAGCATTGTTTTGCTGGGTGAGGTGGTGAGTGAAATGTTGCTCTCGAAGGGTGCTTCGCGCGAGCAGCTCACCACGGTTCTTCAGCCGTTTGACCACCTGGCCAAGGGCCTGGGTGAAACAAACGTGCGTCAACGCTGAATCCCCTTCTGAACGGTTGCAATCCTGTAGTGACCTTCCGTGGGCAGCGCCTCGACTGCGTAGGCTCACGGCAGTGATCCAACGACCAGGGCTTTGGTGACGACGAACTCCCTTCTTCCCGTTGACGATCGTCACCGCAGGGCATTTGCACCCATTGCTACGCCAGATCGTCTCCTTCTGGGCCCAGGGCCTTCTAACGCCCATCCAACCGTTCTGCAGGCTTTATCCCGCACACCCATCGGGCACCTCGATCCCCTTTACGTGGAGCTCATGGGTGAAGTTCAAGAGCTCCTGCGATATGCCTGGCAAACCGATAACCGCCTTACCCTGCCGATGAGCGGCACCGGTAGTGCGGCTATGGAAGCCACCATTGCCAACACCATTGAGCCCGGCGACACGGTTCTGGTTGCCGTAAAGGGATATTTCGGCCTTCGCCTTGCCGACATGGCTGGCCGTTATCGGGCTGAGGTGAAGACGATTGAGAAGCCCTGGGGTGAGTGGTTCTCCCTTGAGGAGCTCGAAGCGGCTTTGCTTGAACACAAGCCAGCCATCCTGGCCATGGTGCACGCCGAAACATCCACTGGTGTTTGCCAGCCGATGGATGGTGTTGGAGATCTCTGCCGCAAGCATGATTGCTTGTTATTGCTGGACACTGTGACCTCCCTGGGAGGCGTTCCCCTCTACATCGATGAGTGGAAGGTGGATCTGGCCTACAGCTGCAGCCAGAAGGGTTTGAGCTGTCCTCCAGGTCTTGGACCGTTCACGATGGGGCCCCGCGCTGAGGCCAAGATGGCGTCCCGCAGCGGCAAGGTGCCCAACTGGTATCTGGATGTGTCACTGCTCAACAAGTACTGGGGCAGCGATCGTGTGTATCACCACACGGCACCGGTGAACATGAATTTCGGCATGCGTGAAGCGCTGCGCCTTCTCGCTGAGGAGGGCCTTGATCAGGCCTGGGCCCGTCACCGTCGCAATGCCGAAATGCTTTGGAGCGGGTTGGAAGGTCTTGGGTTGTCCATGCACGTTCCCGCCGACCGCCGTCTCCCGACTCTGACCACCGTTCGTATTCCCGAGGGTGTGGACGGCAAGGCCTTCAGCCAGCATCTGCTCAATCATCACGGCATTGAAGTGGGCGGCGGACTCGGCTCCCTGGCCGGCAAGATCTGGCGCATCGGCCTGATGGGCTACAACTCCACTCCGGAGAATGTGAACAAGCTGCTCAATCTGTTTGAAACCGAGTTGCCGCGTTTCAGCGGCAACCTTGCCGCCGCTGCCTGAACCAGCTCTCCAGCTGTTCGCGAGCCTCCACCTCCATCACACCGCTCACCACGCTCATCCTGTGGTGAGCACTGATGTGAGTGGATAAGTCCACTGTTCCCCCCAAGCCGCCACGTTTCTGATCAGCAGCTCCGTAAACCACGGTTCCCATGCGTGCTTGCACCAGAGCACCTGCGCACATGGGGCAGGGTTCCAGGGTCACGATCAGGGTGGAGTCATTGAATCGCCAGTCCCCTTGAACACGCGCGGCTTGCTGAAGCGCTACCAGTTCTGCATGGCCCAGGGGATCGCGGTCATTCTCACGACGGTTTCGTCCATGGCCGATGGCGTGACCCTGCCCATTCAGCACCACAGCAGCCACGGGAACTTCTCCATCCCGACCTGCTTCCGCAGCGCGCATCAGCAGAACCTGCATCCAGCGTTGGAATCGGATTTGCTGAGCCATCTCAACTGACCATCTCCTTTTTGGCACCCTCCCATGGGACGCGAGGATCACTGAAGTCTTGATGACCCCGTTGCACGCCAGGCCTGATCATCCCAACCTGACGGATCGGCTTGAACCGTTCGCTTCGGCCGCTGCGTTGGATCCAGGCCTGAGGGAGTTTCTTCATCGCACCGCTGATCTCCTCTGCCATTGGATTGGTTCTGCGGAAAGCTCTGCACCTCTGCCATTGATGCGCCCACTCCCGGAGGTGGCACCGACCCGTCATGGGCGTGATGTGGCAGGCCTTCTCCAGGATTTGCAACGGGTGATGGATGGTGCTTATCAGCCGTCTCATCCGGGAGCCTTAGCCCATCTGGATCCGCCCCCTCTCACGGCATCGATTGCCGCAGAACTGGTTTGTGCCGGGTTGAACAACAACCTGCTGGCGGAGGAGTTGTCTCCCGGTCTTACCGGGTTGGAACATGAACTCTGCCGTTGGTTTTGCCACCGCATCGGCCTGCCGTCGACATCCGGCGGGGTCTTGGCCAGCGGAGGCACCCTCAGCAACCTGATGGCGCTTGTCACGGCGCGCATGGCGGCGGGAGCCGCGGCATCGAACGCCGTTGTTCTCTGCAGCGAAGATGCCCATGTCTCCCTGGCCAAAGCTGTTCGAGTCATGGGTTTGGCAGGCGATGGCCTGCAGGAGCTGCCTGTCGATGCTGAAGGCCGCCTCTGCGCTGAAGCCGTGGAGCGTCGCTTAACGGCGCTGAGGGATCAGGGTCGTCCCTGTGTCGCCGTTGTGGCGACGGCGGGAACCACGGTTCGCGGTGCCATCGACCCCCTCATTGCTCTGGCTGATGTCTGCGAGAAAGCTGGGGTTTGGTTGCATGTTGATGCTGCGATCGGCGGTGTCTTTGCGCTCAGCAACGCCCATGTCCCACTTGTGAGTGGGCTTGAACGGGCTGATTCGATCACCCTGAATCCCCAGAAGCTGCTTGGAATTACCAAAGCTTCCTCTCTGCTGCTCCTCCAGCAACGCGATCATCTGCGGCGTGCGTTCTCCACAGGACTCCCTTACATGCAACCGCCGACGGATCTCGACCATGGCGGTGAAATGGGTCTTCAGGGCACCCGACCTGCGGAAGTGTTGAAGCTCTGGCTCGGGTTACGTCAGCTGGGTGAGGAGGGGATCGAGGCGGTGCTGGCGTCAGCGCTTCACCGTCGAGCCTTGTTTGCCGCAGCGCTGGACCCGCACCTCATGCAAGTTCTTCCCGGAGATCTGCATGTTCTGGCGATGCATCCCACCCAGATGAGTGCTGCTGAAACGGAACGATGGAGTGAATCGACCCGTCAGTCGTTGTTGGCTTCGGGTTTCATGCTCTCGCGGCCTCGTTATCGCCAGCGTTTCTGTCTTAAGGCTGTTTTTGGCAATCCCCACACCACGGAGTCGCACCTGAACGCGTTAGCGCAGCTCCTTCATGATTCCCTGCGTTGAGTTCTGATCCATCAAAATCCACTCTTTGAAGGGAACAGCCTGTGCCTGAAGAGCCGAAACGTTCCAAGTGGGTGGCCATCGTCACCGGGGCCATTTCTGTCGCGATCGGCGTGATTTATCTGTTGTTGATCACCGTTCTCGATGCCCGCGGTCCGATGCTTCCCCCCCCTCCTGAGGCCCTGGGCGTGGGGGCAGGCGACCCGCCGACCGTTGAAGTGGTTCCACCACCTGCCGCATCGCGCTCTCGAGAAATCGCTTGAGTGAAGCTTCCCGCCGATTCAATTCAAAGGCCTGCTGCACCGCTTCCTGCATCCCGCCATCGCCCCAGTCTTGGTCTTGTTCGAAATAGCGAATGAAGCTGCTCCCAGCGATTCGCGTGAGCCACGCGGCCGCAACACCCTGCAGAACCTGCCCCAGTACCAGCGTGGGAAGCGTCACGCTCAACCCTGTTGCGAGCAGACTCATCGCTCCTTTGACAATGCCCAGTTTGGCGAGTGTTTTGCCGACAGACATGGCAAGGTCTCGGGCACGATCGCGCGACATCTCCACGCCGTAGACGGTGGCCAGCTCCAGCACCATCTGGGCATTCACCGCAGCTGTACTGAGCAGATCCACCCCGGGCAGAGGATTGGCCGCAACGATCCCCGCTCCGATCCAGCTGTAACGGTCTACGCAGCGTTTGGCTTGATTGCAACGCTGTTCGCCGAGCAGGGATCGGCCTCTTGAATCCAGAGACCGGCATTGCAGAAGAATGTTGTCGGCAATCAGTTCTTCACCTTCAGCGCGCAGCACAACAGCAAGGCGTTGGATCAGGTCCGAGACATCGGGACGGGGTTGCAGTGGTTGTTTGCCGGGCTGGGGGATGGACTGTGGGGCCGCGCTGCAGGCCACAACATCCACTGCTGGAAGCAGGGCGCTGCAGCGGTTGCGAAGCACGTTCAACAGTCGCTTCTCCTCCTCTAGGCCTCGCAGATCGCGCTTGTTGAGCACCAGCAACAACCGCTTCCCCAGAACAGAGAGCGCTTGAACCACCGCCAGTTCCGAGGCTCTGAGATCTCCGTCAACCACCACCACCAGCAGATCAGCGCGAACCGCCCGCCGTCGGGCCAGTTCTTCACGGCTGATCCCCTCGGCTCCTTCTTCAAGAATTCCTGGTGTATCCACCAGTTGGAGCCCCCGCTTCAATCCCTGAAGACGCAAGCGATAGCTGCTTGTGGTCTTGGTGACGCCCATCGGGGCCCCCACCTTGCCCACCATGTCGTTCAACAGGGCGCGAATAAGCGATGTCTTTCCGCTGGAGCCGGTGCCGAACACCACCACCACGAGATCACCTCGATTCAATTCTTCGGCGACACGGTCGCGTTCCTGTTGCAGGCCTTCACGGCTGATGTCGTCCTGAATGCGTTCGATCAGGCGGTCGACATGACCAAGGCTTTCTGCGGCGGCGTCCCTGCGGCTATTGGGGGCCATGGCTGGAGTGGGCTTCGAGCGCAGGGCAGCCTTTTGCCAGCGTTTCCACCATGGCCAGCCCACCTGCACCACCAGCAACGCGATCAGGGCCAGCCCAAGCAGCAAAATGGGCGTCAGCAGCCATGGCGGCAGGAAGTAACTCAGATCCCAAAGCAGGGTGCGGACTGTCTGAACAGCAACCCCAAGCAGCACCAAGGCCACCAGGGCGGCTGCAAGCCCAAGAAGCAGCCTGGTCTGCCGGTTCATGACTTCAAACGTCCTCGCCCTGGCGCACGAATGATCTCGTTCCCCAGTTCTGGGGCAAGGGAATCGAACTTGGCTCTAGCCACGGTGTGTGTCATCGCGATGGGTCCAGACATCGATGGCGAAGCACAGCACGGCGATGTTGATGGCGATATCAGCCCCGTTGAAGATCGGGAAATCGATTGGAACAAAGGCCAGAAAATCCACCACATGGCTCAAGCGCCAACGATCGAGACCGTTCCCGAGGGTCCCTCCCAGCAGGAAAGCAGCAGCAAGCCCTTGCCAGAGCGGTTGCGTGCGGTGACGCCAGATCCAGACGATGAGCCCACTGCCCACCACCAGGCTCAGCAAGCCAAGAACAGCGGTGGAATCCCGCAAAATGCTGAAGGCTGCTCCGGTGTTGTGCACCAGCTGGAGAGAGAGCAGGTTGGGAATCAAGGGGACGCTCTGCCCGCGTTCCAGCAAGGAGGAAGCTGCGATTTTGCTGAGCTGATCGATGAGGACGATGACCAGCGCAATCAGCAGCGTGGTGCGACGGTGCAAGGTCCGGCTCATGGATCAACGACCAGCAGCCGGCGCAGCAGCACCGACAGGCCTCCCACGGCAATGCAGAGCAGCAGCTGGGATGGAAGCGGCCCGATCGTGTATTGCATGATCAGAGGGAGCAGGGGCGTGGACCAGCGCCCGAACATTGCCCCAAGGCCGAGGTTCAACAGTCCGCAGATCTGAAGGATGAACAGCCCGGCCAAGGCTGAAAGGGATTGCCGAATCAAGTCGCCCATGCCGCTCTGATGCGACAGACGCCCGGTGAGCCAGGCCGCTGGAATGAAACCCGCCAAGTAGCCAAAGCCTGGCTGAAGCACATAGCTCAGCCCACCACCACCGTGGAAGACAGGCAGATTGAGAAGCCCCAGGGTGAGATAAGCAACTGCCGCCATGACCCCCGCCCGAGGGCCACTCACCATGGAGCACAGGAACAGCGCTGGAACCTGCCAGGTGACCGGCAGGTCGATCAGCAAGGGCTCAGGCACGGGAATCAGCACAGCGGCTGGCAGTAATCCCCCGATCAGGATGGCCAGCAGTCCGGCCAGAGCACCACACCAGGAGGCGAGAGCCCTCACATCCAGCAGTCAACTCGCACCATCCTGCTCGACAATGCAGGCTCTGCCCAGATTTGATGACGGTATCCATCGGCGATCAGCTGAAACTGAAGCAACAGCTCCCTTACCTCAAATCGGCAGATCCAATGCCGATGCTCCGGCCTTCCGATCTTGTCAATGCCGGAGAGGTTGGCGAGGTGGTGGCTCTGCATCCACTCGAAACGGTGGCCATTCGATTTCGACGCGGCACGTTTTTGTTGTCCCTGGATCAACTGACTCCCGTTGAAGCGGATCAGGGGGATTAAGGCCTTTGCCACTGGCGGGAGAGTGTGTCCAGCGTCGACGCTGGTCCGCAAAGACTGAGCAAGGGTTGGCTCAGCCACCGTTGTGCTGCTGCATTGAGGTCTTCCGCGGTCAGTGTCTCCAAGCGTTCAATGCAGATCTGGTCGTGATGTTCAGGGAGACGCATCGATTGGAGCTGAACACTGCGTTCGGCCCGTTGTGAACAGGTCTGCAACCCGTGAGCGACCTGTCCGATGAATTTCGCCTTCGCCAGGGCAAGTGCTTCCGGGCAGAGAAGTTGTGTGCCCAGCTCCATCCAGATCTCATGCAGCAGCTTCAAGGTCAGTCCAGCCCGATCGCTGGCGGTCGATGCCGAGAGAACAAACGGTGCAGCACCGATCAGTGCGGGGAAATGCGCTGAGACGTCGTAGGCAACACCGTGCTCTTCGCGCAACCGCTGAAACAGCAGGCTCGACATGCCCGCACCGAGGTGACATTGCAGCAGCCTCAGGGGAAGGTCATCCGGGTGGGCGTGTCCCACCGCAGCCTGACCGAGCATGAGCACAACCTGCTCCGTGTCCATCGGCTGCAGTTGGATCGTCTGGGTGATGCCCGCGCCGTCACTCCCTGGTGACGGCGGAAGGGCTTGGTTCAATGCGGATGGCCAGTCCTGAAAACCAGCAGCGGCGACGAGATCACTTGTGAAGTGCGGAGGCAGAGACCCAGCAACGGCGAAGGCGCAACTGCCTGTTGGAAGCTGTTCGGCCAGCGCAACAAGGTCATCACGATCGATCGTCTGCAGATCCTCCTCAAGGCCGACGGGGTCATGGCCGTATCCACCTGATCCATAGGCGAGTTGTCGCCACCCCAAACTGGCCAGATGGAACGGATCCTCCCGTTGCCGTTGAATCGCCTGGATGCTTAGGGATCGCTCCAGATCCACTTGATCTTGGTCGAGATGCGGCTCGCGCACCATCGCGTTCAGCAGCGGAAGGAGCCGATCTGCATCGTCCACCGTGCAGCGGAGGCTCAGGGTGAGGGCGTCTTCATGGGCATCACAGCGAAGCCCGGCACCACAGCCCTCCACCAGATCAGCCATGGCCTCGTTGCTGAAGGTGCCACAACCTCGGCTCAGGAGTGAAGCGAGTAGATCGTGGGCTCCTCGCTTGCCAACAGGGTCCAGAGCACTGCCAAAGGGGAGCAGCAACTTGGCAGCAAAAATTCCCGGGGTGCTGAGCGGAATGACACTGCAGAACGGGTTGTTCGTTGTGGAAACGTTCACCGGGCAATCAACACGCAGGCTTGTTCGGGTTGAAGCGTGGGAAAAATCGCAGTTTGCAGTTCGATGGCCGACCAGGTTTGCAGAAGCTGCAAGGGTGCCAGCAGATCCTGATTGCGGCCCCAGAGCTGCTGGCTTGCACAAAGGCCTGAAACCTGTCCGGTGGATTCCAATGCGTAACGGAGACCGTTGCTCACCAGTTGAACCCCCCGTTGCAATTCCCGTTCCGAGACGGGATGGTCTGCGGCCTCACGGAGAATGTTCCCGATTTCCCGTTCAACAACGGCAAGATTTTCCTCTGGACAAATCACTTCCAGAGTGATCAGGCTTCCTTGCTCCAGCAACGAGAGATCCATCGACACGTTTTCGACAATCTGAAGCTCCTCTCGCAATCGATGCACCAGTCGGCTGCGTCGACCTTCGCCTAGCAGGGTGGTGGCCAGATCAGCCCCCATCACGGCTCCTTGTTCACGCGATGGTGCTGCTGGCCAGAGCATCAGCAGGCGCGAGGATTCCAGCCGCTCCAGGCTGATCTCGTGACGGCCCGGACAAACCCCAACCTCGGCAGCTGAGTTGATTGGATCCATCTGGGGAGACAGACCCATCAGTGCCGAAGAGGCAACGGCCGCGGGGAGTTGATCCGATGACGGACCAGCGATGGCCAAACAGCAGTTGGCGCCGCGGTAGCGGCGCTGATGAAAGCGGCGCATGGCCTCGGGATCCATCGCTTCGAGGCTCGATGGTGTCCCAAGGATCGGGCGGCCATAGGCATGGTCTCCGCAGCCTTCACTGAGCAGCCGTTGAAGCACCTGCTCATTGGGTTGATCGGCGTACTGGGCGATCTCCTCAAGCACCACATCGCGTTCGGTGGAGAACCCATCGGCGTCGAGAGAAGGTTTCAACACCAGCTCCAACAACAGCTCGAGTGCTTCTTCTGCCCGCTCAGGGGGGATCAGCACGTGGAAGTGCACGTCATCAAACCCCGTTGCGGCATTGCTGCTGCCCCCCAGCGCCTCAATCGCCGTGTCAAAAGCACCGGGTGCGAGGCCTGCACTTCCTTTGAACACCATGTGTTCAAGAAAATGGGCCATGCCCTCCTCTCCGGCTTTCTCGCTGGAACTCCCAGCGCGGCACCAGAGGTCCAGACAGGTCAGCGGGGCATCCGGCATGGATGCCGAGACGCAGTGCACACCGTTAGGCAGGGTCCAGGTGTCCAGGGTGGGGCCAGAGAACGGGATCGTCAGAACTGCGTGGCAAAGTTCCATTCTGTGCCTACCCATCGATGCAGCCCAAGCCGCCGGCGCGTTCCTCACCACAGCATCCTCTGGTGAACGCTCTCGCGGCGTCGATTCGCAGTGCTTGGCAACCTCTGCCTGGGCTTCAACCCTTGCCTTTGGATCAAGACCTGCGCTCCATCCACGGACGTCTGGACGGAGAAGAACTCTTCATCGGCAATGAAATCATGTGCTGCGCTGGTCTGCGCAAGCTTCATCTGGAGGTTGCGCTGCTCGGCAACGGTCTGCAGATTCTTCACAGCGTCTGGTTCCCTGACCCTCATTACGATCTGCCGATTTTTGGGGCCGACATCGTTGCTGGCCCGGCTGGCATTTCAGCAGCCATCGTCGACCTATCACCCACGGCCGATGATCTGCCGCAACGGTTGTTGGATCAGTTGACATCCAAACCCTGGCCGGATTTTCAACAAGTCAGAGATCTACCGGGCTGGGGTTCGATCTTTTCGTCCCAGGTGTGTTTCATTCGACCTTGCGGACCGTCTGAGGAAGATGGATTCCATCAGGTGGTGAACCACTACCTGGCGGTGATGGCATCCGGAGTCCGAGAGGCGGTGCGCGAACCCTCTGATGCCGTTTCTACAGTCACCCGGTATCAGGGCCAGCTGAACTATTGCCTTCAGCAAAAACGCAACGACAAAACCCGTCGGGTGCTGGAGAAGGCCTTCGATCCAGCTTGGGCGGATCGATACATCGAGATGATTCTGTTCGACAATCCACCCGAGCCTTGCTGAAAACCCTGCGCTGGCCTCTTTTATCTGTGGGTGCCATTGTTGTGGCAGGCGCAGCCTGGTGGTTCTCTCGTCCAGCACCAGAGCTGGCTGTGAGCGCCGAACAACCCCCTGCTGTGAGCGTCAGGAAGGAAGCTGTGGCAGCCCTGGGCCAGCTGGAGCCCGAAGGGGATATCCGCAAGCTTGCTGCCCCAACCTCTGGAATCGCCGGAACACCACGGGTCGCAGCATTGCTTGTGGCTGAGGGAGATTCGATCCAGCGTGGTCAGGTGCTCGCTCGTTTCGACCACCGCGATGGCTTGCTGGCCGACCTCGAGGGTGTGGATGCTCGTCTGCGCAGCCTCGAGCAGGAAATTCGTCTTCAGACGATTGAGGTGCAGCGGTTCACCAAGGCAGCGGAGTGGGGTGCTGCCGAACGCTCCTTGGTGGACAACAAACGAGAAGAGCTCGTTCGTCTGCAAGGTCAGCGTGATCAAGCCCTAGCCGAACGGAAGGGCCTTCAGTCGGATCTGGTTCTCAGTCAACTGATCTCTCCCATTGATGGGCTTGTTCTCAAGCTCCATGCCCGTGAAGGGGAGCGTCCCGACGCTGAGGGCGTGATGGACGTGGGGGCGAGCCAAACCATGCAGGCCCGAATTGAGGTGTACGAGTCGGATATTTCACGGATTCGACTGGGTCAGTCCGTCACTCTCAGCAGCGAAAACGGCGGATTTCAAAACGAGCTGCGCGGATCGGTGCTTCGCATCAGCCCGCAGGTGGAACAACGGGCTGTTCTTTCGACAGATCCCACCGGTGATGCCGATGCGCGGGTGGTGGCTGTGGATGTTGGTTTAGATCCTGCCGATGCAGCTCGCGTCAGTCGTCTGGCTGGGTTGAAGGTGATTGCCCGTTTTGAGCCATGAAGGGGTTCTGGCAGGGGCGCCGGATTCCACTCTCCTGGCTGCTGCTGACGCGGCAGCCGGTGCGCCTGTTGGTGGCCCTCGCTGGCATCAGCTTCGCGGGGATTTTGATGTTCATGCAGCTCGGCTTTCGTGATGGGCTGTTCGATGCAAGCGTCACGGTTCATCGCCTATTCGATGCCGACATTGTTCTGATCAGCCCTCGTTCTGCCAGTTCAGTGCGGATGGCTGGATTCCCCCGCCGGCGACTCGTGCAGACCCTTGCTGATCCTGCGGTAGAGGGAGTCACGCCAGTGCACTGGGGGCTGATGCTTTGGCGGAACCCTGAAACACGCCGGAACCGCGCGATCCTTGCCCTCGGCTTCAATCCGGATGATCCCTTCTTCAATGATCCTTCGTTGGATGCCAAAACCGGGGTTCTCAAGCAGAAGGGACGGATCCTGTTTGATCAGCTCTCGCGGCCGGAATTCGGACCGATTGCCGACTGGTATCGCCAAGGGCGTGTTGTGGAGACGGAGATTGCCGGAAACCGGGTGCGGGTTGAGGGCTTGGTGAGCCTCGGCACCAGTTTTGGAGCTGACGGCAATTTGCTCACAAGTACTGAGACATTTCTGGATTTGATGCCCCAAAAGCCAACGGGGGCGATTGAGGTGGGACTTGTACGCCTGAAACCGGGTGCTGATGCCGCTCAGGTGGTTGAGCGTTTGAAAGAGCGCTTGCCGGATGACGTTTCAGTGCTCACCAAACAGGGTTTTATTGATTTCGAGCAGAATTATTGGAAGAGCAGTACATCGATCGGATTCATCTTCACCCTCGGAGCCGCGATGGGATTCGTGGTGGGTTGCGTGATCGTCTATCAGGTTCTCTATACGGATGTCAGCGATCACCTGCCGGAGTACGCGACCTTGATGGCCATGGGGTATCGCCTCTCCCATCTGCTGGGTGTGGTGATGCGCGAGGGCTTCTATCTGGCCGCTTTGGGTTACGTGCCGGCTTATCTGGCTGGCCAGGGGCTCTACTTGTTTGTTCGTGATGCCACGAAACTGCCAGTGGGGATGGACCTATCCCGGGCACTCACCGTTCTGACGATGATTCTGGTGATGTGCATGCTTTCGGCTCTGTTGGCCATGCGCCGCTTGATCGATGCCGATCCGGCGGAGATTTTTTGATGGCAGCAGTCATCGTCGAAAACCTCTGTCATGCCTTTGGCCAGGGCGAGATGCGTCGTCAGGTTCTGCAGAACATCAGTTTCAGCATTGAACCGGGAGAAGTGGTGCTTCTCACAGGTCCTTCCGGGTGCGGTAAAACAACCCTGCTCACTTTGATCGGGGCGCTGCGCACCGTTCAGGGCGGTCGGGTCAATGTTTTGGGTCAGCCGTTGGATGGGGCCGGCCGGCGATGCAGGCAGCAAGTGCGCCGCCAAATCGGGATGATTTTTCAGGGCCACAACCTCTTGCGCTGTCTCAGCGCCGAACAGAACGTTCAGATGGGAGCCGACTTACTGCCTGGCCTGAGCTACCGCGCGCGACGGGATGAGGCCCGTCAATGGCTTCGAGCAGTGGGTCTAGAGGATCAGATGGCCAAACTTCCCCAGGATTTATCGGGCGGGCAGAAACAGCGTGTTGCGATTGCTCGAGCCTTGGCTGCCCACCCGCGGCTGTTGCTCGCCGATGAGCCCACTGCAGCTTTGGACAGTCGAACCGGCAGGGAGGTGGTGGAACTGTTGCAGCGTTTGGCCCGTGAACAGTCCTGTGCTGTGCTGATGGTGACCCATGATCCGCGCATCGTGGATGTCGCGGATCGGCTTCTTCAGATGGAAGATGGATGCTTACTGAATGCTGTTCAGTAAGGTGGTGCTAGGCCCAAAAATTTCAAACACGGATGGCAAAGCGCAGAAACCTGAAAAAAGAGAAACAGGAGCGCAACCGCGCTTATGCGCGCAAGTTCAAAAAGCGCAAGATGCGTGCAGACGGTCGTGGTGAAGGTGCTGGTAACGGCGTGACGGGTACTGCCAACAACGGTGGTGCTGCTGACTGAGGCTCCAGCCTTGTTTGCAGCAAGGGGCCGAAAGGCCCCTTTTTTTGTATCCGTAGGCTGGAGCCGTCTTTGCCGCGGTTGCCGCGATGTTCGTCAGCGTCGTTATTCCGACCTACAACCGCCGGCCGATTCTCGAGAAGTGTCTGGCCGCTCTCGAAGATCAGCAAGCCGATGCCACCTTTGATCACTACGAAGTGGTGGTGGTTGATGACGGTTCCACCGATGGCACTCCTGCCTGGCTTCGCGATCAGGCGCAACGTTTTCCCCATGTCCGCTTGGTCGAACAGGCCCATGGCGGGCCAGCGGAGGGCCGAAACCGAGGCGTCGATCACGCCCATGGCGATGTGATCGTCTTCATCGACAGTGATCTTGTTGTCACGCCCACTTTTTTGCGTTGCCACACCCGCGCCTTGCAACAGAGCTGGATCCGTCGGGGTGATCGCCTCTGCTTCACCTACGGGGCGGTGATCAACACGGCCAATTTCGATTCCCCGCAGTCTGAACGCCACAAGTTGCGGGATCTTTCCTGGGCATATTTCGCCACCGGCAATGTGGCGATTGATCGTGAGGTTTTGGAACGTTCGGGGCTGTTTGACACAGGATTCCGCCTCTATGGCTGGGAAGACCTTGAACTGGGTGAACGACTCCGCCAGATGGGTGTCGAGCTGGTGAAGTGTCCCGAGGCTGTTGGCTATCACTGGCATCCAGCCCTCAGCCTTGAACAGATTCCCCGGTTGATGGAGGTGGAGGGGGAGCGTGCCCGGATGGGGCTTGTCTTCTATCGCAAGCACCCCACGCGCCGTGTGCGCTGGATCATTCAGTTCACTTGGCTGCACCGCTTGCTCTGGGAGCTGCTCACCCTCGGTGGGCTGATCAACGAACGCAGTCTTCGCCCGTTGCTGCGCTGGTTGATCCGCAACGGGTATCCCGGAACAGCGATGGAACTGCTGCGCTTGCCGCTGAACCGGATCGGTGTGCGCGTTCTGTTTCGAGAGGCCAGGAGTGCCGGGCTGCGCTGATTCAGCGTTTTGATACCTTCATAGGGTTCTTTCACACCGCACACCTGCCCGTTTCGGGTGCACTGCGCTCACCATTTCTGTGAGCTCCAGCAGTCCCTGGCAGGTGGAGGCGAACCCGAAACCCTCAAACCATGGCTGTCGTCACCCTCGCCGAGATGATGGAGGCTGGTGCCCACTTCGGACACCAGACCCGTCGTTGGAACCCCAAGATGTCGCGCTACATCTATTGCGCGCGCAATGGCGTTCACATCATTGACCTCGTGCAGACCGCTGTCTGCATGAACAACGCCTATAAGTGGACTCGTTCTGCTGCAAGAAGTGGCAAACGCTTCCTCTTCGTTGGCACCAAGAAGCAAGCCTCTGAAGTGGTGGCTCTCGAAGCTGCACGCTGTGGAGCCTCTTACGTGAACCAGCGCTGGTTGGGCGGAATGCTCACCAACTGGACCACCATGAAAGCCCGGATCGACCGGCTCAAGGATCTGGAGCGGATGGAATCCAGTGGCGCCATCGCCATGCGTCCCAAGAAAGAGGGAGCTGTGCTCCGCCGTGAGCTGGAACGACTGCAGAAGTACCTGGGCGGCCTCAAGAACATGCGCCGTCTTCCCGATGTGGTGGTTCTGGTGGATCAGCGCCGGGAGTCCAATGCCGTTCTCGAAGCCCGCAAGCTGGATATCCCCCTGGTGTCGATGCTCGACACCAATTGCGATCCCGATCTTTGCGAGGTGCCGATTCCCTGCAATGACGATGCCGTGCGCTCCGTGCAGCTGATCCTTGGCCGGCTTGCTGATGCCATCAACGAAGGTCGGCACGGTTCCAACGACCAACGTGGCAGCGACAGCGAAGGCTGATTCCCTCTGACCGCTAAGTTCACGCCGCTGACCTCCCCCAGGTGAGGTTGGCGGCGATTTAATTCCTCCTTTCTCTTCTCCGACCGATGGCTGCCGTATCCGCCAAGCTTGTCAAAGAACTCCGCGACAAGACTGGCGCGGGAATGATGGACTGCAAGAAGGCCTTGTCCGCCACCGACGGTGACGCCAACAAGGCCATCGAGTGGCTGCGTCAGAAAGGCATTGCAAGCGCTGAGAAAAAATCAGGCCGTACAGCAGCTGAGGGCTCCATCGGCAGTTACATCCACACGGGTGCCCGTGTTGGTGTCTTGGTTGAGGTCAACTGCGAAACCGACTTCGTCGCCCGCGGCGACATGTTCCAGTCGCTTCTGCGTGATGTCTCCATGCAGGTGGCGGCATGCCCGAACGTGGAGTACGTCACCACCGACGAGATTCCCAACGAGATCCGTGAGAGGGAAAAGGCGATCGAGATGGGCCGTGATGATCTCGAGGGCAAGCCTGAGCAGATGAAGGAAAAGATCGTCGAAGGGCGGATTGGCAAACGGCTTAAGGAGCTGGCCTTGATGGAACAGCCCTTCATCAAAGACAGCTCCATCACCGTGGCGGATCTGGTCAAACAGACCGCTGGCAAGATTGGTGAGAACGTCAAGGTTCGTCGCTTCACCCGCTACACCTTGGGTGAGGGCATCGAAGTCGAG
>NZHI01000003.1 GCA_002691345.1 Synechococcus sp. MED650 | reverse complement strand
GCGGTTGCTTCAGCCGAAGGGACGTGGCAAGCAAGCGTGATCAGGACTGTGACGGAGCGCTTGAGCAGGGTCAAACCGGACGAATTGCTGAGATGATGCCGCAATTCCGAACAGTTGTTCCACCGTGTACACCGACTGGTCTGCCATTGCCCTGCTGCTTTTCACCGCAGTGCCTCTGTTGATCGTTGTGGCGACCGCGACTTACTTCGTGATCCAGAACGACCAAAAGACTCCCCTCGGCTGAGGGCTCAGGTCACCCGCCGGGTCTGACAGGTCAGGTTGGCAAGGCCCTGCGTGTTGATGGGCTGATGGTTCAACGGTGCCGACTGGAGAGCCGAGCTGATCTGTCCGGTGCCAAGACAAACGATGCAAGTGCGGAAGCGCTGACTGTTCACTCGCTGGATTCCGCTACCACCGCAAACGGTGCAGGTGCACATCACCCAAAGGTTCAAATGATGTGTTCACTTTGAAGCGAAACAGCCCGACGGATCCCGAAGGGTTCCTTAAGAATGAAGGACAGAAATGCTCTCCTGGTCCATATGGATGAGCAACTCCTGAGCCGTGAGCTCATCCCCTGGATCCACCAGCCGGAGTGCAGCCGCCAGTTGACCGATCACGGCCGCAGGGGACAAACCCTGATGACGCAGCAGCTCTAATCCGGAGCTCCCATCGCGTTTGGAGAGTTTCATGCCATGGCCATCGCAGAGCAATGGGCCGTGGTGGAAGCGAGGGGGTGGCTGCTCAAGAGCTGCAAAAACACTGCACTGGGCTGGGAGAGCCTCACGCAAATCCTCACCACGCACCACATCGGTGATGCCGAAACAGAGCTCATCCACGACGGTGGCCAGTTGGTAGGCAATGAAGCCATCGGCACGGCGCAACACCACATCACCGCTGCCAAAACGATCTGCAGCTGGCACCTGCAGGCGCCAGCTGGGCAACCGCTTCTGCTTCCACCCCCAGCCGCGCTCAGCCCGCCGGCAGGTTCCGGGATAGATCGGCTGCCCTGTCAGCTCGCGGCGGGAACAACGACAGGCAAACAGCTTTCCGCTGCGACGCAACCAGGACAGCCAAGAGGCATAGATGCCACGGCGTTGACTCTGCAAAATCACAGGGCCATCCCAGTTGAGCCCTAGCCAGGTGAGATCCATCTGAATCGCTTCAATCGCGCCGCTGCGATTGCGTGGCGTGTCGAGGTCATCGATCCGAAGCAACCAGTCACCGCCCAACTGGCGGGCCGCCAGCCACGACAGCAAGGCTGTCTGGAGATTGCCGAGGTGCAGAACCCCTGTAGGGGAGGGTGCAAAACGACCCCGGTAGCGTCCGGCATCTCGAAATGAGGCGCCGCGCTCCAGATGCCGCTGCAGATGATCAGGAAACTGCATGAAAAAGGCGGCCCAACGGACCGCCCATCGCAGCTGAAGGCTGAAGCGGATCAGCCCTGAACGCGGTCTTTGAACATCTTGCCTGCTGTGAAAGCAGGAACGCGCTTGGCGGGAATTGCGATTTTCTCTCCGGTCTTGGGATTCAGGCCCTGACGCGCGGAACGCTCACGGGGCTCGAAAGATCCGAAGCCAAGGATGGAGACCTTTTTGCCTTCAACCACGGAATCGATGATGGTGTCGATCGCAGCATCGACAACCATCGAGACATCGGTCTTGGTGAGCTCGGTGCGAGCAGCCACCAGGTTCACCAGATCAGCTTTGTTCATGGATTACAGGAGTCGGGGGGCGGGAGACGGCGTAAGCACGGCGTAGTGGTTTCGCCGCTGCCTTCCCCAAGCGGCCCAATCGTATGAAGGGCAACCAGCTGCTGCAAGCGACATGTCTTGTGCCGCAATGCATTAGCCATCACTCTTGGCATCACTCCATCCGCTGTAAGGCACCAGGCGCTCTCCACGCAAGGCCCCTAGGCCCGCTCCAGAAAGCAGTTGGGGACTGAGATCTGCAGGAATCCACTGCTTCAGTTTCGCCAGACTTTTCAACTGCCGTGGCCAGTGAAATGTGCGCCCATGGCGCAATGGCCCAAGCCGCCCGGGAGCCAGCGGCGTTAGCAAACGCCCGCAAAACAACAGCCCTGGCGGCTCAGGAGCCAAGACCACACAACTGCCAGGGGTGGGGCCTGGCGTCCAAAGCAGACGCAGGCCCGAGGCGGTGGTGTGCTCCTCGGCGAAGGTGCCAAGAGGTTGCACGTTGGGCAACAGATACGCCTCCTGCTCTTGAACCAGCACCGGCCAACCGAGCCGTTCCTGCAGACGCCGCAGCCGGCCATGCCCCTCACGGCTGGTGAGCAGAATCCGCGCCGTTCGCTCCCCAGCCAGCTGCCGGAGTGCCGTGAGGGTGGCTTCCGTCAGTGGAGGGCAATCAATCAACACCGGCTCTGAGCCGTGATCCAGCCACCAGGCACTACCGCCCTGGCAATCGCGGTTGGGTGGGAACAGCCAGAGCGATTCAGACAGCTGCATCGGCGGCCGACCGGCCTCCAGTGCGGGGGTCAACGTCATGACGTTCAAGACCGATGCAAACCACTAGTTTGAAGTCGAGATGCCCCCAGACGCCTTGAGTGGCATTCATCCCGGTTCTCCCTGGCCCCTTGGCAGCAGCATCACCAAGCGGGGGGTGAACTTCGTACTGGCCGCCCCCGCAGCCAACCGGGTGGAGCTGGTGCTCTATGCCAACGGAAGCGAGCGCAGCCCTGAGCGGGTGATCGAACTCGATGCCCGCCGGCACCGCTCCGGGGATTACTGGCATGTGGAGGTGGAGGGCCTCGGTGAAGGCTGCTGCTACGGCTACCGGGTGTTCGGCCCGCTAGCCCCTGGAGGCCATGGCTTCCGCCCCTCCAAGGTGCTGGTGGATCCTGCCGCCCGCGCCATCAGCGGCTGGGATGTCTATGACCGTGTACTGGCCACAGGGCCATCGCCGAATGCTCACTGCTGCCTGAAATCAGTGGTGTGCGAGCGCGACCTGTTCGATTTCCAGGCCCACCCCCGCCCGCGAAACAGCTGGCAACGCACGGTGATCTATGAGCTGCACGTGGGCGGCTTCACCCGACGCGAAGACTCCGGTGTCGCCCTGGATCAACGCGGCACCTACCTGGGCCTGATCGAGAAACTTCCCTATCTGAAGGATCTGGGCATCACCGCCATCGAACTGCTGCCGGTGTTCTGTTTCGATCCAGCCGATGCCCCACCCGGCCGCGACAACGTTTGGGGCTACAGCCCACTGAACTGGTTCACACCGCACCACGGCTACTGCAGCAGCAGCGACCCGCTGCAAGCCCGCCAGGAGATGCGCCACTTGGTGGCCGCCTGCCACGACGCCGGCATCGAAGTGCTGCTGGATGTGGTTTACAACCACACCACGGAAGGGAACCGCAACGGCCCCACCTTGAGCTGGCGGGGGTGTGCCGACCTCACCTATTACCACCAGAGCGCCACGGGCGCGTATCAAGACGTGAGTGGCTGCGGCAACTCGATCGCCGCCAACCAGGCGATCAGCATGCAGCTGATCCTGGAATCCATGCGCTGCTGGGCCCTCGAACTGGGGGTGGATGGCTTCCGTTTTGATCTGGGGATCGAACTGAGCCGCGGCGACCAACTCAAGCCCCTCGATCAGCCCCCTCTTTTTGAGGCGATGGAAGCCGATCCACAGCTGAGCGATCTCAAGCTGGTGAGCGAACCATGGGACTGCGGCGGTCTTTACCGCCTGGAGGATTTCCCAGCTCGGCGGATCGGCACCTGGAACGGCCACTTCCGCGACAGCCTGCGCCGCTTCTGGAAGGGAGATGAACACAGCACCTGGAGCCTGGCCCAACGGTTCAAGGGGAGCCCTGACCTCTACGGAGGTTCACCGGTTGCCTTGGGCCGCTCGGTGAACTTCATCACCGCCCATGACGGCTTCACCCTGCGGGATCTGGTGAGCTACAACCGAAAGCACAACCTGGCCAACGGCGAAGACAACCGCGACGGCGAGAACCACAACAACAGCTGGAATCACGGCATCGAAGGCCCCACCAGCAACCCTGCGGTGCAAGCTCTGCGGCAGCGGCAGCAGCGCAATCTGCTGTGCAGCCTGTTGCTGGCCCGGGGCGTGCCGATGCTGCTGATGGGTGACGAGGTGGGTCGCAGCCAGGGGGGCAACAACAACAGCTGGTGCCAGGACAGTCCACTGGGTTGGATGATCTGGAGCGAAGACCATTGCGATCTGGAGCTGAAGCAGTTCCTGCAACGGCTGCTGCGGCTGCGCCAGGCCCTGCCGCAACTGTTCAATCCGCTGGTGCCACCGCGGGAAACCACCCGCAAACACCCCCAAGACAACAGTGACCTCTGGCGCCAGTGGCATGGCGTGCAGTTGGCCAAACCCGACTGGGCCGCCTGGAGCCGCACCACCGCCACAAGCCTGCATTCAGGCAGTCGCGGCGCCCTGTTGTGGATGGGCTTCAACGCTTACAACGAAACGCTGAGCTTCGAGCTGCCGGTGCCGGCATCCCCCTGGATGCGGGTGATCGACACCTCCCTGCCCAGCCCGATGGATCTGCCGGAGACTCCGGCCACCTACAGCGGCGTGAACATCCCGCTTCAGAGCCGCAGCTTCGTGCTGCTCATGGCGCAAAACGAAGCTCGAGACCTCAAGCTTTAACGGAAGCGGGTGACGGGAATCGAACCCGTGTCATCAGCTTGGAAGGCTGAGGTCTTACCATTACACAACACCCGCACTGGTACATCTGAACCACTCCCGAGGGTGGTCAGTGCGTCAGTACACATTCATTATGGCGGTCCGCCTGACCGCAGCCTCCAAGTGACACCGTCCGATGCATCCCTGGGGGGATCACGCCGCAGGTTGATGCTGGCCTACGGCCTGGGCGACGCCGGCACGGGGCTGGCTGCCACCCAGCTCGGCTTCTATCTGTTCCCCTTCTTCATCTGCGCCGCAGGCCTACCGGCCTACATCGCCGGTTCCCTGCTCACGGTGAGCAAGGTGTGGGACGCACTCAACGACCCGCTGATCGGCTGGCTCAGCGATCACACCCAAAGCCGCTGGGGCCCGCGCCTGCCCTGGATGCTGACCGCGGCCCTGCCGCTGGGCATCAGCCTGGCAGCGATGTGGTGGGTTCCCCCTGGCGGCGTGGGGCAACGCACGCTCTATTACGCCGTGATGGCGGTGCTGCTGATGACCGCGTACACCAGCGTCAACCTGCCCTACGCCGCCCTCAGCACCGAACTCACGCCAGATACCGCCATTCGCACACGCCTCAATGCGGCGCGTTTCACCGGATCGATCCTGGCCGGCCTGAGTGGGCTGATCGTGGCCTCGGTGGTGCTGACCGATGGGGGCGGGGGCTACCTGGCCATGGGCCGCATCACGGGCAGCATCGCCGCCACCGCCACGCTGCTCTGCTGCTGGGGACTGGCCCCCTACGCCAAGCGGGCCCAGCGCCCCACGCCCAACAATGAGGCCCCGATGGAGCAGCTGAAACGGGTGCTGGCCAACCCCCGCTTCCGCCAGGTGCTGGGGTTGTACGTCCTGCTCTGGTTCGGGCTGCAACTGATGCAGGTGGTGGCCCTGATCTGGCTGGTGCAGGTGGTGCATGTGCCCGCCAACCTCTCCACCTGGATCCTGCTGCCGTTCCAGGTGTCGGCCCTGCTGGGCCTGCAGCTCTGGAGCATGTTGAGCAACCGCAACGGACGGGTCACCACCCTGCGCTGGGGTGCAGGGCTATGGATCAGCGCCTGCCTGCTCTCGATGGTGTTTCCGCCCTTGCCGGAGAGCAGCGGCCTGCTGCAACTGCTGCCCTTGATCGGGCTGATTTCCCTGGTGGGCGTGGGCGCCGCCACGGCTTATCTGATCCCCTGGTCGCTGCTGCCGGATGCGATCGATGCCGACCCGAGCAAGCCCGCGGGCCTCTACACCGCCTGGATGGTGTTCGGCCAGAAGCTGATCATCGGCCTCACCATGTCGGTGTTCGGCAGCATGCTTTCGCTCACCGGCTACGTTTCCGGCAGCGAAGCAGGCTGCAGCGGAGCTCTGAGCTATATCCCCCAACCCGACTCCGCCCTGTTGGCGATTCGGATCTGCATGGGTCTGCTGCCAGCCCTGCTGGTGGTGCTTGGCCTTGTGGTGATGCGAGGCTGGCCCGACCGTGGAGCTCATCTGCAGAAGGCCGCCGGATGAACACGCCCCGCTCACTGAAACGCCTGGGCTCCAGCCTGCTGATTGGCGGCCAAGCCGTTGCAGCAACCCTGCGCGGAAGGATCAATCGGGGGGAGCTGTTTGATCAACTCCTGGAAGCCGGCCCCGGCAGCGTGCTGATCGTGCTGATCATTTCGGTGGCGGCTGGCTCCGTGTTCAACATCCAGGTGGCGGCCGAACTCACCCGTCAGGGAGCGGGCTCAACGGTGGGCGGAATTCTGGCGATTGGCCTGGCCAGGGAGATCGCGCCGCTGCTCACCGCCTGCCTGCTGGCTGGAAAGGTGGCCACCGCCTATGCCGCGCAACTGGGCACGATGAAGGTGACCGAACAGATCGATGCGATCACGATGCTGCGCACTGATCCGGTGGAATACCTGGTGGTGCCGCGAATGATCGCCATGGTGGTGATGGCACCGGTGCAGTGCTTTTTCTTCTTCATCGTGGCGGTGTGGAGCGGCCAGATCACCAGCTCGGCGCTTTACAACATTCCGCCAGCTGTGTTCTGGACCTCGGTGCGCACCTGGATGAATCCCCAGGATCTGCCGTTCATGCTGGTGAAAGCTCTCGTTTTCGGGCTGATCATTGCCACAGTGTCTTGCGGATGGGGCCTCACCACCCGCGGCGGCCCGAAGGAAGTTGGCACCAGCACCACAGGCGCTGTGGTGATGATCCTGATCCTGGTGGCCTTGATGGATGTTGTTCTTACCAAGGTTTTGTTCGGCGCATGAACTCAACTCCCGCAAACGTCACCCTGAAACCGGATGCACGGCTGCCGCTGCTGGTGGTGGCTCTCGGCGCTGCGCTGCTGCCATTGCCGCTGCATCCCTGGCCCACCCTGGTGGTGGTGGTGTTCGGGGTGTTTCTGCTGATTCAGACCGCCAGCCTGCGGCTCGAGTTTGAAGAGCGGGCCCTGATTGTGTGGCAGAACGGCCGAGAGCTGCGCCGCTTCCCCTACGACCAATGGCTCACCTGGCGGTTGTTTGCGCCCTGGCTACCGGGCTTGCTCTATTTCCGCGAAACCCAGAGCATTCACTTCCTGCCGATCCTGTTCAGCCCGAAAGAGCTGCGGGACCAACTGGAGCTGCGGGTGGGTGCGCTGGAAGTGCCGAAACCGGAGAGCGAATGACGGCCGACTTGCAAGGGCATGAACCAAACACCACGGTGTCCGCCATCCGGCGACGCAAGCGTGATCAACGGATCGACCTGCTGCGGCAGCAGGCCAGCGCGCTGCTGATGGATCACCCCAATGCGCATCTGTGGCTGTTCGGCTCCTGGGCCCGTGGTGACTGGGATGCGTTCTCCGATGTTGACCTGCTGGCCATTGCCCCGAGCCGAGGGGAGGCCAATCGCCTGGCCGACGCCGCCCTCGAGGCGGGAATGGCCGACGATGTACTGGCTCTCAGCGATCAGGAATGGCAAGAACGCCGAACGGGAGACGACCCGTATTGGAGCGCCATCGGCCGGGATGCCCTGCGTCTGAGTCAGCCATGACACCGCGAGCTGACGCCTGGATGCGACAAGCCAACAGCGACTGGGCCGTGGCTGAACTCACCGCAGAACAAGGATT
>NZHI01000002.1 GCA_002691345.1 Synechococcus sp. MED650 | reverse complement strand
TTTACATTTTTACTGTATTTTGCTTTGACAGGGCTTAGGTCTAGGAGGGCGTAAAGGTCATTCTAAATCTCTTGCCTGAGAGCCTAGTTTTTTCAATTCTGTGTTTTTTGCTTCTTCATGACTCGTTCTTCATTTAAGTCGTTAGTTCTCGCTTCTGCATTGGTTTTTGGTGCTGTTGGTTGTGGTCAGACGCAATCCACAATTAGCCAGTCTGATCCCGATCAGGCGACATCCTCAGCTGCCGAATGTCCAAGTCCTGCTGTCGTGAGCAAAGCGACTGAGGTGACGCCTGTCACCAAGGCGAATTACGCTAATGCTGAAACGGAAGTGATCTTTGCCGATTACGTGCGCAAGATCGCCAAGGGCACGTGCGGTGATGGCGTCGGTGTTTTCCTGCACCAGCGTGCAGCGATGGATCCCAAAGAGCGCACGATCCTGCGCCCAAATTTCGACACTCTTTATTCCTTTGCGATTCTCGACCTTGAGAGTCCAGCCATAGTTGTTCTGCCTGAAACGGATCGATATCAGATTCTTGAAGTGATCGACGAGGATCATTGGATCCCACTCGTTAGCGATAAGCCCGGTCGCTACGAACTCAGCAGGGAAAGTGTTGGAAGTCGATATGCGTACGTGATTGTGCGCACTCAAGTGAATATGCAGGACCCTGCTGATCTTAAGGAGGCGGCAGAGATCCAAGGGAAAATTTCGCTGGTTCAGGATGAAGCCGGTGAGTTTGTCAGCAAAAATAAGTACGACATGGATGAAATTCTTGCCATTCGGGCTGGCTACCAGAAGCGGATGCAACCCGAGGGTGTGACCTCCGAAATGGTCTTTGGCAAAAAGGGCGAGATTTCAGATGAGATGCGTGATTTCGGTGTTGCTTTGGGCTGGGGTGGTCTTCCCAAGCAGGGGGCTGTGTATCCCTTCCCCACAATCGTCGATTCCACTGAGCCTCACGTGTTGGTGCTGAAGGATGTTCCCAATGACCCAAGGGCATTCTGGTCAGTCACTGTCTATGACAAGGATGGTTTTGCCGTGGGCGAAAAGTACAATGTAAATAGTGCTTTCGCGAAGAAAAATGATAAAGGTGAGTACGTAATGCATCTCGGAGGTGACAAGAGTCAAGACAACTACCTCGACATCTATCCTGGTTGGAATGTCGCGGTGCGGATCTATTCACCAACAGACGCATATTTCAACGGCACATGGACTGCACCACAGTTTGAGCCCGCAAAATGAATTGAATCATTATTTCCTTCTCTTTTTTAATTTCATCTAATTACTACCCTCAATCATGTATTTTCAAAAGAAAGCCATCACTGGTGCTCTCGCTCTTGGTTTGGGTGTCTTATCCGTTGCCTGCGGCCAGCCCAAAAGTTCTTCGGATCAGCCTTCGTCGACTGCCAATCCTGAGCAGGCTCCTGCTTCAGTTGACACAGCAAAAAAGGATTGCCCTAAGCCAGCTGTCTCAATTCAAAGCGACACAGTTGTGCCTGTTACCAAGGAAAACTATTCCGAAGCTGAAACGCAGACGATCTTTGCCAAATACATCGCCGATGTTTCAGCTGCAACCTGCACCGGAGGTTTGGGAACGATTTTGAATCTCCAGAAGGCTGCGGATCCCAAGGATCGGACGGTGATTCGCATTAATTTTGACACCTTATATTCCTGGTTGATTCTCGATCTGACCACTCCGGCGACATTTACGCTTCCGCAAACCAATGGCCGCTACCAGAGCGCCATGGTGGTGAATGGACAGGGGTACGTGTATGTGGAAAAAGAGCCTGGTGATTACACCCTTACAGAAGACGAGGTCGGGAGCCGCTATGCCTTAGTAGCATTCCGTACCGGTGTGAACATTCAGGATCCTGATGATGTAGCACAGGCCCAGGCTCTGCAGGCCAAGTTGTCGGTTACTCAGGCTAAGACAGGCGAGTATGTGCAACCCAACCAATGGGATCTTGAGCAGATGATGGCTCTCCGTGCGGCTTATAACGAAGAGCGAAACGAGAAAGGTGTGAAGTCGGAATCGCTCTTTGGTCGGCCCGGTGAAGTCACCCCGGAGCAAAATAATATGGGTGTGGCTGTTGGAATTGGCGGATTACCGAAGGAAGGTGCTGTTTATCTCTTCTACACGCCATCATCATCTGAGCCTCAAACGCTGAAGCTTAATGATGTTCCGAATGGAGATAATGCTTTTTGGTCGCTAACGGTGTACGACAAGGATGGATTCCCGGTTGGTGAGAATTTCAATGTCAACAGCGCATTTGCCGAGGCAGACGCACAAGGTGATGTGACGCTGCATTTTGGTGGTGATACTACACAACCCAACTATTTGGAGATTTACCCGGGCTGGAATGCCACCTTCCGGATCTACAATCCAAAGCCCGCTTATTTCGATGGTTCGTGGGCTCGGCCTGAGTTGGAGCTCAAATGAGTCTCCGTGATTGATCCTTAATGGGATTGAATGCCCTTTGGGCTTGGCTTGCATGGGTTTTCAAGCTCATGCAAGCCATCTTTCCGTTTGCTGGTGAATGAAGGCTTTTTCGTACCATCGACCGCTGACTAATCGCTTTTTGCTATCTAGCTTGAAAAAGCTGTCGATTGCATCTCATGGTGAGCGCAACGTGGATGAAGGGTGCCTCTAAGGGGCTGTCCCTTCTTGCCCTGTCAGGTGTTTTGTTTGGTGTGCCCACCAGAGCGCAAGCAGGGGCTGATGCCATCCCAGCCGGATACACCACTCCGATCCCATCAGAGCTGCTTACGCCAGACAAGGTGCGCACGTCTCTTGGCACCTTCAATTTCTTCGATGGTATGCCCGATCCGGCCACGGTGAAGGCGAGTTTCGACAATCTCAAATTCATCCGGGCTTACGAGACCTTCCTGACGATGATGCCTGCGGCGAGCATAGAAATGCTGCGGCACGGTCATGAACAGATCGGTGTGGATGATTACACCAAGGTGAATTTGATGTCACCGTTGAATTCCAATCCCCTGTTTTTAACCGGTAATACAGATACCGTTTATGGTTCGGCTTTTTTCAACTTGCAGCGGACGGGGCCGTTGGTGATTGAGGTGCCTGCTGGTCTTGGACCTGGCACGATCAATGATGCTTACTTTCGCTTCGTGGCCGATACCGGTGGCCCTGGTCCGGATAAAGGCAAGGGGGGAAAATATTTGATTCTGGGGCCTGACGATAAAGAGCCTTCAAACACTGATGGCTACTTTGTTTTCCGTTCACCCACTTATTCCAACTGGTTGATTTTGAGGGCCTTCCTGGATGATGAGGGTAAACCTGATCAGGCAGTTGCGAACTACGAGAATGGTCTGCGGATGTATCCGCTGTCGCAAAAAGACAACCCGCCCAAGATGACCTTCGTCCAAGGCGGCGACAAGGTATTCAATACGGTTCATGCCAACAACTTTGAATTCTTCAACGAACTCAACCGGGTGATTCAGCGTGAGCCCATCGATTTCCTCGATCCGGAAATTCGCGGTTTGGCTTCTGGTATCGGGATGGAAAAAGGAAAGCCCTTCAATCCTTCAGCAGCGGATCGAGCCTTGATGGAGGAAGCCGTTCAGGTGGGTGTGGCCTATGTGCGCTCCGACATGGTGACTCCTCGTGCTGCAGATGCATACACCTATGAGGGCAATCCCCAGTGGTTCACAGCTTTCGCAGGGGGAAGTTACGAGTGGCTCAAAGATGGTGGCCGGGGAGGCCGAAACCTTGATGCCCGCAACAATTTCTTCTGGGCTTACACCGTCAACACTCCGGCCATGGTGCTGGAAATGGTTGGCGTTGGCTCTCAATATGCCATTGCTGGAACGGATGAAAATGGTGCTGTTCTTGATGGTGGGAAATCATACAAATTAACCATTGACAAGAATCCACCTGCCAAGGATTTCTGGTCCATCGTTGTGTATGACTCCCAGACACGATCTCAGCTGCAAACCAGTCAGCCCTTCCCCGCTAAGAACAACAAGCGCAACAAAGATATGGTCGCCAATGCTGATGGTTCGGTGGATTTGTATTTCGGACCCAAAGCACCTGTGGGTAAGGAAACCAATTGGATTGAAACCGTACCTGGAAAAGGGTGGTTTACGGCCTTCCGGCTCTATGGCCCGTTGCAACCCTGGTTTGATCAAACCTGGAAGCTGAACAATATCGAAGTGCTCGATTGAACGAACAATTCACGACTTCCACTTTTATTCATTGATTTGTCATGAAAGGCCTTAATTCTGTTTCAGCTCTCTTGGCTTCCACTCTCTTGATCGGAAGCTCTGCATTTCCAGTTCAAGCGAAGGATGTCACTCCCAAGGGTTACAACACGCCGATCCCTGAAGATGTCTTAACGCCTGATGTTGTTCGTACCCGCATCGGCACGTTCCGCTATTTCGATGGCTTCCCCGATGAAGCCACAAAAAAGGCAGCGCGCCGTCAAGTGGATCTCGGCCGTGGTGTGCAAACCTTCCTCAATTTCATGCCGGCGGCATCCATCGAGATGCTCTATGTCGGCCACCGCGATGGCTATGGCTTGAAGCCAAATCGAGATATCGGTTTGTTTGAGGAGTTGATGAGCTCCACATCGCTCTGGCTAACCGGCAATACCGATACGGTCTACGCATCGGCTTTTCTTGATCTCAGTGATGGCCCTATGGTGGTGGAAGTTCCTGCGGGAACAGGGCCGGGCACCGTTAATGACGCCTTTTTCCGCTTTGTTGTCGACATGGGTGGCCCTGGCCCAGACAAAGGCAAAGGCGGCAAGTATCTGATTCTTGGCCCAGGCCATACGCCACCTGCCAACACCGATGGTTACTTCATTGCGACGACTCCCAGCAAAATCAACTGGCTGATTCTTCGCGGCTTTCTTGATGACCAAGGCAAGCCTGATACGGCGAAGACGGCATTTAAAAATGGCCTCAAGGTGTATCCCTTCGCTCAAAGGAGCAACCCTCCTGCAAACACGTTCACCAACCTCACCGGGTCAGATGTGAACACCATCCATGCCAACAACTTCAAGTTCTACGAGGAACTGGATGAGGTGATCCAGCGTGAGCCCTCCGAGATGTTCTCCCCTGAACTCTTGGGCATGGCCTCGGCGATTGGCATTCAAAAAGGGAAGCCGTTCAATCCGACCAGGGAACAGAAAGCCCTGCTGACTGAAGCGGTCGCCATTGGCAATGCGACGGCACGTTCGATTCTGTTTGCCCCGCAGGATCCCAAGGCATACATCTATCCCGGCAAGGCCGGTTATTGGCAGACCGGTTTCCCCGGCGGCAACCACACCTACCTCGTGGATGGCGGCAATGGTGGCCGTGACATGGATGGCCGCACGCTGTTCTTCTACCTGGCCACGGTGAACACGCCGGCGATGGTGCTGGAACTTCCTGGCGTGGGTTCCCAATACGCCTTCAGCTCGCGTGATGGCAGCGGCGCCTACCTGGATGGATCCAAGACTTACAAAGTCAACATCCCTGCCAATCCACCGGCTCAGCGCTTCTGGTCGTTCGTGGTCTACGACCCGCAGACCCGTTCCATGCTCCAGAGCAAGGAGATGCCCTACCCCAGCAAAAACAACAAGCGCAATCCTGAGATGGCCAAGAATGCCGACGGCAGCATTGATCTGTATTTCGGCCCTGAAGCCCCTGCTGGGAAAGAGGCCAACTGGGTGAAGACGGTTCCAGGAAAGGGTTGGTTCGGCATCTTCCGTCTTTATGGCCCAGGTCAGGAATGGTTTGACCGCTCCTGGAAGCTGGGAGCGATTGAAAAAATCTGATTGTTTTGACGATCTGAAATTTGTTTGGTTAATTCTCTTTTTACTGAATTCTTATGGCTCGTTCTGTTGATGTGGCTGTGATTGGTGGTGGTTTTGCCGGGATCACAGCAGCCCGTGACCTTCAAAAGCGGGGTTTCAAGGTCCTTCTCTTGGAAGCCCGAGATCGCTTGGGCGGTCGTACCTGGCACAAGCAGGTGAACGGTTTTGCGGTGGAACTTGGTGGAACCTGGATTCATTGGACCCAGCCATTCGTCTGGGCGGAAAAAGAACGCTACGGCCTTGAGATTCAGGAAACACCCGGCTGTGCTGCCGAGCGGATTGCGATCAAGATCGGTGATCAGGTGCATGACCTGCGCGAAGACCAGTTGGCTGAATTTGTTGATGGCTTTCATCAGTTTTTTGCAGAATCCAAGGCGGTTTGGGAGCTCCCTTACGACTCTCGTCACACGCGTGAGGCGATTGTCGAATGTGATGCTCTAACGGTGGCTGATCGGATGAATGCTCTGGAACTCACTCCCTTGCAGCGGACTGCTGTCGGGGGCATGCTCGAGATCCTTTCGATGAACCAACCCGCGAATGCTTCCTATGTGGAGATGATGCGTTGCTGGTCGCTCACCGGTTGGAATTACGAGCTGTTCAACGACACTGCCGCCCGTTACAAGTTCACGGAAGGGACTGGCGCTCTCGTTTCTGCGATTGCAGAGGATGGTGCTTTTGAAGTTGCACTGAACACGTCTGTGTCCTCTGTTCAGCACTCAGCGACCGGTGTGTCAGTGACAACCGTGAATGGTGAGGTTGTCACTGCAAAGCGTGCTGTGGTGACTGTGCCGCTGAATGTGTTGAACAGCGTTTCGTTTGATCCGCCGCTCTCTGCGGTGAAGCAAGAGGCTTCGCAGCTGAAGCACGTCGGGGGCGGATACAAGGTGTTTTTTGAAGTGGAGGGTGACCCCGGAGCGGTGATGACCCTGTCCCGCTCCACCGATTCACCCCTGATCGGCAGCTTCACCTACAAACGCGGCGAGCAGCATTCGGTGTTGGCCGGGTTCAGTCTCGAACCCGGTGCCCTGGAGAAGCCTGTCTCTGAATGGCAAACCATTCTCGAAGAATTCATTCCTGGTGTTCGCCTGCTCTCTACGTTTGGTCATGACTGGGGTGATGACGCGCTTTCCAACGGCAGCTGGTGCACCTACCGACCCGGTTGCTTCGAACGCTTCGCCGATGAGCTTCCGCATCACGAAGGTCCTCTGTACTTTGCCTCCGGTGATACCACCGAGGGTTGGCGCGGGTTCATCGAAGGCGCCATCGCCAGCGGCTCGCGTACGGCTGTGAATGTGGCTGACAGCCTGACTTCTCAGGCTGCTGCATCAGTCAAACAGCCAGCGCAGGCCTAGGTTCACGCCGCTTTGATCAACGCTGTAGGAATTACCACCGCCTCCGGCATAGTCAAGGCCGAAATACTTGTAGGAGAGTGAGATCTGAGCTGAGTTTCCTAGCGCATAGGCAATGCCTGCCTGGGCGGTTCCACTCAGATCCTTTTCTCCGCTCAGCCCGAATCCACCTGCGTCAAGGTAGGCAAAGGCCTGCCAGTCCTCACTGATGGCATAGGTGCCATAGACACCAATCAGCGGTTGCACCCAGGTGTTGCCGAAATTTTCACTTGAGGATTTCTCCAATTTGCGGCTGAGTTCTCTGTTGACGCGTACTCCCTCAACGGAGAGTGTTGTCTCGTTTTTCAGCGTGAAGTTGG
>NZHI01000001.1 GCA_002691345.1 Synechococcus sp. MED650 | reverse complement strand
TCAAACTCGGAAAGCCCGTCATCCAGTTCTGGTATATTTGCGTACCTCCTGATGTTGAGCTTCATCGACAGCTCCCACACCCGCCGGGCCGTCTCGGGATCCGTGGCCTTGTCGGATAGCTCCTGACTGAACTGCTGACCATCCTTCTTCTGCCTGTTCCCCCAGCTCCAGTGCACACCGGACTCAGCAAAGTCAGGATTGGCCACCACATCAGCCACCCGTTCACCTGCCAGGGTTTGGGAGACATAGCCGCCGGTGATGTTCTTCTGGAACCAGGGAAAGATCGTCTGAAAAGCCTTGGGGGTGTTGCGGAACAACGGGGTGTCGGCCACACACCCCGGGTAGAGCGAAGTGAAGGTGATCCCCGTCTCCCCGTGCAAGCGGCGGTGCAGCTCCTGAGTTGTGATCATGTTGCAAAGCTTGCTGTCTTTGTAAGCCTTGCCGGGCTTGAACGGCTTGCCACTGGCCATGGCAATGGGGGCTTTGAAGCCAGCCTCAAACCCGGAGAGATCCCCCAGATCCGCCGGGGCTGGGATGGGAATCTTGCCCCCAAGCTCCTTGGAGTTGGCCGTCACGGTGCCGAGGATCACCACTCTCTTGGAGGGGTGGCTGGAGTTCTGCAGTCGGCCCAACAGCAGGTGCACCAGCAGGAAATGGCCGAAGTGGTTTGTGGCCATCGAGATTTCATAGCCCTGCGGTGAACGCTCCGGCTGCTTCAGCTTCGGCTTGTACACCGCCGCATTGCAGACGACGGCATCCAGTCGTTCTGGCAAGGCATCAACAGCCCGGCGCACACTCTCGAGATCACCAAGATCCATCAGCACATGCTGAAGCCGCTCCTTGGGCAGGTCGAGCGCATCGGCTGCGGCCGCTGCACGCTGCGGGCTGCGGTTGGCGGTGATCACGCTCCAGCCCCGCTTCACCAATGCGCTTGTGGCGTTCAGGCCCACGCCCGATGTGGTGCCGGTGATCAGAACGGTGCCGGGCATGGACATCAAAACAGGGCCAGGAAGGCTGACAGTCTGCCGGTCAGCACCCACGGCATCGGGTGCTGGTCACGAATCTCAGCGCCAGATAATCCGCATGCGATTCGGCCCAATCCATTGATCCTGCTCGCTGATCAGGCGTTTCTCACCACCAATGCTGAACAGATGATCAAACCGCCTCTGGAGTGTTTCAAGCTTGGCTGACTCGATCGAGACAACCGCTGCAAGCTCGCTGTGCCTGTCAAGCCGTTCTTGATAGGCCAATGAAAGCCGGATCAGGCTCACACAACCAAGAACAACAATTCCTGCCTTTGCCGCCAAAGCAAGAAGACTGCAGTGCAACTCACGTCGATCGGTCTGACGTTGAATCGCTGCAGCCATTGAAGCCGCATCGGTGCGGGAGCTGGACTCCGTCTGGGCCTGGCTCGCGGTCAATGCATCAAGGCGAATGACCGCTTGTACCGCAGCGGGAAAGCCCTGCCAAGCCCGAATGAAGCCTCGTGATCAGGCTTCGTAAAGGCTGATGGAGAGACGCAAGGCCAGAACAGCAGCGTGAGCAGCCACTACGAGAGCGATGAACACTTCAGCGGATGACAGAGCGGATTCCATGAAAGCCATGCAGCAAACGCTCCCATTCTTCTCCCTGGAATGGGCTAGAAGCCATCATTCGCAAAGGCCTGTCACACCACTCCATGGATCCGGTCCTGATCGATGCCACAGCCATCCGCCGTCTGGACCTGCGTCCTCTGCAGGTGTGGACCGCACACCCCCTGAAATCACTCCTGGAAGGAGGGCCAGTGCTGGAGCTCCAATTTGACTGGCCGAGGGGTGAAGACGATCCCAGAGAGCTACCGGAGTGCTCAGAGCCGCGCCTCTGGGCCCTTAGAGCCGATGCCCGCCACCCATGGCTGCCTCTTGTGCTCGAGCGCGACCGGGGCAGCCTGATCCGGCACGTGGCCATGGTGGTGCCCCACAGCTTCAGCAGCAGTGAGGGATTGCGCTTTGAGCCCCAGGCCCTTGAGCTCTGGATCACCCACCGGCTGATGCAACTGGATGACCTCTGCCAGCAAGAGCTGGGGCGTTCCATGCGCGGCAACCTTTCGCAGATGGCAGCAACCTTGGGCTACGAGCTGGATGAGGGCTTCTGGGCGTTACTGGACTGAGGAAGGATCAGCTCAGCCAAAGCTGCAGGGCACGTCGGGAGCTGTCGATCGCAAGCACGATCGCCAGACCTCGCAGGCACCGCACCAGCATCACGGCGTCAAAGCGATCCAGGCGGCTGGCGGTCCACTGGGCAGCCAAGGCCGCCACACCACCGAGCAACAAGCCCATCAACGGGACTCCACGCCCCTCGTGAACGAACTGAATCGATGCCGCGCTCGCGGAGCAGAGCACGGCAACGGTGCTGAGACGAACCGCCTGATGAATCGGAACAGACAAAGGACCACTCATCAACGGGACCATGACCAAACCGCCACCGAGCCCGAGCATGCCGGCGGTCCATCCAGCAATGCAGCCAACACCGGCCAGCACAGGGGCAGGGGCATCGTCGGGCTGCTCATCCGCTTCTGCCTCAGCACGCGCTCTTACACAGAAGGCCAGAACCACGTACATCACCGTTTGCATCCCCAGGAGAATCCAGTCGGCGGCAAAACCAGCGAGACCTCCAAACAGCAAAGCCGAGCCGAAAGCCGCAAGGCCAATGGCCACTCCAGAGCGCGCCGGGACCTGACCCTGTCGCAAATGCGTGACGGTGCCGGCCAGAGCCGTCGGCACGATGGCGAAGCTGCTGGTGGCCAGCGCTTGATGGGGAGGGAGATCAAGCCAGAGCAGAAGAGGCGCGAAGATCAAACCGCCACCGATACCCAGCAATCCGGCAAGCCCCCCCGCCAACAGCCCGAGAGCGATCAAGATCGGAACATCCCACCAGGGCAGCACAGGGTCTGATCGATGGACATTCCCAGCATGCCCGCATCTGGGCGCCTGCTCCCGATGCTGACCGCAGATGGTCACACCCAGATGGCCCTGGATGCGTTGCTGTTGCGGCATTCCACAACGCCTGTGCTGCGCTTCTATCGCTGGCAAGGACCCTGGCTTTCGCTTGGCCGCCATCAACGCCAGTGGCCATCGCAATGGAACGCGCTTGCCGCATCAGGCGATCTTCAGTTGGTGCGGCGTCCCAGTGGGGGCAGCGCGGTGTTGCATGCAGGCGGGCTCACCTATGCCCTGATCTGGCCGGATCCGCCCCGGCAGCGCAAGGAGGCTTACCGACAGGCCTGCCAATGGCTGATCGATGGCTTCAGCAGCCTTGGGCTGCCGTTGCAATTTGGTTCCGAACCAGCCATTGGAAACAAGCCCAACTGCTTTGCCAGTGCAACAGCGGCAGACCTGGTGGACCCAGCAGGCATCAAGCGGGTGGGCAGTGCCCAGCGCTGGCAGCGGGGTCGCCTGCTCCAACACGGTGAAATCGTCCTGGATCCACCAACGGCACTGTGGCAACGCGTGTTTGGGGAGCCGGCACCAACCCCAGCGCCGCCAGGGGTGCCTCGATCAGGCCTGGATCATCATCTGCAAAAGGCATTCATGCAGCACTGGTGCCGCCGGAACTGGATCCTGCAGCCCCTCGATCATGAGGAGCTTCAGGAACTGAAGGAGGAGGCATCTTCCCCATCACTCTGAGCCTTCATCGAAGCAACGATTTGGGGAAGCATCACCAAGCCGAGCGGATAGCCATTGCGCTTCCGAGCCTCAGCAAGAACCTGCGGCGGCAAGGTCACGCCCAACTTTTTAAGAACAGCATCGCCAACATCCATCCGATCCAGCGTTCCACTGGGCAACCCGGCTGGTGAAAACACCAAAAGTCGACCCTCTGCGGTGGTCTCCAACGCCGCCACCGCCTCAGCCAGAGAGGCCGTAGTGGCGATCGAGGGGAGCTGATTGAGAGGCTTCAGATGATCCTCCAACCGTTGCTGATCCCATTGCTGAACGGGGAGATCTCGAAGGGGCCGGTCGTCAATCCATCCCACCCAGCGGCCTTCTCTGCAAACCAGAACCCAGTCAGCAGGGCCCTTCTCCTCACTGTCCTGCAGCCGAAGCGAACTCAAGCGTCGCAGGGGCTGGTCTGCTTCGAGAACCCGAAAACGACGCCCCGAGGCCCCCTCCACCCGCAACTCCTTCAACACGGCCTGCAGTTGGAGCATCTGGGTCTGACTGCGGTTCGCCCCCAGGCCGAACCACCCGATCAGCATGAGCAGAACACCGTTCAAACCACCGCCCTGAAACATCAGGACACCGCCCGCCACAATCATCAAGATGGAAAGGGCCCGCCCGGAGGCCGAAGCCACCTCAACACCGCGCTTCTGGCTTCCGCTGATCTGCCAGACCAAAGCCTTGAGAATCAGACCGCCATCGAGGGGCAGACCAGGCAACAGATTGAACAGCCCCAGCATCAAGTTGAGCAGCCCCACTTGGCTGAGCAGCAGGGTCAACCAGGCCTGATCCTCACTGATGGATGCCGCCGAAAGCAGCATCGCCAGCGCCAGCAGCAGGCTCACCAGGGGGCCCGCCGCCGCGATGCGCAGGCTCCCCATTGCGGTGGAACACTCCTTCTCGATCCGCGCGATGCCGCCCAGATGAAACAGGGTGATGCTGAGCACGCGCACCCCTTCCCTCAACGCCATCAGGGCATGGCCGAGCTCATGCAACAAAACCGATGTGAACAGGAGCAGGGTGGTCAGCAAGCCCAGACCCCAGCTCACCGGCAGCGATGCCGTTGCGGCGTAACGCCCCTGAAACAGTGTGGTGAAGATGGCCACTGCAAACAGCCAACTCGGCTGCAGTCGCAATGGAATGCCACCGATCTTGAACAGCTGCCAGCCTTCTCCCACCACTAAGTCCGTCGTGTGCCGCATCCTAGGGAGAGCAATTCGACAGCCCTTTGCGTGATCCCCGCACCGCACCGGCGATCAAAATCTGCGGCTTAACCGATGTGAACCAAGCCCTCGCGATCGCCGCCATGGGGGTCGATGCCATCGGCGTGATTGGTGTCCCCAAAACGCCGCGCTATCTGGAAGAAGCGGCCCGCAGCAATCTGTTTCAAGCCCTTGAGCAGCAAGTTCCACAGCTGTTGCGGGTGTGGGTGGTGGCCAATCCTGACGATGCAACGCTTGATCGGGCCCTTCAAGGCGAAGGACAGCCATCTGTCGTGCAGCTGCACGGGTCTGAGGACAGCGATCGCTGCCGAGAGCTCAAACAGCGCTACCCCAACCAACGCTGGTGGAAAGCACTCAGGATTCGTCAGCCCGAAGACGTGACACGTCTCAATGGCTACGAGCAGGCTGTAGATGGGTTGCTTTTGGACGCCTGGAGTCCGGAGCAACTTGGCGGCACAGGCCACCGGCTTCCCCTGGAATGGATCGCCGATGCAGCACCATCCCTGCCGTGGTGGCTGGCGGGAGGCATCAGCGCCGAATGGATCCCTGAGCTTCTGAGTCGGGTCAGTCCGGATGGACTTGATGCATCAAGCCGATTGGAGATCCGACCCGGCTGGAAGGACCTCAGCAAAGTACAGGCCCTAGTCCAGGCCGTTGGAGAAAGGTAATCAGGTACTCAGAAGCGCTTGCTGCTGACGCACCAACTCAAAGAACTCCTGCTTGAGGCTGGGATCGTGGCGGAAATCTCCGCGCACGACAGAATTAACCATGCTGGTTTGGGGCTCTTTCACTCCACGCCACTTCATGCAGTAGTGCTGGGCCTTGATGATGATGCCGAGGCCCTGTGGCTCGCAGAGCTTCTCAATTTCATCGGCAAGGATCATCACCGCTTCCTCCTGGATGTGAGGGCGGGAGAAGACCCAGTCAGCCACACGCGTGAATTTGGATAGACCAATGACACGCGCACCGGGTTTGATCCCGATCCAGCAATTGCCCATGATCGGCACGAGATGGTGGGAACAGGCCGAGCGCACCGTGATCGGTCCCACGGTGTAGATCTCATCGAGCTGCTTCACATTGGGGAAGCTGGCCACCTTGGGTTGCTGGTGGTAACGCCCCTTGAAGACCTCCTGGAGATACATCTTGGCGACCCGTTCGGCCGTCTCATGGGTGTTGTGATCGTTATCGATGTCGATCACCAAGCTGCGCAGGAGATCCCGCACCTTGTCGGCCACTTCAAGCTGAAGTTCAGCCAGTTCACCTGGCTGAAGATGATCAGCGATGTTGTCGTTGGCCAAAAAGGAGACGCCCGACTCCTGAAGACGTTCTCGAATCCTGGCGGACACGGCTGAACTGAGCTTTCCGATGCCGTTGCTTCCGGCGGCACCGTTGGAAACGAAGGGGACTGTTGCTGTCATGACTGTTCGTTCAAAAGGCGCCGACGGCCGGCATAAGTGTGAGGTCTTCGATCAACTGGTTGCTGGGTTGCGTCGCCAGATTCACCAGTGCTTCTGCCGCCTGGTCGACAGAGAGCATGGCACGACGATCGAAATCGCTTTGTACGGTTTCCGCGTCCCACAGTGGTGTGTTGACGGCACCGAGGGTGAGGGTGCAGGCGCGAATGCCATGAGGGCGCTCCTCCTCAGCCAAGCATCGAGTGAAGCTGGCCAGGGCTGCTTTGGTGACGCAATAAGCACCCCATTGAGGGAAGGCATGACGAGCGGCATGGCTGCTCACATTGATCACCAGCCCACCTTGTTCACGCATGGCGGGCACAACAGCTGAACAAACCTGCATCACGCTGGTGAGGTTCAGCTGTAGCAACCACTGCCAGCGGTCGAGCGGCATGGCCAGAAGATCACCGGTGTAGGCCGCACCAGCATTGTTAATCAACACTGATGGCGACTCACCATGGGCAAGCAGGCTGGCAAGGCCTGACTCCACCCTCTCCGGCTGAACCAGATCGATGCCTGCTGTTGCAACACCTGAACCTGTTGATCGGAGTTGATCAGCAAGCTGATCAAGCTGATCAATGCTGCGAGCTGTCAGGAGAAGGTTCCAGCCTTGTTGTGCAAGCAACTCGGCGGTGCGTCGTCCGATGCCTCGACTCGCGCCCGTAATCAGTGCCGTTGGCAAGGGCTGTAGGCAAACCGTGACACCTTAAGCCGATTTCTCCACATCCTGTGACGTTTTTTCGAGAAAACGTCCCATCGCCCTGAATTTCGTGTAGCGCGCATCGCGCAATTCCTGCTCTGACATGGCCGACAACGCATCGAGATGGCGCTCGATTGCTGCCTTCAACGTGGTGCCAGCCTCCAGAGGAGCCCAATTGTTCCCGCCAGAAGGCTCGTCCAGCACCTCGTCAACGACACCGAGGTCCAGCAAATCGCGACCGGTAATCCGCAGAGCAGCAGCCGCATCCGGCGCCTTTGCCGCGTCTCGCCAAAGGATCGATGCACAGGCCTCGGGGCTAGCCACCGTGTACACACTGTGTTCAAACATCAGCAGCCTGTCGGCTACGCCGATCCCCAAGGCTCCGCCGGATCCTCCTTCACCAATCACTGTGGCGATCACAGGAACGCGGAGTCGGAACATCTCGCGCAGATTGACCGCGATGGCCTCGCCCTGCCCCTGCTCCTCAGCCTCCAAACCGGCATAAGCCCCAGGCGTGTCGATGAACGAAAGAATGGGGAGCCGGAAGCGATCGGCGTGGTCCATCAGTCGCATCGCCTTGCGATACCCACCGGGTGTGGCCATTCCGAAATTCCGGGCCACGTTCTCCTTGGTGTCGCGCCCTTTTTGATGCCCGATCAACACCACTGGGCGCTCCCCGATCCGACCAACGCCCCCGATCAGTGCCTGATCATCATTCCCACGCCGGTCACCATGCAGTTCGACCCAGTCGTCACAGAACATCTGGATGAAATCCAAGGTGCTCGGCCGCTGTGGGTGACGGGCAACTTGAATCTTCTGGGCCGGAGTCAGCCCTTGAAAAATCTCCTGGCGGCGACGGTCGGCGAGTGACTCAAGCTGTTGCAGCTGCTGCGTGACATCAACCTCTGAATCACGGGCCAGCTGGCGGATCTGCTCAATTTGCTGCTCGAGCTCGACCAGGGGCTTTTCGAACTCCAGCAGGGGACGACGGGGCATGGCTCTCCGGGAATCAGGCAGCAGTGGCCTGAAGATTGGATTGAAGATTCAGGGTGCTGAACCCATGGCGAACCGATGCTGCACCAATGAAATCCATCTTCTCCAGGGTGATGTTGTTGCGTCCCCAGCTGAAGTTGGTGTGGCAGCGTTCGAACTCGAGAAGCATGGCCTCGGCAAAGCAGGCAAACATCTGTCGCTGAGGACGATCCATCTCAGCAATCGCCATCATCGACCAACCGATGTCGCGGCAGAACTCCACAATCCCGCCTTTCAGAACATGGATGCCGCCACCAGCAACTTTGGAATTGAGGTTTTTCGGATAGCCGCCATCGATCATCAAGCAAGGTTTTTTCAGGCTGGCCTGATCAATTTCAAGCGTCCGGGGCATGCTGGCCACCCAGACCACCACGTCAGCTTCCGGCAAGGCTTCTTCTAAAGAAAGAATGCGACTGTCTCCAAGCTCCTGCTGCAGATCAAGCAATGGCTGCTGCTGACGGGCGACAAGCAGGAGTTCGCCAACCTTCGTTCGGGCTTGGAGCCAGCGGCAGACGGCACTGCCGATATCACCGGTGGCACCGACAACAGCAACCTTGGCCTTGCTCAAGTCGATCCCCAGTGAGGGTGCATTGTTCTCCACCTGGCGGCAGATCACCCAGGCGGTGTGGGTGTTACCGGTGGTGAAACGCTGCCATTGCAGCGTCGTGCTCCGCACGTTCTGGTGTTGAAGCAGGTTGAAATTCTCAAAAATGATGGAGGTGAATCCACCTAGAGCGGTGATGTTGATGCCCTTTTTTTGGGCAAGCTCCATGGCGTTGAGCACCTTGCGCCGAGCGGTCTTGAATCGGCTCAGCATCTCCGGCACAAAGCAGGAGTCGATATAGGCACCTTCGATGGTGATCCCCACGGGGCTGGTCACTTCGACGTGCTCAACCAGCTGTGGAGGAGCACTGCACCACACGTCGAGATCACCGTCGGCGATGTGATCGAACCCGAGTTCCATGGCCTTAAGGCGCGCCGCCTCAAAACTCGTCGAATGTCCGATCAGACCAAACATGTCATGTCTTTAACGTCCGGGAAAAATCCCAAGAAACCATCGTCCCACGGCACGCGGTAGCGAACGCAACGTGCCTGTGAACAAACCGTCAGAGTTGCAAGCCGAGATCAGGCTTCAGACTGCCAACGCGGCGGCTGCCATCCGCGCGATATCGCGCGATGTGAAGCCAATTTCTCCGAGAGCCTCCTGATAGGCGATCAAGAAGTCCTCGATCAGGTCTTCCTTCTCCATGTGAAGAACCGCAGCGTCAGAAGCAACGTCCTCCAACATCGAACGGATCAGAGGAAGGTTTGTTTTGTTGGCCTCGAAGAGCTCATCCTTGCTGGCCTCGAAATTGGCCTTGAGCCATTCCTGGCCGTAGTTCAGGTGGGTGTATTCGTCTTTCACAACACCCTCAGTGATTTTCCGAGCGAAGGGATCGGCCACGGGGATATAGATGTGATACGCAGAGATGGCGAAGGCTTCGATCAACAGAGCCTGAATCAACAGACATGTGACCACCTTCCCTTCTTTCAGCGCAGCCTGAAAGTTGGTGTGTAGGGGCTCAAAAAACGTCTTGGCGAACACCATGTCTGCCTCGACACCGAGGTTGCGACCACAGGATGTGAAACCCTTCATGTGCTTCATCTCCATCCGCGCCAAGCGCTTCAGCTCCTCAGCCTGATCGGGGATCAGCGTGCCAAGAGAAATGTAATTGTCATGCGCTTCCTGCTCACCCTCGATCACGATCGCGTTGATGCGGCTGTAGGCGTCCTTGTATTCAGCAGTCGTGAAGTCGGGCAGCGCATCTTGAGCCTCCATCACGGTTGCCTCAGGTGCATTGAGGGTCGTCATAGGACGCTGTCCACCACTTTCAGTGCGACCGACAATAACCAGTGCACCGCGGATTGGGTGCACTGCCGTTCGGGGTTCAGGACGTAGAGGAGTTCTGAAGACGGCTTTCGAGCGGCGGCCACTCAGTTGCCAACAGGGCCTCAAAGCGTTCCCGCCAGTGATGAATCAACAGATGGTGAAGCGAGCTCCCCAATGCAGCGGAAGCCTGCCGCGAATCCCCGATCACCCCGCTTTTGCTGAGATCGTTCGTTAGCCAAGCGCAAGGGGCCGCTCCTTCCAGGCTCCAGCCCAGGGGCGGATCCACCTCCGGAAGGCCATCCACAGGGCGCTCGTCACCCACCAAGTGCGGAGCCATATGCAGCATCAGGCTGGTTTCGGCTTGACCGGCATGGAGGCCATTGTCGCGTTCATGAATTGGCAGAAGATCGGCGAGCCCATCCACGCCGCTCCAGAGGAAGCAAGGCAGCACAGCCATTGCTGGGCAGCGTGCTCGCAACTGACGCGCCGCCACCTGCAGCAAACCAATCTGACCGCCATGGGCGTTGAACAGAACGAGGCGATGGATTCCGATCGCTGCAAGCTGGGCTCCCACCTCGCTCACCAGTTGCAAAATCAAATCGGCCGACAGCGTGAGAGTGCCGGGAAAAGCCTGATGCTCTGGGGAGAAACCAATGGATTGCGATGGGAGCCTCCAAATCGGAAGCGTTGGATCCAGCTGCTTGAGCACCGCATCAATGATCCCCTCGGCGAACACGGCGTCAGTGGCCAGAGGCAGCTGAGGCCCGTGCTGCTCGCAAGCCCCGAAGGGCCAAATCACCGTGGCGCCAGCCTGCTGGGCAGCTCGCTGAGCAGCGGGCCAGGCCAGTTGATCGAAGCGATGACGGTGCTGATCCATGGCGGCAGAAGCGGTGAGCTGCAAATCCAGCCCCAGCCTGTCAAAATGATCGATTGATGACCCCCAGGTCCATGGCCGCAGCCGGCAGTCCGCAGCCCAACCGCCCCAAGGCCCCGAAGCCGGCAGCGAACAAACCACTCCAGGTGATGCAGATCAATCGCCGGGACGAACAACTGCGTCTTGAGCGCGAAGCCACCGAAGCAAGGGCTGAAGCCGAAGCAGCAGCCGAGAAAGCGCGCCTGCTCGAGGAGCGGGCCGGCCTTGCAGCGCCACCGCGGGCCCCACAGCGTGGGAGCACATCACCCTCTCCCGTCGCCGACGAGGACAGCCGCTTCGACATGAGCGGCATGGAAGGCATGTCCATGGCGGATCTGCTGGGAGCTCCTGACGACAAGCCCCGGAAGGAGACGCGCAACGAGCCGCGCAGCGTTGATGATTTCGATTTCGATGAGGAGGCCTTCCTCGCAGCCCTGGACGAGAACGCTCCAGTTGGCACGACCGGCGAAGTGATCAAGGGAACCGTGATTGGCCTGGAAAGCGACGGTGTTTACATCGATGTGGGCGGAAAAGCGCCCGGTTTCATGCCAAAGAGCGAGGCCGGCCTCGGTGTCATCCTGAATTTCCGGGAGCGTTTTCCCAAGGGTCTGGAAGTTGAAGTTCTGGTCACCCGCGAGCAGAACGCGGACGGGATGGTCACGGTGAGCTGTCGCGCCCTAGAGCTGCGCAAGAGCTGGGACAAGGTGAAGGTGATGGAAAAAGAAGGGAAAGTTGTTCAGGTGATCGTGAACGGCTTCAACCGTGGCGGCGTCACCTGCGATCTCGAAGGACTGAGGGGATTCATACCCCGCTCGCAGCTGCAGGATGGTGAAAACCACCAAGAGCTGGTGGGCAAGACCCTTGGTGTGGCCTTTGTTGAAGTGAATTCAGAAACCAGGAAGCTGGTTCTCTCTGAAAAACGCGCTGCCGTCGCCGCGCGGTTCCAGGATCTCGAGGTGGGTCAGCTTGTGGAAGGCCAGGTTGCGGCAGTCAAGCCCTACGGATTGTTTGTGGATCTGGGAGGCATCAGTGGGCTGCTGCATCAATCCGCCATCACCAACGGCAGCTTGCGTTCAATCCGGGAAGTGTTTGACCAGGGAGATCGCGTGTTCGCGTTGATCACGGAACTGGATCCTGGCCGGGGCCGCATTGGGCTTAACACCGCCTTGCTGGAGGGTCCCCCGGGAGAGCTGTTGATTGAAAAAGACAAGGTGATGGCTGAAGCCACCGACCGTGCCAGCCGTGCTCAGAACATGTTGAAACAACAGGAGCAGTCCGCCGGATGAGCACTGCTGCCATCACAGCCGCTGAAGACTGGGAACTTGATTTCTATTCCAGGCCGATCCTCGAAGCGGATGGCCGCAAACGCTGGGAATTGCTGATCACCTCCACCCCATCGACCACCCATGGAGAGCAGCCGTTCCGCTTTGCCAAAGTCTGCCCTTCTGGCGAGGTGAATTCCCTCTGGCTTGGCCAGGCCCTGGCGGAGGCAAAAGCTGCAGCCAGCAACGGTGGGTGGGGGTCTCCCTTACGCCTGCGTTGTTGGCGCAGCTCAATGCGCACGATGGTGCAGCGTGCTGCAGCTGAGCAGGGCCTA
>NZHI01000008.1 GCA_002691345.1 Synechococcus sp. MED650 | reverse complement strand
GGCTAAGGCCTGGTAACGCTGTTGAGCCAGATCAAGATCCACTCGCTGTTGCCCCGCCAGCGGTGCATCGGCTCCGGGAGCCGCCGCCAGAGCGTCATGGCTGATGAACCCTTCGTCTGCCAGATCCTGCCCGTCAAGAAAGGCGGGGTTCAGGGCATTGCAGGAGGGAGAGCTGTAGGGAGAACCAGTTGGGTCAGGCGGAGCCAGAGGCAGCATCTGCCAGACCCCGATGTTGTTCTCTGCCAGAAGATGAAGCCAACTCCGGCTGGGTTCCCCGAAGCTTCCGCATACGGGACTACCAGGGAGTGCGGTGGGATGGAGGAGCACTCCTGTAGATCGCCCTCTGCCGGGCGTTGTTAACGGCTCGCTCGACCGATCCATGACTAATCCCCTACACAGAGAGCATGGCGGTTTTAAAACAAGGCGGCATCCCCCAGGTCTTGTCCGGCCATGCCGTCGCGCACCACCCTCTCAAAGAACTGCTCCAGGGTGTCCTCTCCGTAAGAGGGGGTGGCGTCAGCGTCGTAGCGCTGATTGTGTTGGTCCCAGACCAGCATCGATTCACTGGCGTAATACCGCCCGATCCGTCCGAATTCGGTTGTGTCTTGAAGTCCTGGAAAGATTCTGGACAGGCCATCCATCAGAGCAATCGGGCCATCCATCAGCGCGATCGGCACCGACAGCATCCGCGGTGTGCGGCCCAGGGCTCGGAACAACATCTCCCCCTGCTCGCGCGCCGTCAGGGCTTGGCCAGGGCCACCAATGGGCAAAACCTGATTGATCTTGTCGGCGTCCCGCAGGCAGTCCGCCATGAATCGGGCCAGATCCGCTTCGCTGATCGGCTTGCAGCTGGCCATTGTGCCGCCACCAAACATCACGTATGGGCCTCCTTTCCGGCAGCTTTCCACCTGCCCACCGAGACTTTTGAAAAAGGCGGTGGGGCGAACGATTGAGTGGGTCATCTCGCCATCAGCCTGAAGGGCCGCTTCAAAGGCCAGCTTGGCCTTCTGAAATTCGAGCAACGGCTTCTGAACGCAAATCGCTGAGAGCAAGACGTAGTGCGCGACGCCGGCCTCGCGACCCTTCAAATAGGTGTTGAGGGTAGCTTGATGGTCAATGGCCCAGGAATCCTTGCGACCGCCGGTGCGGGACGCCAGGCAGCTCACCACCACATCTGTGGGCTGGTCGAAAGCATTGGCTGCAAGGGACGCTGGATCGGAGACATCGCCGAACCGCACTTCGGCACCTGGGAAGTCAGCGATGACGTCGTTCTGGGTCTGACGCCCCCCAATCCCGCTGCGTTCACGGGCGAAGGCCACCACCTGATACCCGCGGTTGACCAGCTCTTTCACCACGAAGCGGCCGATGTAGCCCGTGGCGCCGAACACCACCACGCGCACCTGTTCTGCGGGACGGCTGCGGAAGTCATGGCGCAGAGACATGGTGGACATCGACACGGCAAACAAGCTAACGACAGAAGATTGAGCGAAAATAAGTGCCCCTGCGGTGTGGCCGGTCGATGGCGCCCTCTGAACCCAAGCGGTTGCTTCGATGGCTCGGAGAGCGCTCCTGGTTAGGTGTGGTGCGGGTTGGAGTGGCTGCTCTGGGAGTTGGCCTGACCGGCTGGTTGCTGACCAGCGTTTGGCCTGAACCCGATCGTGTGGCCCGGAGTGCCCCGCCCAGTAAAAATGATCCAGCCAACCTGGCTCCGTTCCCTGAGTCTCCAGTGACGGTGCTTGTTATTGGCCTGGATTCCAACCGGGTCGGCGATTTCACCAATCGGGCCGCCCCCAAGGGCCCCGCCAATGCCGATGCCTTGATGCTGTTGCGCATCGCAGCTACAAAGCCTGTTCAGGTTCTGCAGATCCCGACCGAACTGGGGGTACAGCTGCCGAATCGCGATGCACCAACAAGCCTTGCCAGTCTCTGGCCGGTGGGTGGAGTCGGCTTATTGCGCGATGTCATCCGCGAGATCATCGGTTTGCCGCAAGGGGTTCCCCAGCGCTACGTGGTGATGTCGAGAGCAGGCCTCCGCAAGCTTGTCGATGGGCTCGGTGCAGTGGAGGTGACTTTGGTCCAGAGCTATCGACGGGTGGATCAATCTCAGGATTACACCGTCAATCTTCAGGCGGGTCGCCAGAGATTGAATGGGCTGCAGGCTGAGCAGTTGGTGCGTCACCGCAGCAAACCTGAGAACGATGCAAACCGGCGTGAGCGGCAACAGATCCTGCTGAGCGCTCTCCTCGATCAATTGAAGGCTCCCACTGGTGTTGGCACCGTTTCCTCTCTGGTGAAAGGTCTGGAGCCAGAGCTGGAGACCAATCTCAGCCGTTCAGAGCAGCTCAGTCTGGCCGCGGCGGTGATTGCCAGCCCTACCCCTGCACAGATGACCAATCTGCCTTTGGCGGATCGGGCTGGTAACCAGACTCTGAGGCAAATCAAGCCTGGTACATCACGTCCTCTCTGGCCGAGGCCCTAATCAGGCATTCGGCCCACGATGCGCTGGGCCAGGGATTCGAGCCCATCGGCACGTTCGTTCGTCCCTGGAGCGGCAACCCAGCCCCACCACGGGAGCCCATCCCGACGTCGCGCCTGTTGGTTCCACTCGCCTTGGAGCTGCACCACCCCCAGCAGCGGGACCTTGAGCTCTCGGCAAAGGGCTGCATAGGCGGGAGCCAATCCGGAAATATCGCCGTTGCTGTCGGCGATGGTGAGCAGCAAAACGTCTTTTCTCCAGTCTGAAAGAGCCTGGAGCCAGCTGCTCTCACCGTGGGCCATGAATCTGGCGACATCGCCAGAGATCCGCACAAGGCTGTTCTCCTCGGGCCTGCTCTCCAGAACAGCACTGGGCTGCTGGCCAACTCCCACGTTCATCAGCGGACATCGGCAGGCCTGGGCCAGCTCTTCACAGGCCATGCGCATGGTCAGCTCAGGCAATGGACCAGCCCCAACAATCAAAGGAAAACCTGTGGACATGGGGGGCCTGCTCACCACTACCATCGGATTACAGCAGAACTCGTTCCGCGGGCGCCGTGACCAGTTTCTTGACAGCAGCCCGCGCAGAGCAAGAGAAGCTTGCACCGGACACCCGCCGTCTTCGCTTGTTCAGCGGCACGTCCAATCCGGGCTTGGCACGTGAGATTGCTGCGTACCTCGGCGTTCCCGATGGCCCCCGGGTGTGCAAGCGTTTTGCCGACGGTGAGCTTTACGTTCAGATCCAGGAATCCATCCGTGGCTGTGATGTCTTTTTGATCCAGCCCACCTGCGCTCCGGTGAACGATCACCTGATGGAGCTCCTGATCATGGTGGATGCCTGCCGTCGTGCTTCAGCGCGGCAAATCACCGCTGTTGTGCCTTATTACGGCTACGCCCGAGCCGACCGAAAGACAGCTGGTCGCGAATCAATTACGGCGAAATTGACCGCAAATTTGCTGGTCAAATCGGGCGTTGATCGGGTTCTTGCGATGGACCTTCACTCCGCTCAGATTCAGGGGTACTTCGATATCCCGTGTGATCACATCTACGGCTCTCCGGTGCTGGTGGATTACCTCTCCACGCAGAACCTGGGGGACATCGTTGTGGTGTCGCCCGATGTGGGTGGTGTTGCCCGTGCCCGGGCCTTTGCCAAACAGATGAACGATGCTCCGCTGGCGATCATCGATAAACGCCGCACCGGTCATAACTTGGCGGAAAGCCTCACGGTGATTGGCGAAGTGTCCGGCCGTACAGCCATTCTCATCGACGACATGATCGATACTGGTGGCACCATCTGCTCAGGAGCCCGATTGCTTCGTGAACAAGGGGCCAAGCGTGTGCTCGCCTGTGCAACCCATGCTGTGTTTTCTCCCCCAGCCAGCGAAAGGCTGTCGGTTGAGGGCCTGTTCGAACAGGTTGTTGTGACCAACAGCATTCCGATTGCCAAGGAGAGAACGTTCCCTCAACTGCAAGTGCTCTCCGTTGCCAACATGCTCGGTGAAGCGATCTGGCGCATTCATGAAGAGAGCTCTGTGAGCTCGATGTTCCGCTGATCAGTGCGTCTTTAGGACAATCTGAATCGACAATTTATTCACCCTTAACAGCCTTGTAAACGAAATTTGATNGTTGCCTTTCAGGGTATTGGTGTTCAGATTTNTAATTCCNTGAANTACAAAATCGCTGTNATTGGTGATCCAGGNAACACNNGGCTCAANNGATCAACATGGCCTTANANTGATANAGGNTGGAAGTATTATNTGAGCACANCTGCGGNGCAGNAAGCNGTTAGTGAGTTGGCNAGAAGTTANGGNNCNGATCTAATCAANCTTGGGGATATTNCATANATTACTGGTGCGAGTACTCTTTGGGAAGATAATACAGGCCGTTATATTAATGACTTTATGGCTCCATATCCAGCACCCAAAATGCTGGAGGAACCTTACAGTCAAACCGTAGGGGAAAAGGTTTGGCCCTATGACACCGATCCGTTGGCTGAGTTCGCAGCGATCGNCTGATCACCTCACCCATTGCGTGAATCAACGCCGAGTTGCATCGGCGTTGTTTTTNGGGCTTGGTCTTTCGGTGTGGTCGGTTCACGCGGCTGCTCAACGTTCCCACCAGAGGCCCATGGAGTGGCGAAGCTTTCTCCATCGCGTGTTGTNGCTTGTACGTGCTTCGGTTGAAATCTCTGACCNTGGTTGCTCTGTTGCTTTGTTGTGGGGCAGCAACGCCNGTATCGGCTCAGTCTCGCCTTGAGAGGCTGCTGAAACCACGTCTGCCTATGGGGGTTTGGCTCACCAATAGTCCCAGCAAGCTGTACTACGACAAGCAGCGCATCCNGTTGGCGATGCAGCGCCTTCAAGCAGCTGGTTTCAACCGGGTGGTCCCNAATGTTTGGAGTCGTGGCACCACCTTTCATGAGAGTCTTTTNGCCCCTGTNGAGCCGCCGCTGCTGAAGGCCGGTGTTCAGCTCGATCCGATCTGCACCATTGCAGAGGAAGGCCGGAAGCGTGGAATCAAGGTGATGCCTTGGTTTGAGTANGGCTTNATGGAGCCNGCTGACTCCGCTGTGGTTCGTGATCATCCGGAGTGGGTTCTTGCACGATCCGATGGCCAGACTTGGATGACCATGCATGGCAACCACCGCATGGCCTGGTTGAACCCTGCCCATCCTGAGGTCAGAGCTCGATTCATCGGTCTGATTGTGGAAACCTTGAAGCGGTGTCGGATGGATGGTCTTCAGCTTGATGACCATTTCGCTTGGCCTGTGCAGTTCGGCTACGACGCATTTACGGCTTCCCTCTATGAGCAACAGATGGGCAGCCCTCCACCGCCAGATCACACCAACCGCCGTTGGATGATCTGGCGCCGTAAACAGCTCACATCCTTGCTGCGTNAACTGAGGCAGCGGCTGGAGGATGAAGACCTTTCTGTGCGCATCAGTCTGTCTCCCGGACCATTCCGTCAGGCNTACAACNTGTGGNTNCAGGATTGGGAACTTTGGGCCCTCGGCAATCTTATTGATGAATTGGTTGTTCAGAATTACGCTTACTCGGTGAAAGGATTTGCCAGAGATCTTGATCAACCCGCTTTGCGTAAAGCCAGGGAATGGCAAATTCCAACACAAATCGGCATCTTGGCTGGTTTTGGAAAGCGCACGACGACCATGCCAGTTCTTGAGCAGAAAGTTCGATTGGCACGTGAGCGCGGGCATGGTGTAATATTTTTTTATTGGGAAGGTTTGTGGGGCCGACATGTTTCACCTCAGCAGCAAGATGAGCGGTTCCGATTTTTTAAAAAATTAGGTTCGTAGAATTATTTGTGAATCAATATGAATTGAATCAAATACGCTCTAAGCTACGCAAGCTCGGCGTTGGTGAAGAGTTTGCTAGGCGTTATCTAAAAAAATTAGAGACAGATAATGAGCCTTTTCGTACAGCTGTTGCCAAGATTGACCGCTGGCAGAAGCAAAAGCCTGATGATTTCATTCTTCAAGGGCTTGTTTGGGGCCTCATTGCTGCTATAGCTGGAGGGATGTTAGCTGTTATTCAGCACTGATTGAATGCCAACGAATATTGCCTCAGCAAAAATTAAAATCAGGGCTAATTCTTGTTGCGAATGTTGCTGGCGATCAGCAAGAATTGAATTTGCATGATCATGCATCATCGGCGAAATTGAAAAGAGAGCATTTCGTTAAAAGGGATAAAACCAATGCTCGAACTCTGAAAAATCATTTTCAACTTTTGATTGTATGTGCTTTGGCAGTTCTTCCATGAAGCGCATACAGGAGTTGACGCTGATAGAAGTTCCAAAGGTGTTATCAAATCTCTTGTGTTTCAGATCCAGGTATTTACTTTTAAATTCAAGCCCAACGAATTCGAACATTGATTTAACGGTGGCTTTCGCGTTAAAACAAATATCCTCAAGTCGTATAACAAGGCATGAATTATCATTCCATGCATATTGATATCCGATGTATCCTGATCGCATGTAGCTTATCTTCGACTGTTTCCAAGATTCATACCACTCATCAATTTCTTCATATGTTTTTTTCGATCGCTTGAAATCAGAAAGTGTTAATGATCGAGGGTCTTTGATAACAGCAATTGTGGGGAGGTTCAGTTTTGATTTAACTGATTTTAAATCAGTAATATATCGCGGTGTTTTGTCAAAAATAATTTGAGAGGTGCTGTCCGATAAAATGTTTGATTTGGAAAATAATCTAGAGAAGAATTCAGCGAAATGATCTGTATCGCAGCATTCGTTCAGATCATCCTTCGTGATTCCCCATCCAACTTCCATATGATCACAATAAGGGTGAAAACTTTTAAATTCTCTTGGAGATTGACATAATAGAACTCCACACTCAAAGCCAGATTCTGTAAAAGGGTGTTCCCGGAACAAATCGGAAACCATAGTTGTGCCACTATGTTCTAAACCGCAAACTATAAACTTGAGATTCATTTGATCATTTTAATACCCAGAATTGTAGCATGAACAAGATTANTCTAGTTGANATGGTATTGCTTTTAAAGCATCNACTAAATCCTGAATATGGTTTGGTCTTACAACNACACCNTTTGATGCATCAGTTTTCAATGGCTCNGCAAGTGCTCCAGAGTCACTTGCAATNACCCATAAACCAGCACTTAAAGCTTCTCTTGTTACTAAGCCAAAGCTCTCAGGCCAGATCGAGGGAGCTACAAGAACGTCTTGAGAGTNATAAAAGTCAGGCATTTCATTCATCGCAATAGGTGCAGTGAATTTCACTTCATAGCCATTCCATGTAGATGAATAATTATCGCTAGTGGTTGATAGACGATGATCAATGATTGTGAAGACTAAAGGTATGCCTTCTGGCAAAGAGTTCACAGCATTTCTTAAAAGCTGATAGCCCTTGTGTAAGCTCATGCCACCGATATGGCAGACCCTGTAAGGACGATGACTCGACTTCGTCTGAGTCATGGCATTTGTCATTGGTGTAAATGTATTGACTTGTACAGTTACATCTTCGATTCCTGCACTTTCGCAGATTTTTGCAAAGCATTCTGATACAGCAATTCTTTTGCGTGCTTTTTTTAAGATCTCAAATAAGANTNCTCGTCTTTCCATTGCAGCATTGATTTCATCTTCGTTGGGGTCATGATCAAAGTGACCAAGCGGATCAGAAGGATCAATGATCTTTCCTGCGTTGGATACCANAAATTGTTCTGGGCTCATCCACCATGCGTCATGCATCACGATGTCGTANGGAATNTTCATTCGTTCAGCAACGATCAGTGGTGATGCTGTAATGACCTGACAACAGTGGCACTGAATTTCATCAAATTGTTCGGTTGAGAAAAAATCCTTGCAGAATTCTTCAACAACTTTATCTTCATGACACGACCAAGGTTTCCCATCGATGTTGAGCCTGACAACACGAGCTCCATGCCAACTAGAAACATCTACAGAGATTGATTCTTTGTATGCAGTCTCCATATCAATATCTCGATTGATTTCTCGCAANGTTTGCAAGTCNGCTCCATAGCTATTGGCTATATCTGATTTTTGCTGTGCTGTTTGGATGATCTNCAATGGAATGGCATCNTCTGNTCTTTTCTTGTGGGGGCGTTTCTGTCCATGATCGGAATGCCAGTGGTCATATTCAGTGCAAAGAACAGTTACATCCCAATTAATTTTGGGATCGTTTAGCATTGCCTTAACGTAATCCTGAGCGACACGTGTTGCTCCTCCAACGCTCTGAGGCGCAAANTATACATTAATTAGTAAAACTTTTTTGGTAGANGACNTGTTNAAATNTGATTCATCTTCCTTTTTGAGGATATTTTTCCAAAAGTCAATGCCTACAGAATTGTTAAATTGTTGCTTCGCTGATTTAAAAGCATTATTGGTTAATTCTCTACGTGTNTTGGTTTGATCTANCAGNTGTGAAATCATCTGTTCCCATTGCTCNGCATTCTTTGCAATGAATACATCNTGTNCATCTTCTGTTACATCGGTATAGGCTCTNACTGGNGAACAAATGCATGGGACTCCGCAGTAGCTTGCCTCCATCCACTTAATCGCACTCTTTCCATCTGTTGTTGCATGCTTTTCAAGTGGAACCAGAGCAATATTGCCTTGGCTTAGAGAATTCAAATATGAATCATAGTCAGTAAAGGGAATGCTAATTATTCGTTCCTGAAATTGATTAAAATATGATGGAAGAGTNATGTGNCCAATTGTCGAGATAATTAGGTGNNGATATTTTTCTAGAATTCGCCTTAATACTGGAAATATTGTTTCATTGAGAATTTGTTTGTGAGACAATGTTCCGGAGGTGAGAATAATATTTACCTCATTCTTATTAAACTTTTCGACTATCATTTNTTCGTATCTACCTCCCATATCACATAGGCTTTCTAGNGGTAGGTTGGGCAAAATGTGAATTGGCTTGTTCGGGTCATCTAATGCATTCATGCAATGTTCTGCTAAAGCCTTTGTTGACACAATAACTTCGTCGGAGTAATTCATTGTTTCTATTCTTAGGATATAGTCGATTGATAAATTATTGAATTGAGAACGCGAGATCGTTCCTCCGTAGGTGCTGTACTCAGCTGGATATTCGGGCGTGAAAATTAGATCATCAATTTCTGCGTATATTTTTTTTCCATTCNTTCGGGCAAATGCCATTGCCCGAAAGACTGAATAAAATGCTGGTAATCTGCAAACAATAAGAGAATCAGCCCATAATAAATCATTTGTAGCAGACCAAAATCTCAACTCATGCCAATCNATGCANCGAACTTCATAGCCAAGCTCTTCAAGTTGCTGTTTCTTTTGCTCAACGCGATATATCCAGCACTGGGCTAGATTTTTTTCGCCAATAATGAGCCATCTTTTCGGGATGGAAAGACTTGTTGAATTATGAGTCATATTTCTATCCTCTTTCCGTTCAAATAGTAATTCAGCAANANTTTTTTTGACCAATATCATCTTACTATGNACAGAAATGATGTCTTTCCGTGCGAAATTATGATCGATTAAGTCTCTAACGAGGTTCTGTGTTACTTGATTGGTTATGATGCCTAGGCGATCAGTCCAATGGTTTGCTTTTGATTTTCGGTTGTTCTCTCTTCGATATTGATCAATACATTCCTCATATTTCTTGGTAATCCATTTATATATGGCTGGGCACTGTGATGCAAATTCGCTGACTGAAGCGTAGTATGTGAAATCTTTAATCGTGGATTTTTTTTGGATGTTATTGCTATATATTTTTGCTATCATGCCAAAATGATCATTTCTGATCCGATCTAATTCGACATCTTCCTGCTTGTATAAATAGTTTTTTGGTAGATCAATAAGTGTTCTAAGTTGAAAACTCAAGCCAGGAGACGCATATACAGATTGAGCTATTAATGCAAGAGACTCGAATAACGATGATACTTCATCTAATCTTCTAGAGTCACCTTGTAGGAAAATTGTCGCTATTAGAGTATCAAGCAACGGTCTTACTCTGCGAGACCAAATTCTCATTTCCCATTCTTGAAGGCTNNCATAGCATGTTTCAGTCAATTGATTCGATAATTCTTTTAGCTGCGGTATGATATCGATATTGTCACCGGATAAATTTGGTTTGCTCTCATGGATTTGATCTTGGTCAAGATATTGGATTAGNTTGATGACAGCAAAAAGAGTAAGTTCAAGACGGTGAGCTGATTCACTATCGACCCCATAGTTTAGAAGTGGATTTCTTTTNACAGATGCCAATGATTTTTCGATTGGCAGTTTATTCCAGTTTCCGATTTGACATTGAAGTGCTGTGTATGCGATTAAGTACTTTCTTGTAGAGGTGAGGCATTNATGATTGCGTGCTTGCTCAAAATATTCTTTTAGCTCTTTGGATTCACTGCTTAATAAGTGTTTTTCGAGGATGAGATCTATNATTTCATTCTTGACAGAATTGGTCATGATCCAACTCTCTCCATTGATGAGCTGACCACTTTTGCTTTCGACAATATCAAGTGTTATTGTTTCGTCTAGAATTGCGATTAGGTTGAAGCGATTCAGACTCTCAATGCTAATTGAAAATCCACACTGTCCATTACTTATCCCTGCCGCAATTAAATCTGGTCGGTCTATNTCAGCGGATCCTCGCCCAATAACCGCATTGTGCTCTTTCCAAGTGATTTGAATGTCGGATCGTTCCGGACCAAAGTTGGAAGCATCAACCCAACCTCTAAGTTCCATCGATTGATCGAATCCATCAATATGACCACGAGCTACCGGTACTGGTGCAGATTCATTTGTTTCTAATTTTGACTCGACAACGATTGGATAATGATCATCGTGATAGGTTTGATTGACGAATTGATCCGGTTGCTCCTGGTTACGCTGTTTAAGCTTTGATTTGTATAAATTTGCTATTTTTGATGCAGTCTTTTGCAGTAGNGAAAGGTTCTTTTCGGTGCTAACTGCTCCAATTGCGATCTGACGGATGAGATATAGATTGCTCCAGTTTGGATGATCCTTGTTGATGTTATTGACCTGCGCTAAATAAATTAATTCCTGAATGCGACCACTTAAGAAACATCNACTCTCGGGTGGTGTTGCGAGTGGCTCGACGTGATTTTCAGTTGATTGACGTTGCCAAGTGAGTTGATTGCTTGGATAACGTACAAACTCTTGTTCGGCAAGATATGTATTGATATCATCCTCCCAAACCAAAGCCAGTGGGTGGAGGCTTAGATCGATGGTTTTGATTTTATGGAGTATTTTTTTTGAGCGTTTTATCATCAGGAAGGGATCACCCTGAGCAATTGCTAGAGAAAAGGTGTTCCCAGANTTCTNGTCATTCAATATGTCATCAATTTTGATGCATTCGATATCTTCAGAGTTGAGCGACTCAAGTGGCGACTCTTCGGTACTCCATCCAATAAGATCTTCTGAAAGGGTGCCGTTNAGGATTGGATCATTAAAGCAATGCCATTTTTTCTGCGTACCTGATTTACCAATTGTTCCAACTATAACCTGCACCTTAACTTCGTTGTTTTCGTCTGGCTTTGTTCTTTTTTCGATTAATTTTCTTGCCCATTTGCTTTTGTCACCAGTAATAACTATTAAATGTCTGTTTTCAGCAGATTTTGGGCATAGTGCGGCCGGGCCTACGTAGATAAGAGATTCATGTTTATAGTTACTTGACATCAAGTTCACGAATGCCTATTGATACACTTTGAATTTAGCATGGCTTGAGATGGCCCTACCTTGCCTGGTCTGTGGATCTCACCTGACTGTGCTCTTCGTTGATCAGCATTGACGCTTGGATTTAACTGCAATCAGGAGTGCCAAGCAGAGCGTTCCGATCAGTGGGCCTGGCGGTAAATCCACTGCAATTGCGAGCATCATTCCACCACCGCAGAGAGCTAATCCCGTGCCTGATGAGCGCAGCATCAACTCCGTTAAGCTTTGACTTCGTTCAATGTGAAGTAGTACTGGCGCGCACAAAAGGCCAATCACTAGTATTATTCCGACCGCTGTAATGGAACTGATGATCACAAGAGCTGTGATAATGCTCATCATCAGTCGAATCATNTTTACTGCCCTGCCAGCGGTTCTCGCTCCCTCTGGATCGACTCCGATGAAGATGAGGTCCATGTAATTCGTAATTACAAAGNCAGTTAGGAGNGCTGCCGCAACACTTGTTCTGGCCAGATCGCTTGTGTTGGCTGCTAGTAAGTCTCCAAATAAAATGCTTTCNAGGTCGATTCGTGCGTTAAGTAGTGGAACGAGAAGCACTCCGAAGGCGGTAAAGCCGGCNAGAACTGTGTTCATCGCTCCTTCTTCTCTTCCCTGATATTTCTGATTGAGTCTTTCAGCGACAAAGGCCCCCAGCAGGCCGCTAATCAAGCCTCCAATGCTCGGATCAAGCCCGACCGCAAGGGCGATGATGAGGCCTGGCAGCACCGAGTGTGCCATGAGATTGGCCAACAGAATGCGTCGTTGGGTGATCAGAATCGCCCCTGTTGCTGGGCAGATCACTCCTATGGTCAGGGACAAAATAAGTGGAACCAACCACCAAATCTCTGCGTCAGCCACAGCAGTAGCTCCCAGCCATGCATCTGATATCTGTGAGCTTTGTTTTCACGTCANCGGGTGNTCCGTCTGCCAGGACGGTTTTATCTAATACGATGACACGGTCATANCTGTCGAGAGCATCTCCCCAGTCATGACTGCTCACCAGCAATGTTCGCCCTGCATCTGCCTCAATTCTCATCACTGCCAGGAGTTGTTGGCGGGTAGGTGGATCAATGGCACTGCAGGGTTCGTCCAACAGCAGAATGTCGCTGTTTTGCATCAGTGTTCGAGCCAGCAGTGTTCTTTGCTGTTGTCCACCGGATAGGTCGCTCAACCGGCGCCCGCTAAACGTTTGAATACCGACTTGATCCAGTAGTGATCTTGCTCGTGCNTTTGCAGTGGCTCTTTGATCTGGCTGTGATCCCAGCATGACCATCTGCAGTGTTGAGATTGGAAAACTCCAGTCAATACCGGAGCGTTGCGGCATCAGTGCAATGGTGCCTTTGCGATCCACAGACCCTTCTTCGCATTTCAGTGCTCCCTGAAGTGCGTGTAGGAGTGTGGATTTCCCAGCTCCGTTTGGCCCGACGAGTGCAGTCAAGGTGCCTGGCTTTAACTCCAGGTTGACGTGATCCAGAGTTTTGCTGGTTTCGAAACTGAAGCCAAGGTCAGTTGCACGCAGTGCATAGCAGGCTTTTGACGGTGGTTCCTGCACGGATTCCTGGTGGCCTCTTCGTTGGTTGTCCCCCCATGCTGGCAAGACNGAGGAGTGGACACAACAATGATAATCATTCTCNGTNGTGTTTATGGCAAGNCCCCTGCTGNCACCACTGTTGGTTTCTGTGGTGGCTCTTCTTGGTTTTGCTGGTCAGCCAGCCCGTGCAGCCAAGCCTGTGGTTGTTGCTGTCGATGGCACTCTTTGTGATCTCACCCGCACCATGGCGGCTGATCAAGCATCTGTGGTTTGTCTGATTCCGCCGGGNGGAGACCCTCATGGCTATCGCTTGAAGCCCAGCGACAGACAAGCGATCTCTCAAGCCGCTCTCGTGTTGCACGTTGGTTTTGGCTTGACACCAGCTGTTTCGAAGTTGCGCTCACCTGGGACCATTGTGGCTGTTGGTGAGGTTGCTCTTCCTAATTACAAGGGTTCTGATCCCCATGTCTGGCACGATCCCGCCAATTCAGCCGCCATGGTGNGTGTTATTCGGCAATCAATGTCGTCTGTTTTGCCTTCTTCCGAGCGTGCTCTCCTCGATGCTCGTGCGGTTCNTGCTGCTGCTGTTTTCAATGCTCTTCAGAGCTGGGGNGCTAAACAGATCGCGTCCATTCCAGCTTCCCAACGCGTTTTTGTAACTGATCATAAAACTTACAGCCATCTTGAAAAGCGCTTTGGAATCAAAGAGATTTCCATGCTNGATAGTCATACCACTGGTGGTGTGTTAAGACCCTCNAGCTTGCGAAAGATCAGTGATGTGATNAAGCAATCAGGAGCNAAGGTGATCTTCACTCCCTCATTTCCNCCNAGTAAAACTCTGCGTCGAATCAGTAAATCNACAGGTCTTCCAATCGCCTCTAATCCCCTCTATGGAGAGGGTGTGGCCGCTGGTCAATCATCAATTTCAACGGCCACTTCGAANATCTGCACGATTGTGAACGCGCAAGGTGGAGCCTGTGATCGTGAAGGGGCNCAACAGCTTGATGCGCGTTGGTCGCAAATACGCTGATTGCGTTTCGCCTTTATTTCTATTACTTCTTCTCTATTCAAGATTATGCCTTCATTACGCTCTCTCTGGCCTCTTCTCCTTCTTTCTCCATTTGTTTTCTCTCCTGTTNCCCATGCCCATGGCTCCCATGGGGCTGGTGGGGAGGAAACNCTTGAGGCTGGAGAATTTGACTTTACGCCCATCATCACCATCGAAGGCCATGGTGGATTTGATACCAACCTCGAGGGAGATCCCAAGCATTACGCCATCGATGGTTTGTTTGGTGGTGTTTTTGAGTGGGGCCTAGGCAACGGTTCAACCTTTGCTATTGAGGCAGGTTTGGGTCCTGCATTGGTTTGGGGTGAGGCTGAACATTTTTATGGAAAGGTTCATGTCCANGGTGATCACTCGGATCATGACGAGCACTCTGATCACGACGAGCATTCAGAACATGCGCATCATGATGAAGACGAACACCATGAAGATCATGGCCATGAGCGCCATGATCATGAACGCCGTGCCAACCGTCGCAACCGTGCAAGAAAGGGCAATCGTGACCACCATTCGGACCACGACCACGACCACGACAATGAGCGAGCACGACGTCGTTTAAGGCAACTGGCTAAGCGTGATCGTCGTCTTGCCCGGAATNGAGCAGACGATCATCATGACGAGCATGACCATGCGGATCATGCGCACGAAGAGCATCATCATGAAGAGCATGCTCACGAACACAATGACCACCATGATCACAGCGCTCATGGTCATAATACTGATTTCAAGCGAAGTGATTTACGCGGTTACTTGCAGGCGCGCTATGCGCCAAATGACCGCCTGAGCTTTTCTGTATCCTGGAACCCCTATTACGTCACCAAGGATCAGGATGATGATATCCAAGGTTTGAAAAATGAACTTGGCGCCAATGTGACCTGGGCCCTTGGTGATGGTGATGTCAATTTCGGTCTGGGTGATGGTCTTGAGGATCTTGTGAATGGCGTTTATTTGTCTTTGGATCACCGTCAGGGTTGGGAATCTGACGGGATGTGGGTTGGTAACTACACAGACCCCCGCGTTGGCTTGGGATTCAAGTTTGGCAAAGATGAGATTTCTTTGATGATTGAAGCGGGGCCTCGCTTCTATACGCCTGGCAGCTATTCAGGCTTGAACCAGAGAACTGATTTTGCCGGCGAAATTGAACTGTCTGTTCCCGTTGGTGATGCCCTTCTGTTTGTTCATTGGCAGCAAACGTACAGCTGGGTTGATGCTCCCGGCTGGGGTGAAGGCTGGCAGCACCACGTCGGCACCGGGGTGACGTTTCAGTTCTGATTGATTCCAAACCAGTGGTTTCAGCCAGCCTGAAGCCACTGGGCTTCACCAATCGGATCAGCTCCGATGTCAATCGTTTGCAGGTTGTCTGCATCCAGTAATGCGGCTCGTCCGTCGCTCATTCCTGCTTGGCTCAGCGTCAAGAGCAATTGATTGCCCACCGCATCCCATTGCATGGGTGTTCCTGCTTGAACTGTCCACGGATTCAGAGAGCGGCGCTGCATCACCGTTCCATCCGTGTTGATCAGTACTAGTTCATGGGCTCCGCGTTGCTGTTGCCAACGTCCAAGCACAGCCCAAATTCGTTGGCCCTTCCCGTCGCAGGCCAAGGCCAGCACGGCCTGTTCACCGAGATGAAGCTGTTTTGGCGCTGCACCAGGGATCACGAGTTCGATTGAGCGCCTGTAGTCCGGCCAGTGGCGGACCAGCACTGCCTTGCCGGATGCTCCACAAAATGCTCCCAGCTCGCGGCTCCCCGGCAGCATTTGCAGTGGTGCTCCCTTGTCGATCAACGGGCGCAAGGTCAACCCGTTGTAAGTGGGTGTGATCAGCCCTCCTCCAGCGGGTAAGAGCTGGATTGGCCCTGCGGATTGAATGGCGAGGCGTTGACGACTGCCCTTCGCTTGCAGCAGCTCCACGCGATCACTGCCGGGGCGTAGTCCTCCGCTTTGCACCAGAAGGTCGCCATTGAGGTTGGTGCTGAGATGGCCGAACAGCAAGGAATCGCTTCTCAGCTGTTTCAGAGACATCGGGCTTGGCGTTTTCAGCCCTTCCAGGCTTCTGCTGATGTTGTGCGTTTGAAGACCACGCCACCAAATCGTCTCTTTTCCGTTGGCATCGCTGCTCACCATGGCAATGCCCTTTCCGTTCCCAAGGGGTACGAGGCTTTGGAGAGCTGGCCAGATTGGGCTCAAGGGAATCCAGTCACCCTCTCGCGTCTGCAGTTGCACCTGCTCCCCCTTGGGGAGACGGCGGGTCACGACTAGCCAAGGTCTTGGATCCCACCACCAGCGTTGTCGTTGAAGCAGCGTTTGTCGCCGGTCAACTCCTTCCAGTTCAAGCTTGATCGGGGCCTCAAGGCCGGATGGTGCATCCATTACCACCCGCAGCGGATTTCCCTCGCCAAACCACTGATGGGGTGCTGATGGCGTGATGGATGTCTTGGCAGCAATTGCACTGCGATCCATCGGTCGACTGAACTGCAGATCCAATGCAGCCGTTCCGCTCTGCACGTGTTGGGAGCTGATCTTCAGCAAGCGAGGGGGGCGTTGCAAGAGCACTTGCTGTTGCAACAGCACCAGCGCAATGCCGACGCCAACCATCAACTGAGGCCGCTTGGTCATGGTTCCAATGGCCGCTCCGGTCGTTCAATCTCCTCAATCGTCGTGGGAACAACCACGACCATCGGATTGCCATTCCGGAGCTGCACGGCCATGTGCCCACGGATCGCGAGCCATTGATTGGCCTTCGGCTCGCTTGTTTCTGGCCAGGCCACTGCAAGGCCTGCCGGAGTCGCATCCGCCAGGCAGCAGCGAACCGTGAGTCGGGCGATCAAGGGAGGAGCATTGTTTTGCCGCCAGACAAAACCACTGATGTTCACTGGATTGCCATTCACAAGCTCTGGATCCGGTTGGCTCCTGAGCAGGCGCACCCATTCGGTGAGGCTGCGTTGTTCTGGTGGCAGTACAAAGGCCAGTTGAGGTGCCTGCGGAATTCCCTGAGGACGGTTGCTGGCNAGATCACTGAAGGAGGGGGCCGGCGGCGCGAGCACCATCAGCACGGCGATCCCGGTGCTGGCGATCCAGCTGATGCGCAGCCTCTCCAGTGGCCGGCGTTGTCGACGCAGCAGCAACAGGCCAGCCACGATCAGAGCGATCCCCGTGGCTCCCACCAACCCGTGGAACACGCTGTTCATCAGCAGGTCCAGCCGACCACTGTGAACACTCCACAGCACCATCCAGCCCCAGATCAGCAGCAGCAGTGCACGGTTCATCACGCTTGCCCCCCTAGAGCTGCCACAGATTCACCCACTGGCCGATCAACAGCACCCCCAGGCTTGCGGCAACGGCAGTGAGGGCAATCGCGCGTGGGCGCATGAGCACGGTGAACAGACCAACAAGCTTCAGATCCACGACAGGCCCCAGCAGCAGAAAACTCATCAGGGCTCCTGGGGTGACCTGGGCGGCGAAACCGAGAGCAAGGAAGGCGTCGACGCTGGAGCACACCGACACCACCACCGCCAGCGCCATCAAGGCAAGAATCGAGGCCGTTGGCGCTGATCCCACTGCCAGTAACCAGCTGCGGGGTATCCAGGTCTGCACAAGGGCCGCGATGATGCAGCCGAGAACGAGCAGGGCCAGCAAGTCGAGGAACTCACGGCTGCTTTGGTCGATCACATCGCCAATCCGTTCCCTCTGGGCTGATCGTGGCTGCTCGATCGGCAATGGAGTGCCGATGAGTCCGCTGTTGCGCTCCAGCAATCCAAGGCTGGCCAAGGGGCGACTCATTCGCCGCTCCTCCAGCAGTGCTGCTTCCAGCAATTGGCTGTCGGGCAGCTGCACCAACAGCACGCTCAGCAGAACCGCTAGAAAAAATGCCCCCAAGGGTCTGCCAATGAGCAGCCAGGGTTGATCGGGAAAGGCTGCCCAGGTGCTGGCGAGGACGATCGGATTCAGTACTGGAGCCGCAAAGAGGAACCCGAAGGCTGTTCCCATCGGTGCGCCGCTGGCGATGAGTCGACGGGCTACTGGAACGTTGCCGCACTCACAGGCCGGCAGTGCAAATCCCATTAGCGCACCGGTGATCGGTGCGAGCAGCGGGTTTCGCGGAAGCTTGCCGATCCAGGCTTTCTGGGGCACCAACCAGCGGGCCAGGCCAGCGATGGCAACACCCAGCAGCAGGAACGGAATGGCTTCAAGCAGCAACCCCTGAAAGATCGCCCAAGCAGTGGCGAGCTTCTCCAATCCTTAGCGTCAACGCACCATTCAACAATCCCAGCTTGGCTGGCAAAAGGAAAGGTTTGCAGACGGATCAGCGAATTTCAGGAGGGGGTCAAGAGCAGTAGGGCTGATCACGCTCAGGTGCGGGTGCGTCGCTTTGAGATGGCGCGTCAAGGTGGAGCGGTGTCTCCATCGGCAAAGGGATGGGATGGAACTTCTGGGTTGATCGTGGGGGCACCTTCACCGATTTGATCGGATGTGACCCCGACGGTGGCTTGCACGTGCGCAAGGTGCTGTCTGAGTCCCCGATTCCTGGTGACCCTGCCGTAGCCGCCATGGGTGCACTCATGGGGGTGCCGCCTGATCAAGCAGGGTTTTCGGCCCTGATCGACAGCGTGCGTCTGGGCACAACGGTGGCGACCAATGCACTGCTGGAGGGTGCTGGATCGCCGCAGCTGTTGCTCACCAATGTGGGGCTCGGGGATCTGTTGCGCATCGGGGATCAACATCGCGAAAAGTTGTTTGCCCTGCATCAACCGCCGCGTCCGTTCCTGGCCCACGCCGTGCTCGAGGTGCAAGGACGTCTCGATGCTGGTGGAGATGAGATTGAGCCCCTGGTGCTTGATTCAGATCTGCGAAAGCGCCTGGAGGATTTTCGATCTGCAGGGTTGGAGGGAGCGGTGGTGGCCCTCATGCATGCCCATCGCAATGCCCGGCATGAGCAGGCCTGTGCTGAGCTGCTTCGCGAGCTTGGTTTCACCACCGTGGTGTGTTCCCACGCGGTGAGCGTGATGCCGCGCTTGGTGCCCCGCGGGCAGACCGCTCTGGTGGAGGGAGCTGTTCAGCCGGTGCTGCAGCTTTACCTCCAGCAGGTGCAACAAGCGCTGGGCACGGACACCCCGTTGCGGGTGATGCGTTCCAACGGTTCGCTCCAGGCCCCGCAGCAGCTGCTCGCCAAAGACACGATCCTCTCTGGCCCGGCGGCCGGCATGGTGGGAGCGGTGGCTGCCGCTCGGGCGGCCGGTTTCGATCAGGTTCCCGTGCTGGGGTTCGACATGGGGGGCACCTCCACGGATGTGTTTTGCGTGTCTGCTGCTGATGATCAGGCCGTTCATGCCGTCAAAGAGCAAACCGAAATCGCTGGCCAGCAGCTGCTTGCGCCTCGCTTGCCGATTGAAACCGTGGCCGCCGGTGGGGGATCGGTGCTGGATTGGGATGGCGGTCGCCTGATGGTGGGCCCCCGCTCGGCCGGGGCGAAGCCAGGTCCGGCCTGTTATCGCGGCGGTGGACCGCTCACGATCACCGACGCCAATCTGCTGCTTGGGCGTCTGCAGCTGGATCGCTTTCCCACTGTTTTTGGGCCTGACGGAGATTTGCCTCCGGATCTCGAGATTGTTCAGCATCGATTTCAGCAGTTGGCCGCAGAGTTGAACCGCTCCCCGGAGCAACTGGCAGAGGGGGCTCTGCAGTTGGCGATCGAGACCATGGCCGCCGCGATCCGTCGGGTGTCGCTGCATCGGGGACAGGACATCCGGGGGGGAGTTCTGGTGGCCTATGGCGGTGCAGGTGGACAACACGCCTGTCGTCTGGCTGACGAGCTGGGGCTGGATGCCGTGTTGTTGCATCCGATGGCGGGGGTTCTCTCGGCTTACGGCATGGGGCAGGCTCGCCAGCGTTCACGGGTGGAGCAATTCATCGGTGCTGAGCTCAGCTCTGGTGTTTTGGAGGAACTGCCCGGCTGGGTGCAAGTGCTTTCCCTGAAAGCTGTTCAACAGCTTCAGGAGCAGGGGGATGGAGCAGAGATGGATGGCGACCATCCGGATGTTCAGATCAGCCTTGCTCTGCGCTACCCCGGTGCCGAGCAACCCCTGATGCTCCGCTGGAGCTCAGGGGTCACGGTCACCGACCTGGAGCAGGCTTTCCAGCTGAGCCATCAGCAACGCTATGGCTACTGCCTTGATCAGGTTCAGCCCCTGGTGTTGGAACGGCTCACTCTGGAGCTCACGGCAGCCCAGCAGTTCCAGCCCGCGCTGGCTTCCGAACCCCTGAATCTGAAGAAGGAACCGGTGAGCTCACGGCTGATCCGCATGCATCAGCGCTCCACGGGCTGGAGTTCCGTGCCGTTGTTTGATCGGAGCCACTTGCTTCCAGGGCAGCAGATCGAAGGCCCAGCCTTGATTGCTGAAGCCACCGGTTGCACCGTGTTGGAGGAGGGCTGGTCGGCGTCAATCGGAACGGGGAGGGAGATGCTGCTCAAGCGCCAACCGAAGCCACGGCTCTCTTTGAAGCGCGAGCTGGTGGCGGAGGATGACCCTGTACAAGCCGAATTGTTCCGTCGGCGGTTCATGGCCATCGCCGAACAGATGGGGGAACGGCTGCGGCTGAGCAGCCGTTCGGTGAATATTCGCGAGCGACTCGACTTCTCTTGCGCCCTTTTTGATGCTGATGGCGCCCTGGTGGCCAATGCTCCGCATATTCCGGTCCATCTGGGATCGATGGGAGACAGCGTCCGTGATCTGCTGCGTCAGGTGAAAGCAGGGGAGGTCTCGCCCTTGCAGCCCGGCGACACCTTGTTGAGCAACGACCCCTTTCATGGCGGCACGCATCTGCCGGACATCACCGCGATCACACCGGTGTTCTGCGGCGGTGAAACTCCTGTGTTCTTCGTCGCCAGCCGCGGACATCATGCTGACGTGGGTGGGATCACACCGGGTTCGATGCCCTCCTTCAGCCGCACCATCGACGACGAAGGGCTGCTGCTGCGCAATCTGTTGTTTGTGCGGGATGGCCGGATCGATCGGCAAGGTTGGGAGATGCGTTGCGGGGCGATGGCTCTACCCCCGCGCAACCCTTCAGAATTGCTGGCTGATCTGCAGGCCCAGGTTGCGGCCAATCAGGCCGGCGTGACGGCATTGCTGCAGCTGGTGGACCGGGAAGGCCAGGCCCTGGTGCAACAGCAGATGGCTTTGCTTCAGACGGATGCTGCCCGATCGGTTCGCAATCTGCTGAAACGTCTCGACGATGCAAGCCATCGGGTTGATCTTGATGACGGGGCCACTCTTGTGGTGGCGATCCACGTGGACCACCGGCGTGAGCGCTTGAGGGTGGATTTCACCGGTTCGTCGCCTCAGCGCGCCAGCAATTTCAATGCACCNCTGGCGGTGACGCGGGCTGTTGTGCTGTATGTGATCCGTTGTCTCCTNGACAGTGATATCCCGCTCAATGAGGGGTGTTTTGCGCCGCTTGAGCTGGTGGTCCCCCCCGGCTGCATGCTCAATCCCCGTTCGCCNGCTGCGGTGGTGGCCGGCAATGTGGAGGTCTCTCAGGCTTTGTGCAACCTCCTGTTTGGCGCTTTTGGCGTTCTGGCTGCTGGGCAGGGAACGATGAACAACCTCAGCTTCGGCAANGGGNGCTGTCAGTACTACGAAACGGTGGCGGGGGGGGGAGGAGCCGGCGATGGNTTTGTTGGTTCCGTGGCGCTGCAATCNCACATGACCAATTCCCGCATCACTGATCCGGAGGTTCTGGAAGATCGCTACCCGGTGCGCCTGGAACGGTTCTCCATTCGCAGCGGTAGTGGCGGNCAGGGCCGTTGGCGTGGGGGGGATGGCGTCGAACGCACCATTCGTTTTCTTGAGCCGATGAACGTGTCGTTGATCAGCGGGTCACGNACGGTGCCGCCGTTCGGCCTCAACGGTGGGGCCAGCGGTGCCTGTGGTGTGAATCTGCGGCTGGACGATGACNGGGTGGAGCATCCCCTACCCGGTTCCGTTCAGCTGGAGCTCGCAGCTGGCGAGGCCATTCGCATGCTCACTCCGGGGGGAGGTGGCATGGGGTGCTGAAGAGGAATGTCTCCATCGGGGGATGGCAACAACATCGCTTTTCTGGGTGTTTGCTGCTGGCTGAGTGAAATAGAAATCATCTCCAGAAAGAAAATAACTTCTATTAAGTCGGTAACATCTCTCGATTCGATTGCACCGCAGCGGGTTTACATAACTATGCAGAGAAGTTTNCGGTTCTCAATGTTCGGCCTTCCAATTTTCTTTAGGTTTGGCTTGGCTTTCCTCGTCGGGGCAACCGTCGTCTCTGTGGCTAACTCCAAAAAAGACTTTGCCCTTCTCGCGGGGACGTTCCTTGTGGGTCTCGGAACCTTGGAGGCAGTGCTCCATGCCTTTGGAGGTTGAGGGCGCTGCTTAGCCGCATCAATCTCTGTTCGCCAGGCTCAAAACGCCAGGGCTTTGTTTTGGGCTGTGAACGGTATGGATGTTGCCTTCAGATGCTTCGTCTNAATGAAAGCGGCGCTTGGCTCATGAAAAAGGAGAGCTCCCTAGGCCCTCCTGATCTCNACGCATAAAGCAGGCAAGTTGCCTGCCTCACCCTGCGCCCAGTCTGTTCGCCATGGATGCAGCCTGCATCAGCTGAATCGCTCATTGCTGTAGAGGTGCCGCCTGACTAGAACGAATGAATTACTAGGTGAGCTGTGATGAGCATTGACCATTCCCGCTCCATCGACATCAAGAAGAGACCTGCTTTCTTGAACGTTGTTCCTGGTGATGTCGTCATCGTCTGGGAGCATCCGGAGTTGGTGGACTCTGATAGCAGTGCTTGGTGGATGGGCGAGGTGATATCGGCTGAAGGCAGTGCTCGGAATACTCAGGCTCCATCGCGCTTCCAAATTGCTGATGTTGATAGTGGTGTGATCCGTTGGGTCAACGCTGCTTGTGTTCAAAGAGTTGTTGTTCCCATCAGAAGCACCTTCGGCAAAGTTACGACGTTGTTTTAAGCACGATGAGGGTGGCTTGGATGGCCAACGGTGTGCTCTTCATCCGTGGCTTGATTGATGTTCCATTCAATTACTCGTCGAAGCTTCAGAGTTCATGCGATTTTTGAAATCTCTTCAACAGATGAGGATTCAGTCTAGATTCCATCGATGGTGGTTGGCGTTGATCATGGGAATTAGTCTTTCAGGTAATGCCCAAGCTCAGAGTTTGGATCAGCAGTTTTTTGAGCTGCAACTGGTGATCGATCAAATTTATTTGGCCCATTCCGTGGGAGATCGCGTCGGCGTGTGCACCGAATCACGCCGTGCTAACAATTTGTTGTTGGAGATTCTTCCCGCCCTACAGCGCAAGCGCTCGTCTCTAGACCATGCGGCATTGCAGGATTCCATCCTTTTGGGATTGAATCAATGCAGATGATCTTGAGAATTTAGGCCTCTTGCGGGGTCTTAAGGAGTTTGAGTGCCGATAGAAATAGTGTGGTTCCGAACAATGTGCCGAGAGCCCAGGTACTGTCACTGGGCCACTCCAGCACCAGTAGCAAACCAATTCCGGCTGACAGCAGACCATCGAGTAACACCAAGGCTGCAATCGGTGCCTTTGCGGTCGCTCCGGCAGCTAGTTCCATGACCCCTTCAACAAGGATCACAACTCCAGCGAACAACGTGAGGCTGATTTCCCCTTCCACCGGGTCGATCAGGATGAAGACTGCCCCTCCGATGTAAAGAAGAGCCGAAAGAATTCGGAACAGCTTTCCCGGGGTGTTGTCCTGCCCTAGTCGCAAGAGCTGGCTGATNCCGGCTGAGAAGGCAATCCCTCCAATGGCCAGGGTGAGCAGCGTGGCAGAGACGAACGGTAAACAAATTGCTGCGACAGCCCCCAAAATCAACAGANCTGCGGCGAGCTGACGCTGGAGGGTTGCTGACACGGNGTGGCGGATACGTTTGNGGAACCTTAAGGCTNCCTATCNANAATCCGTATGACAACGCATTGCCGTTTTTGCCTTAGGGAATCAGCCTGTATGAAGTGATACCGAACAGATGGGTTTACTTCAGACTCTTTCGGGTCGTTTGCTNCGCTACGACTCCGCGCAGAAGCGTGGNCANCAAGCCTGNTTCGATGCGGCCCGCAATCTGGCNAATGCACAGTTTCGATTNGCTGATGCTGAACTCACCCAACGCCTCTGGCAAGACGTTGCTGATCGGGATCTTGATGTGGATCGGATTTTGAACCTGATGTACGGCTGCTGGTTTCAGGACGATCCCAAGGCGATGGCTGATGCCGATGATCGTTATGTCTCGCAGCGTGAGGCCGATAGCAGCATGGGGATTTTTTCCCACTGCTGATCACCCCTCAGAGCTGATCAGGCTGCAGCCAATGTGCTGTTGAGATAACTCTCCAACCGGTCTTTCGGGATGATCTGGTTGGAGATTGCCTTGCCAACGGGAAGCAACATGGGTTCATGCATGGTGTCTGGTGTTGCTATTGCCATCAGCGGTTGGCGGTCCACTCGCATGGCTGAACCGATTTTCTGAACACACAGCAGCTCGATCACGCCATCGGCATTCTGCCTTTCATAGAGCTTGGCATTGTCGATGATGCCCAATGTTGAAGGCGTGAAGCCATGGCTGGCGACGACGTCGCTCAGCTTCATCGGCAAGCCTCAGGATGCAACCTTCGAAGATTCATCGCCGAGCGGATCTCAGCATTCAGAGAGCGAATGGATTGCTCCAAAGCCAGGGCAAGATGAAAATCCCCATTTTGCTGGGCGATATCCTGTTGATCCCAAAGATCAAGCCTGTTGCAGAGAAGAGTGCTGAGTGTGTTGTTGGTGAAGGTGTTTTCTTGATTGTTCATATCAACAGCATCTGCGATCATGACTCTTATCTCAAGCCGATTTGAGTTGGGAACACCGGCAGATTTGGTTCGGTTGCCCGATGGTGAGGCCATGAATGAGGGTGATCCCATCCGCACTCCGAGATGAATATTGTCTTGTTGCGCGACAGCGACCACTGGTGCGGTGCTGACAGAGTGGTGCTCTCGGATCGCCGTGCAGTTCATATCCGTTCGGTGCTGCGCTCCAAAGTTGGCGATTCCATTCGACTTGGCCTGTTGGCTGGGCCTTTGGGTGTTGGAGAAATCATGGCGATCTCACCGGAGGGTGTGACGCTTCAGGTTTGCCTCCATCAATCTCCTCCGCCTCGGCACCGTTTCGACATCGTGCTGGCGTTGCCGCGCCCCAAGGTGCTTCGCCGGATCCTGCGCACGGTGGCGGAATTCGGCGTAGCGAATCTCCATCTGATCCACACGGCTCGGGTGGAAAAAAGTTATTGGCAAAGCCCGCTGCTCTCGCCTGCAAAGGTGGAGGAAGCCCTTCTCGCGGGCCTGGAACGCTCCAGTGACACGATTGCGCCGCAGGTGCACCGGCATCCACTGTTTCGGCCATTTGTGGAGGATCAGTTGCCACAGATCTGTGCCGATCGCCCCTGCTTGATCGCCCAGATGGGCGCCCATCAACCGCTGCGTGAGGTCTCCTCCGGCGTGGCCCTGGTGATGGTGGGCCCAGAGGGAGGGTTTGTTCCCTTCGAACTGAACCTTGCGCAGGCTGCTGGAGCGCAGCCTGTTCATCTCGGATCGCGCACCTTGAGTGTGGATACGGCTCTCACTACAGCGCTGGCCCAGGGATGATGGGTTTTGATACCTGTTGATGCTGTGGGCGCCATGAAGGACCCTGCCGCTCTCCAAGCCTTGGTTGAGGATGTTGGGGCGGGCAACTTGATCGATGCTGAACTGCTCGAGGGTTGTCCTGTCGAAGCCCATGAGCTTGATGAAATGGATGCCACCCAGGCAGCCGATGTAGCAGCTCACTGCTTTGCACAGCTGTTCGATCACAAGGTTCAGCAACGGGCGGGATCGGATGCTGATTTGGATAGCGGCGTCTGGTGTGGATGCGTGGATGGTTTTCGGTTCACGATCAGCCGGGATGCTCTCGGTGATCTCGTTCTGGATTTTTCGGTACCTGCAGCGTGACCATCGGCGATCTCCGTCGCGCTTGATCCGAGCGGCTGGGCCACTGTTGGCTTTGGTGGGCAACCGCAGCTTCGTTGAAAATTTGAGGCCAACTTCTTTCTGTTGTTCCGGATGACACCAGCGAGGAGTCTCTNTGTGTTGGGCAGCGGACTAATGGGGNGAAGCTTGCCGCAGATCGAAACAGTGAATGAATGATGCCAGCATCATTTTTCGCAGCTGTAAACGTCTGGACCCGCCGTCGTCAGTCTGAATCCCCGCTAGGGCTTACCTAAGTGAGGGGCAACTTTGGCCAACATACATATTGAGGGGCTTACTCCTGGGCTTCTCAATTATCAAAAATGTGGATCAGAACCGAAAAACACACTGGACATCATCAAATATTACACACTCATGCGAATTTTGGCCGGCGTAGCGAGAAAAAGAAGTGAAGATATGCACAGTACTCATAAGCAAGTTGGATCCGCANAAACGCACTGAAGTTCGAGAAATACAGCTNAGTTTGTTGTGGCAATGGTGTATGGAAAGAATTTCACTGCACTCGCTATCAGGCGACCATGACGATGCACAGGCGGTCTGTTCTTAAACGATCTCCAGGCTGCAAGAAAGCCAGCGTCATTCCCTCGGTTTCTTCGCAGGGGCAGTANACACGGCAAATNCCTTCCATCACTTNAAGAACCGTTGCTTGTTCGCGACCAGCGGGGTCGAGCAAGACGGTTTGAGATCGCGGCATGGCGACCGGAGCTAGCGAGTCATCCGGCAGAAATCGATATGCGGACAGCGTCAAGAGCTAATGCGATTGAGAATTACTCGCAATACTAACGGTCTTTTGTCGATAATGCAAGTCATTCTCAATAGCTGTGGAATGGTTTGGTGCGTCCTTTTGGCTGTCGTTGTCGATCGCTTGCTCTCGGCTGAGCAGTGAGCGCAGCAGAATTCCGTCTCCATGAATGCGGAGCATGGCTAATCCCAGGCGTGTCTTCCAAGCCTCTGGCCTGAGTGCGACCGCTCTGCTCTCGGATCTGACGCATCGGTGTACAANAGGCATCGTTCCTTTGTGCCNCCTGTTGCTCGGAATTTCTTGATCCTGAAGGTCAAACGAAGTTCCTTCACCTAGGTTGGTTCGTCTGGTTTCAGCGGGGATCAGCCGCTGATGGAAACGGGGAAAGAACGGTGCAAATCCGTCGCTGTCCCGCAGCTGTAAAGCGTCCGGCTCTGCCGGCGTCAGTCAGAACGCCCGCCAGGCCCAACTCCGACGAGGATCGACTTTTGACCACGTTTCAGACATCCGCCAAGGCCTTACGCCTGGTTGCCATCGCTGCGCTGCCCTCGTTATTGATAGCAANCCCGGTTTTGGCGCACCATCCCTTTGGCATGGGCGACAGCGGCGCTTTGACCGCTTGGCAGGGGNTGCTGAGTGGTCTGGGTCATCCGCTGCTGGGGCCCGACCATCTGCTGTTTCTNCTGGCTCTTGGCTTTGTCGGGCTGCAACGTCCGCTCCGGTGGGTGCTTCCGCTGCTGGCAATCGGTCTTGGCGGCAGTTTGCTGTCGCAGTTCATTCCCCTNCCCGATGCAGTGGCGCCCTGGGCTGAAGCCATGGTTTCCCTCAGCCTTGTGGTGGANGGCCTGATCGCATTGAGCATGGCCCCTGCCGCCTGGCTNCTNCCCTTGTTTGGCCTGCATGGTTTCCTGCTGGGAAGCACGATCGTTGGGGCAGAACCNACCCCGCTGCTGAGCTACTTCCTTGGTTTGCTGCTTGCCCAGGGTGGCCTGTTGCTACTGGTTGCTGCCTGGTCACGATCACTGGTGGAACGGCTGGGCGCCCAGGGCCAACGCCTNGGAGCTGGNATCTGGATNGGCATTGGTATGGCGTTTGCCTGGGTTGCTCTGATCGATTAATCNAATAACTTTTGACCGCCANCATTTCAGCTCAGTCATCACACCTGGGTTCNTTTACTTTTCGTTGATCCATGAACTTGGTTCAGCNGCGGCTTGTGGTTCCCACCGCCCTTGGNCTTCTGGCCCCTTTGGTTGTTCTCAACAGTCCAAGCGCGAATGCCGCTGATCAGNTCACCAGCGTCACNCANTTNTCNGACGTCTACCCCACCGACTGGGCCTATCAGGCTCTNNNCAACNTGGTNGAGNNNNANGGCTGCGTNGCNGGCTANCCCNACGGCANCTTCNNNGGCAACNNNGCNNTNACCCGCTACGAAGCGGCTGCNCTGNTGAACGCTTGCCTCGANCGNNTNACTGANNTNACCGANGAGCTNAAGCGCCTGATGAAGGAGTTCGAAAAGGAACTCGTCGTGCTGAAGGCCCGTGTTGACGGCCTCGAAGCTCAAACTGCTGAGCTGGCTGCAACCCAGTTCTCCACCACCACCAAACTCAGTGGTGTGGCCTGCTTCTGGCTGGGTGGCGCTGTCTACAACGACAGCGGCAAGAGCCCTGTTGCTGATGGTGGCAACGC
>NZHI01000007.1 GCA_002691345.1 Synechococcus sp. MED650 | reverse complement strand
GGTGTACGTGCTCAAGAAGGAAGAAGGCGGCCGCCACACCCCCTTCTTCGCTGGCTACCGCCCGCAGTTCTACATCCGTACCACTGACGTGACCGGTCAGATCACCGCNTTCACNGCNGAAGACGGNTCCAACGTGGAAATGGTGATGCCTGGTGACAACATCCAGATGACCGGTGAGCTGATCTGCCCCGTCGCCATCGAGCAAGGCATGCGCTTCGCTATCCGCGAAGGCGGCCGCACCATCGGTGCTGGCGTGGTCTCCAAGATCATCGAGTGATCAGCTTGCGCTGATCGGCCGAACAGGGATGGCGAGGCTTCGGCCTCCCATCCCGTAATCTTTTAAAGAACCTCGACAACTGAATTCAGATCTCCTCGACGGAGTTCTGTTCGCTCCCTTCCCTTATGTCCACTGCCATCGCTCAGCAGAAGATCCGCATTCGCCTCAAGGCGTTTGATCGCCGCATGCTGGATCTCTCCTGCGACAAAATTATTGAGACGGCCGATACAACCGCTGCAACTGCGATCGGCCCCATCCCCCTGCCGACAAAGCGAAAGATCTACTGCGTGCTGCGCTCTCCCCACGTGGACAAAGACTCCCGTGAGCACTTCGAAACCCGCACCCACCGTCGGATCATCGACATCTACAGCCCGTCCGCGAAGACGATCGACGCGCTGATGAAACTTGATCTGCCCAGTGGTGTCGACATTGAAGTGAAGCTCTGATCGAACCGATCAGAGCCCTCTGTTCCTAAGATTCAAGACCACAGCACGGCGTTCGTGTCAGATTTTTCCGTCAGGGAACTTCCCCTGTTCCCCCTGCCGGACGTCGTGTTGTTTCCGCAGCAGCTGCTGCCCCTGCACATTTTCGAGTCGCGCTATCGGATGCTTCTCCAGACGGTTCTGGAGACCGACAAGCGTTTCGGCATCGTCCGAATCAACCCCGAAACCGGCGAAATGGCCGAGATTGGATGCTGCGCAGAAGTTCTGCAGCACCAAACCGCTGATGATGGTCGGAGTTACATCGTGACTCTGGGTCAGCANCGGTTCAGGCTGCTGAACATCACACGCGAAACGCCCTATCGCACAGCCATGGTGAGCTGGCTCGAGGATGAGCCTGTCGAAGATGCTCCGCAGCTCAACAANCTGCGCGACCAGGTTGATGCAGCTCTTAAGGATGTGGTGAGCCTCACTGCCAAGCTGCAGAACCGTGAGGTGGAGCTACCGGACGATCTGCCGGATCTGCCACGGGAGCTTTCCTTCTGGATTGGAGCCCATCTGGATCAGGCCGCAGCTGAACAGCAAAGCCTGTTGGAGCTCACAGATACCCAAGAGCGGCTTGAACGCCAATTTGAACTGCTTGACCACACCAGGCGCCAGCTCGCTGCCCGNACCGTGCTGATGGACCTCAACTAATGCTCGCCACCTTTGCTTTGATCGGCGGCAGCGCGGCAACGATCGCGCTTCTNCTCTGGCTCAAGCGCAATCGCCGCTACGAATCCGCCGCCAGCGTTGCCGCGGCTTACGACGCCTGGACTGACGACCGTCTGCTTGAGCGGCTGTGGGGGGAGCATGTTCACCTGGGCCATTACGGCACCCCTCCGGGCCCACGTGATTTCCGGGAGGCCAAGGCCCATTTCGTGCATGAGCTGGTGCACTGGAGTGGACTGGATCAACTGCCGCCTGGGAGCCGCGTGCTGGATGTGGGTTGCGGCATCGGAGGCAGCGCCAGAATTCTGGCCCGTGATTACGGCTTCGATGTTCTGGGAATCAGCATCAGCCCCGCCCAGATTCAGCGAGCCACCGAGCTCACCCCCACCGAACTGAGCTGTCGGTTTGCTGTGATGGATGCCCTCGATCTGCAGCTACCAGACCAGAACTTTGATGGTGTGTGGAGTGTTGAAGCTGGTCCGCACATGCCGGACAAACAGCGGTATGCCGATGAGCTGCTGCGGGTGTTGCGCCAGGGAGGCCAGCTAGCAGTAGCNGACTGGAACCGCCGCGATCCTGCTGACGGAGCCATGAACCGCCGTGAGCGCTGGGTGATGCGGCAATTGCTTGAGCAGTGGGCCCATCCGGAGTTCGCCAGCATCGCGAGTTTTCAACACAACCTGTCCAACAGCCCGCATGACCGAGGCCCCATCGACACCGCTGACTGGACAGCTGAAACCCTTCCTTCCTGGATCGATTCCATNGCCGAGGGTGTCCGCCGACCGGGNGCTGTGCTGGGTTTAGGCCCGAAAGCTGTCATCCAGGGGTTTCGGGAAACACCGACTCTGCTTCTCATGCACTGGGCCTTCGCCACAGGGCTGATGCAATTCGGCGTTTTCAAAATCAACCCGCAGCGCTGAGATCGCGGGTGGGGTACGCACCGAAATGCACAAGGTGCTCACAGAGGGGATCCAGCTGAGCAATGAGATCCGGAAGTGCTGCAGGCCGATCCGNCGGAAGCTCCACATCGATGAAGAAGACATACTCCCCCAGCTCACGTTTCGAAGGCCGTGATTCGATCCGGCTCATGTTCAAGCCTCGCTCCGCCAGGCAATCGAGGGCCTCAAGCAAGGCACCAGGAGCATTGCGATGCAGCGAAAATGCCAGGCTGGCGACATCCCCCTGTTCGCGACGATCACCGCGCTGCAAGAGCAGAAAACGNGTGCAGTTNCCGGCCACATCATTGATCGGATAGGCCAGTTCACGCAGCCCATGCTCCTGAGCTGCCGGGCGCGAAGCGATCGCCGCGCGGAAGTGACTNCCCGCCACCATTCGCGCGGCTTCCGCCGTNGAGGTGGTGGGCAGTTGCAAGGCATTGGGTAGATGCCGGGCCAGCCAGCCGCTGCACTGAGCCAGGGCCTGCGGATGGGAGAGCACTTCGGTGACACCACTCAGATCACCACTCCCCAGAAGTGCATGGCGGATGGGCAGAACAAGAGCACGTCGGATGCAGAGTTCCGACTGACTCCACAGAGCATCGAGGGTGGCCGTCACACCACCTTCAACAGAATTCTCAACCGGCACAACCGCTGAATCGCAATGGCCCATCGCCAGATGTTCCACCACAGCGCGCAAGCCGACACAGGGAATCAGCTGAACATCAGACAACGATTCCTCCTCGATGAACTGACGTGCCGCCTGCTCGCCATACGTCCCAAATGGACCGAGGAATGCGAGACATGTAGGCATCGGAGTCGAAGAGCGTGGACTCGATAAGATCATGCCGCGTCTGGTGAGAGCCATGCCTCTGGCCTTCGAAGCCAGTCAGAAGCTCGATCTGCCGGTCAAAGCCGAGGCGATGCGTCTCCCCGACTACCTGCAGGAAGAGGAGCGGGTGCTTGGGGCCTTGCTCGATTCCCGTCAGCTCACCAAGGTGTCCCCAGGCCACTACAGCTATCTGGTGACCAGCCTTCAGGTCTTTCAGCTGCAGGTGAAGCCGGTGGTGGCGCTGCAGATCGAAAGCGAGAACGGCACCCTGAGGATGAGAGCTCTCGATTGCGTGCTGGAGGGCCTCGGTCTGGTTGACGATTTCAACCTCACCCTCGAGGCCAAACTGGCTTGCACGCCGAGCGGACTTTCCGGCNATGCCCATCTCTCCGTGAACGTGAGCCAGCCACCCTTGCTGCGGCTGGTTCCTCGACGGGTGCTCGAATCAACGGGCGAATCGATCTTGAGCGGAATCCTGATTGGCATCAAAGCTCGGGTTGGCCAACAACTCATGGCCGACTTCCGTCATTGGTGCCAAGACCACANCGTCACCCCTTCAGGGGAACAGACGCTTGAGAAAGCTGCGGCGATGCAAGGGCGTCGGGCCTGATTTCANAAGGCTTTCTCGATGTTGCGCCGTGCCATAGCCGGCATGGCGTTCCAGCCCNTAACCAGGGAATCNGGCAGCCAATCTCCGAATCAATGCATCACGGGTCTCTTTGGCCAAAACNCTGGCTGCAGCAATAGCAGCCGAGCGGCTGTCTCCCCCCACAAGCGTGCGTTGTTCACCCGACCAGAGTCGTAGTGGCAGGNTCCCATCCACCAGCACAAGCCCAGGCGATTTGGGCAAGCGCTGAAGAGCACGAAGCATCGAGCGCTCCGTTGCCGAGCGAATGCCGACGGCATCGATCTCCCGGGCGGATGCCTGACCAAGACCGAAAGCCAAACAGCTGCTTTCAATCAAAGGAACCAAGGCCGCTCTGCGCTTTGGGGACAATTTCTTGCTGTCCGTGAGACCTGCGTCAAGCAAGCGGGCCGCAGCCTTGTTGTGCAGCACAACAGCCGCTGCAAACACGGGGCCGAACAGGCAACCTCGCCCGACCTCATCCACACCAGCGACCTCGGGCCCACACAGNATGGGGTCCTGAGCAGGCATGCCGTTAGTCGCCGCTGGTCGCAGACGAGCGNCGCCGACGCCGACGCGGCTCTTCGGGTTCCTCACCAGGAGCATCCGCCATGGCGGTGGATGGCTCCGGATCCGGTACAGACTCGATCGGCTCCACCACAGGAAGAACAGCCTCCAAAGGCGTGATCTCCACCATCAAAGGAGCAGGTTCCTCGTCAACGGGAGCCACAGCAGCTGGGCTCTCCACTGGGATGGGGGCAGCTACCGAGGAGGAAGCATTGCGGCTGCCATTGCGGCCTCCACGACCGCCACGTCGCCGGCGCCGACCGGTACTCGCCGCCAGCTGCTGACGAGCAGCATCCAGCACCTCCTCCTCATCCTCTCCAGGTCGAACAACGCGAACCACCACGTTGTCGGACTCGGGAGGCGGATCCAACAGCANCGCAGGATTGAGTCCAAGCCAGCCGAAAACCTCTTGCTGCTCGTCGGTCATCGACACAGCCACAAGCTCCGGATCCTGACGACGGGTCGGTGCTGGCTCCTGAGCCTCGTGCGTTGAAACGTCAGGGGCTGTCGTATCGCCNGCGTCAGGCAACGGAGCGACATCCTGTGAGGAGCGGCCCCGCCCCCCGCGGCGACGGCGCCCATTTCCGCCGTTTTCAGCCGGGGAGACCACTTCCGCNCGGGCCGAAGCAGCGGAGCGGACCAGCCCCGAGGCGGTCGCCAGGGGCTGGAGCAAATCCTTACCTGGCAGCACAGCCACATGGCCCAGGCCACCACAGCTGGGGCAAGCCCTTCCGAATAATTCGTAGATGTTTTGTCCCTGACGTTTTCGAGTGAGCTCAACAAGACCGAGTTCGCTGAGCTGAGCGATCTGGGGACGGGCTGAATCATCGCGAACAGCTGTCGTGAAATGCTCNAGGAGCAAAAGCTGGTCGCGACGGGAATCCATATCGATGAAATCGATGATGATCACCCCGCCGATGTTGCGCAGTTTCAACTGACGCGCAATCTCAATNGCTGCTTCACAATTGGTCCACAACACCGTTTCCCGGGCATTCGCAGATCGGGTAAATGAACCGGAGTTCACATCGATCACGGTGAGTGCTTCGGTGGGCTCAATGATCACGTAGCCGCCTGAAGGAAGATCCACCCGAGGTTTGAGCGCATCCCGGATCGCAGCGTTGATCTTGTAATGCTCAAGCAGCGCATCCGACTCACCATGCGCTTCCACCNNGACGGTTTCAGCATCAGAGCCGAGGAAACTGCTGACACGATTCACAGCCGACTGATCATCCACGACCACACGGGAAAGATCCGGTCCCATGTGATCGCGAAGGATTCGATGGATGAAGTCCTCATCCCGATTCAGCAACACCGGCGGAGTTGCTGTCTCAGCCGCCTGCTGAATCGCTTCCCACTGCCGGAGAAGTGATTCAAGATCATCAATCAGCAAGTCTTCACTGATTCCATCCGCCTCAGTGCGAATCAGCAGGCCTGCGCCCGGCGGCTTGATCAAAACCCCGAGCGCTCTAAGCCGATTACGTTCCGCTTCGGAACTGATCCTGCGGGAAATATTGACGCCAACGCCATGGGGCTGAAGCACCAGATAGCGACCTGGTAATGCCAGATTTCCGGTCAGTCGAGGGCCCTTTGTGCCAGTGGGCTCCTTCATCACCTGAACCAGCACTTTCTGGCGTGGCTCAAGCAGTTCGGTGATACCGGCCGCACCCTTCTTCAGACGCAGCGGGCCAAGATCGGTGACATGGATGAAACCGTTTTTCTCACTTTCTCCGATATTGACGAACGCAGCGTCGATACCCGGCAGAACATTTTCCACCGTACCGAGATAGACATCGCCAATCTGATAGCGGCCCTGGGCAACAATCAGCTCGTCAACACGCTCATCGGTCAGAACGGCGGCTATCCGCAGCTGTTCTGCGATGACAATTTGCTGGGGCATAGAGGGTGACAGAGCCCACTTCAGGGCCTGATCCAACGCGAGACAAACTGTCCGCAGCGTCGGGGTGACTAAAAATGTTGAGGTGGTCCCATGGACCAAAAGTTGCGGAGCTGAAGCTCCTCTGAAAGCTCGGGGACTTCAAGAAGAAATCTCCTCGCGAGCCAATGAAGGACCCCGATATCCGATTGGGATCAGGCAAGACCGAAACAGCACTGATCTCTATGGATGCAGTAACTGCCTTGCCTTGAACCTAGCACCGCGGCTTCAGCAGCAGGGCATCGCGGCACAGGTGATGCAGTTGAAGAGGTCGCTCCAAAAGCTCCTCCAACCAATGTTGGATCTGCGCGGGGCGAAGACTACGGCCCATCTCATCGACAGCTGCATGCAACGTCAGGCGAGCCTGATTGGAGGGCTCCTCAGCATGTAAGTCGAGGGACAACAAAGCAGAGCGACAGTCCCGCTGCCGAGGACGTCCCTTCTTATCTGTGTCATGCCAGATCAGCGACTCGGCATTGATGAGCTGCGTCACAACGCTGCGCCAATCCATCTGGAGCTCCGGTTCAAGAGCGAGATCAAAACTCCAGATCGCTCCGGCCAATTCCTGGGACAGGCTGGGGCCCCTAAGAGGAACCTCCTCGGCGGCCAGCAACACGATGCCTTCAGGCAACAGCGGCTGCAGAGCCAACTGCAGCGATTCAGGTGCGAGGGATTCGGTGAATTCAAGATCCATCCATTCGGAGTTGGCTTGAGCGCCCAGCGGCAGCGCCAATGCGATTTGAATCCGCGGCAAGGGATGAAAGCCGCCGGTGTAACTGATCGGCAAACAGCTGCGACGAAGAGCACGCTCCAACATCCGCATCAAATCCAGATGGCTGAGCAACGCCATCGATCCGGTCTTGGCGAAGCGAATACGCAGGCGACAGACCCGCCCACTCGGAGGAGCCTGAGTGGGCACCTGGGTGGGAACCGCCGGCGCCGGAACCACAACGTTGTGCCCAAGATCTGGGCCACACACACCGCAGCTGCTGCATCCATCGAAGGAGCAGTCCGGCACAACAGCTGCTGCCAGAGCGCGTTGGAGATCATCGGCCAGCCAGGCCTTGTCGATCCCGGTGTCGATGTGGTCCCAGGGCAGGGGCTGGGAACAGAACGCTTCGAGATCATCCCGATCCAGGGCCGAAACAGCACTCCATCCCCCAACCTCCATCTCTCGATAGCGACCCTCGAGCCCCGCATCGGCGATGGCCCCGGTCCAAGCGGCGTAGGTGCAATCAAGGGATTCGAACCATGCNTCCATGCCGGCACCTGCCCGCCATGCCGCTTCAATCACCGGAGCAACGCGCCGATCGCTGCGGCCAACGAAATCCTCCATCGCCGAGAGGCGCACATCGGTGAAATTCACTTTCACGCCCCGCAGACGCTTGAATTCGTCCCGCAGGAGCCCCTGACGCCGCTCAAACTCAGCGGTGGACACGCTGTGCCACTGAAAAGGCGTGTGCGGCTTCGGGGTGAAGTTGCTGATCGTGATGTTCAGATTCAACCGTCCAAGATCACGGCAGCGCTGCTGAAGCATCAAGCAGGTGTCTGCGATGCCCAGAACATCTGCATCAAGTTCCCCGGGCAAGCCAATCATGAAGTACAGCTTCACTTTGCGATAACCGTTCTGCATCGCTGTGCGAATGCCGTTCAGCAAGTCGTCGTCTGTGAGCCCCTTGTTAACGATGTCCCTGAGACGTTGAGTACCGGCCTCCGGGGCAAAGGTGAGACCTGCCTTCCGGGTTCCACCGAGGATGTGAGCGATGTCCTCGTCGAAACGATCCACCCGCTGACTCGGCAGCTGCAGCGTGACGTTCTGATCCGCCAGACGATTGCGAAGCTCCACTCCAACGGCCGGCAGAGCCAAGTAGTCGCTGCAGCTCAGCGAAAGCAAGGAGAAGTCGCTGTAACCCGTCTTTTTCATCCCCGTTTCAACGGCTTCGATCACCGCCTCTGGCTCCACATCCCGCGCCGGGCGGGTGAGCATTCCCGGTTGGCAGAAGCGACAACCGCGGGTGCAACCGCGACGGATCTCCACAGTGAGCCGATCATGCACCGTCTCCACATGCGGCACCAAGCCCATGGCGTAGTGGGGCATAGGGGTGGCCACACGTCGCAACACCCGATCCGGCAATTCGGGATGCAACGGCTTCAGGGTGACGCCGTCATCACCCGGCGCATAGAGCGAGGGAACGTAGACCCCGGGAACCTGGGCTAAATCCCGGAGCAACTGGCTGCGGGGCATGCGATCCCTCTTGGCCTCAGCAACCACCAAACCGATCTCGGGCAGAAGTTCCTCTCCATCGCCGAGGGCGATGAAATCAAAGAACGCGGCGTAGGGCTCTGGATTACTGGTGGCCGTCGGGCCGCCAGCAAAGATCAGAGGAGGCGAAGCAGGATCCCCCAGAGGCAGATCACCTCGATCGGCCGCCCGAATCGGCACGCGGCACAGATCGAGCATCTCCAGGATGTTGGTCGCCCCAAGCTCGTAGCTCAGACTGAAACCGAGGATGTCGAAGGCGGGAAGAGGCCGGCGACTTTCGACCGCGAACAGGGGCTGCTCTTGCTCCCGCAACCGAGTCGCCAGATCAGCAGCCGGTAGATAAGCCCGATCGCAGAGTTGGCCTGGAACAGCGTTGAGAATTGAATACANAATGATGTGGCCGAGATTGCTCGATCCCACCTCGTAGATCTCGGGGTAGGTGAGCGACCAGCGAACGTTGGCGCTGTGCCAATCCCGAGGTTCCACCCCAAGCTCGTGCCCCATGTAACGGGCGGGCTTGTTGATGCCACTGTCCACGAGTGCATGGAAATCAACCGGGTGATCCGGGGCTGACACGACCACGACGGTTGTCCTCACTCCTCAATGCATCGTATGGAGCGGACGACAAGGCAAGATGCCTCGAAGCAATAGCTTTCGGTTCCGTGGTGCAAGTCAACGGCAATTACCTCAAGCTCAAGGCTGGTTACCTGTTCCCCGAGATTGGCCGGAGGGTGAAGGCCTTTGGCGCAGCCAACCCCGATGCAGCGCTGATTCGTCTGGGTATCGGTGATGTCACAGAGCCGCTGCCATTGGCCTGCCGGGAGGCCATGAAAAAGGCCATCGATGAGATGGGCACCGCTGAAGGCTTCCATGGCTANGGCCCGGAGCAAGGGTATGGCTGGCTGCGNGAGGCAATCGCCCTCAACGATTTCCAGGGTCGGGGCTGCGACATCAATGCCGATGAGATTTTCGTCTCAGACGGCTCCAAATGCGACAGCAGCAACATCCTCGACATCCTGGGCGAGGGCAACAAGGTTGCCGTCACCGACCCTGTCTACCCGGTGTATGTGGACAGCAACGTGATGGCGGGCCGCACCGGAGACGCCGGAGACATCGGTCGCTACGCGGGTCTGAGCTATCTCCCCATCAGTGCCGACAACGGTTTTGCTGCGCAGATCCCCAACGAGCCGGTGGATCTGATCTATCTCTGCTTCCCCAACAACCCAACAGGCGCCGTTGCCACTCGGGAGCAACTCAAAGCATGGGTGGACTACGCCCGCAGCAATAACGCCCTGATCCTGTTTGATGCTGCTTACGAGGCCTTCATTCAAGACCCGGATCTGCCCCACTCCATCTTCGAAATCGAGGGCGCCCGGGACTGCGCGATCGAGTTCCGCTCATTCTCCAAAAATGCAGGGTTCACTGGCACACGTTGTGCCCTCACCGTGGTCCCCAAAGGGCTGAAGGGCAAGGCCGCCAATGGCGAAGAGGTGGAGCTTTGGAGCTTGTGGAACCGGCGCCAGAGCACCAAATTCAACGGCGTGAGCTACATCATCCAGCGCGGCGCCGAAGCGGTTTACTCAGCGGAAGGTCAAACCGAAGTGAAAGCTTTGGTGAACTTCTACATGGAGAACGCCAGCATCATTCGACGCGAACTCAGCAATGCGGGTTTAACGGTCTATGGCGGTGAACATGCCCCCTACGTCTGGATCAAGACGCCCGATGGGATGGACTCTTGGGGCTTCTTTGACCATCTCCTCAACAAGGCCAATGTGGTTGGCACCCCTGGCAGCGGTTTCGGCGCAGCGGGTGAGGGGTACTTCCGCCTCTCGGCCTTCAACAGCCGCAAAAACGTCGACACCGCGATGGCACGAATCAAGGCCCTCTGAACCAGCCATGCTCCGATTCGCTTTAGATTCCACGCAGACAACATCCATGGTCATGGCGGTGGATTCCCCTAGCCGCAGTCCCGGTGGCGCAGCGGTGCTGGACAAGCAGACGGAGCGAGTGCGCAAACGCTCGCCTCGCTACAAGGTTTTGCTCCATAACGACCCCGTGAACTCCATGGAGTACGTGGTGGCCACTCTTCGTGAGGTGGTTCCCCAGCTGAGCGAGCAGGACTGCATGGCAGTCATGCTCGAAGCGCATAACACCGGAGTGGGCCTGGTGATTGTTTGTGATATCGAACCGGCGGAGTTTTATTGCGAGACGCTGAAGGCCAAAGGTTTAACCAGCTCCATCGAGCCGGAAAGCTAAAGCAATGATCCGCCTGCTGGACAGGTTCCTCCTGCTTCAGCCTCGATGGCTGTCGACAATCCTGTTCATCCCTCTGCTTTATGCACTGGGTTGGTTGGCAGCGATGCTTTTGACGGTTCTAGGGCTTCCATACAACGCGGTGTCCCTGACAGGAACAGTCCTGAGTTTTGTGCTGTTTGTTTTGGCGATGCCCCGATGGGCAGCCAAGAGATGGTCTGTAACACGTGCCTGGACTGCACTCGGCATCTGCAATGGGGGATTGAACGATCGCCGAAGTTCTGCTGTGGGCTTTCTACAAGGCCTTCTCATCGCAACAGGCTTACTGACGATCATCACAACACTTGCCTTAATTGGTGGATGGGGGCAATGGCTGGGGAACCTTGACATCAGGAGCCTGCTCAACGCTCTGCTGCTCTGCTTCGGCGTGGGCTTGGCCGAGGAGCTTATTTTTAGGGGGTGGCTGTGGGCCGAACTGAACCAATCAATCGGAGCAGCGCGTGGATTTATCGCGCAAGCCGTCGTTTTCAGTCTGGTTCACACCCGATTCAATTTAAATCTCCCAGAAATGCTGGGTCTTTTGTTGGGACTCTTTCTCCTAGGACTCCTTCTTGCAACGCTGAGACATCTGCATGATGGGTCTCTCTGGGGAAGTGTCGGCCTTCACGGCGGCCTTATAGCTATCTGGTTTCTGCTGGATCAAAATCTGGTTGATTTTTCTAGAAATGCGCCGTGGTGGCTGTTGGGGCCAGGTGGAAACCACCCCAATCCCATAGGAGGGTTAACCGGATTAATTCTCCTCGCAACTCTATTACGAATCGGGAAGTCCAAAGCGAAGAAAACAAATGAATACATCAGATAAAATCAAAAGCCTTAAAAAATACCTGAAAAGCACAGGCCCCGAATCCTGTAAAATCTTCCTGGCCAATCCAACAGAAGAAGACCTTACAAGCAGCCTCTTTCTTCAACTCGCAAGTGATGTAGAAAAAGCACTAGGAAATCATCAACAAGCTCTATTTTATGCACAACACCTACGCAAGCAACACCCAGAAAAACCAGCAGGATTTGCAAAANTAGCCGATGCTTTCTTATCACTAGAGCTAACAAATCAAGCCAGTGAAACNATTGAGCAAGGCCTGAACGAACACCCCGAAAGCCCGTTAATCCTGCAAACTGCAATACAAGTAGCAAGAGCCCAAGNAGACCTCAGAAAGTCAGCAGAGCATGGCCTCTGCCTAATAAAGTCAGATCCAAACAAAATCATTGGCTTTCAATGTGCTGCCAAAGATTTACTCAAGCTTCAAAACTTCAGCGNGTGCCTAAATACGATCAATAATGGGCTTTTCAAGAACCCAGGCAATCTCTCCCTTCTACAACTTGGCGTCGAAGCAGCGAGAGCAGCAAACAATGTGAATCAGATCGTAGATTTTTCCCAACAGCTTATAAAATACCATCCAAAAAACTCATCTGGATTCACTTGCTTAGCCCAGGCATTCCTCCAAACAAATAAGACAAAACAAGCTCTGTCAACGATCGATGAGGGTCTCGGCAAGCACCCTGAAAATCATTTACTCTTACAGCTAGGGATAGAAGCATCCCGACTGAGTAGCGAGTTCGGTCGATCATTTAATTTCAGCAGGCGCTATATAGCATTAGAACCTGATGACCCCACCGGCTATCGA
>NZHI01000006.1 GCA_002691345.1 Synechococcus sp. MED650 | reverse complement strand
TGAAGAGCGAACACACCGCTGTAAGCACCAAAGAGATCACCGCCGTTCAAAGATTGGAACAACGTGAGCAACCCGCCTCCACTAATCGTGGCGAGGCCACAGGAATAGGCATAGCCCGCACCCCAAATGCCCAAGAGAAATCCGGTGCGACCAGGGTCCACGAAACTGAACATCAGGGAGAGGCAGGCGTTCATGCAAACCCCAAGCGACAAACCAAAGAGTGCAACTGCAGCACGCAGCACGGGAATGGAGGTCTCAGCGCCTGCACCAAGCATCAACAGCAACGCTGCAGAAGCCAGCAGCGCACCAACCCGAGCCGTTCTGATGTTGCCGAAGCGCTCAATCAACCAGAACCCACTCAGCCCAAGCCCCGCAAAGAAGCCCAACGCAATCAACACATTGAGCGATGTGGTGGCGCAAACACTCATGCCGAAAACGGCACCGCCATAGGGCTCCAACACCGCGTCGTTGAGGAACATGCTGAAGGTGAACAGGCAAAGAACCCCCAGGAAGCGACTGGCCTGCGGAATGGCTCGCAACCGTGCCAAGAGCTGCATGATTGCCAATCGTGGGGGCGCATCCGTCGTTTCAGCGGTTCGGGGAAGCGCCAAGGCCGCATTGGGACGCTCCACCCCCCACACCGAAACAACACCGAGCCCGAAAAGCAGAAGCGGGGTCACCACGGCCAGGCGGCCTAGCCCCGCCAGAACAGCGGTGGTATCCGCCCCAGCAGCACAAGCGCTTCCAAACACTTGGTTCACCAGCACGCTTCCCACCAGCACACCGAACAGTCGCATGGCCCAAACCACCGAGAGCACGCGCGGGCGTTCTTCTTCGGTGGTGCGATCAACAATCAGAGCAGAAAATGCTGTGCCGCCGGCGGAGATCGCGGTGCCGATTCCAATGAACACCAGCACCAGCAAGCCCATCAACACCAGAACAGCGCCATCGCGAGAGGCGTCCATCGCAGCGGCGAGCTCAAGCACGAGATGACACGCCACAGCAAACAGCAAGGCCAGCGAGAGGGAACTCGCCACGATGAACGGGGTGCGCCGCAGGCGACTGGGCACGATGCGATCGGAGCGGTTGCCAAACCAGACCCGGGTGAAGCCCATGAGCTGCTGACCACCGATGGCCAGAGCAGCCAGTACCGCGGGGAGCTGGATCTCCTGGATGAGCAATCGGTTCATCAGACCGAGCACCAGCACACCGAGGATTCCGAGGCTGAGCTGGAAAAGCCCAAGACGGAAACCCAGATACACCTGATGCACGACACGGCCTATTGACTAGGCGACATTACTCAAATTCGATAAAGCAACCTTAAGAGTTTTCAGTAATCAGCGAGCTTGAGGTCTCGTAACCGTTCATCGATGGATGCCAGAAGCTCAATCGCGAACATCGGTGCTTCCTGAACAGCAAAGAGGAACTTCTCGCGATTCATCACAATCAGACGGCTGTCACTGCTGGCCGTGGCCGTTCCGAGACGCTGATGATCTCCCATCACCAAGGCACCGGCCCCAAAAACATGGCCCACGGGAATGTCTTCATGACCTTCCTGCCCAGCCGAACCAGTCCAGGTGAGACGGATCGAACCTTCGAGCAACCCGTACATGGTGCTCCCTGTTTCACCGGTGTGAAACAGAACATCTCCAGCTTTCAATGTGATCACTTCGCCCTTGCTGGCAAGGGCCCGCATGGTGTCAAGCGCGTGCATTGATCTTTGGTGAAGAAGAAACAACCAATCTTTTGGTAGCTCACGCCGTGGTGAGTGCCAAGGCTGCGCCGAAACCTTGGCGGACATCCTCGGGCGAAATCAAACCATCATGATCCTGATCCAGGGCATCGAAAACAGCATCGCTTCCGAGCCATTCATCACGGGTGATCGATCCATCGCCATTCATGTCATTCAGGAGAAAAATCTCCGAAACGGCATGGCGGAAGGCCTCTCCACCCTCGAGCTCAGCCAGACGATGGGCAAGCTGATGTTCCAACGTTTCGATCGCCTTACTGAATCCTTTAATTCCTTCTCCAAGCTTGTCGGATGCCATCCGATCGGTCTCCATCATCGCGTCGAAGCGCTCACGGTCGACATGGATCTGCTCTTCGCTTGAAGTAGGGGATGAAGCATCCAATTTGCGGGTGAGGTTGGCATCACTTTCCCTGAGCTGATCAAGCAGCTTCGGAGAGATCGTGAGCAGATCACAACCAGCCAGTTCGGTGATCTCATCGATGTTGCGGAAGCTGGCGCCCATCACCTCGGTGCCGTAGCCATGCACCTTGTAGTAATTGAAGATCCGGGTCACCGAAATCACCCCGGGATCTTCCGGACCGGGATAGGAATCGCGACCGGTATCAGCCTTATACCAATCCAGGATGCGCCCCACGAATGGAGAGATCAAGGTGACACCGGCCTCAGCACAGGCAACCGCCTGAGCAAAGCCGAACAGCAACGTGAGGTTGCAGTGAATGCCTTCCTTCTCAAGAACCTCAGCTGCCTTGATCCCCTCCCAGGTGGAAGCGATTTTGATCAGGACACGGTCATTGCTAATGCCCGCATCGTTGTACAAACGGATCAGCTTGCGGCCTTTTTCGATGGTGGCATCCGTGTCGTAGCTCAGGCGGGCATCGACTTCCGTGGACACACGACGGGGAACAATCTTGAGGATCTCCTTGCCGAAGATCACGCTGATTTCATCGAGCGCTTCACGCACAACATCTTCAACCGGAGCTTCATCGCCGATCAGCTTTCTCGAAGCGCGCAGCGCCTCGTCAATCAAGCTTTGATACGCCGGGATCTGGGCTGCAGCAAGAATCAAAGAAGGATTCGTTGTCGCGTCACGCGGCGTGAACTTTCGGATTGCCTCCAGATCACCTGTGTCGGCAACGACCACAGTCATCTGGGAAAGCTGCTCTAGCAGGCTGGCCATGGGTATCAGGTCTGATGCCCGTAAGGTAGCCGCGCTTTTAAAAGCGTCAGCTCTTGATCATCTTGTTCAATTCTGCAGGTTTTGACGGGGCAATTTTCTCAACCACCAGCAGTGCATCGATGATCTGCTTGGCCACCGGAACCGCAACGGTTGAACCGTAGGCATTACCTCCCTGCGGTTCGTCAACAACGACGAGCACCACATAACGAGGATCATCGATGGGCAGGGTGGCCACAAAGCTGCAAATTTTCGCCCCTGGCAGATAAATCCCATTCAGCGCTTTCTGAGCTGTTCCTGTCTTTCCACCGATGCGATAGCCCGGTGTCTTCACTCCTTTTCCGCTCCCCTGATCCACCACGGATTCCATCCATCCCAGCACCGTTTTGGCGACCTCTGGCTTCAACAGTTGCTGACCTGTCGGAGCCGATGCAGGGGCCAGGGCCTCACCAGAGCGAAAGCCTCGGGTGATATGGGGGCTGATCAGACGGCCGCCGTTGGCCAGCATCGCGTGCAACTGCACCAGCTTCAGTGGCGTGAGCGAAAATCCTTGGCCGAATGCTGTCGTCGCAGGTTCGATCGGCTGGGACGTGAATTGCTCCTGACTCTTGAGCTGACCAGCAACAGCACCCGGCAGATCCGTATCAGGACGTTGGTCAATACCAAGCCGGCGCATCCAAGACCAATAGGCCTGATCATCAAGCCTTCGCATGGCTTGCACCATGCCGACGTTGCTGGAGACCTGCAGAACGGTGGCGAAGTCGATCACGCCGTTGGCCCGCTTGTCGTGGTTGTTGATCGGCCAACCACCAATNGACAACTGACCCACATCATTCACACGGTCATCCGCACGAATGGCACCGTCCTGCAAGGCCAATGCAAGGTTGATCGGCTTGAAGGTGGAGCCTGGCTCNTACAAATCCTGAACGGACCATTCCCGGAATCGCCCGGGCGGAAAATCCCAGTAACGGTTGGGGTCGTAGGTCGGCGTTGAAGCCAGAACAAGCAATTCGCCATTGGTGGCATCCATGACGATGGCTGCNCCCTTCTTGGCTTTCCAGGTTTCGACCTGTGCTGCAAGAACCTTGAGGGCAACCTGCTGAAGCCTGGAATCCATCGTCAGCTGAAGCCGAAGATCATCGTCGTAAAACACCCCAGGGGCGAGATTGTCCGGCAAAGGAGTTCCATCNGCTCCGCGCCTGAGACTTCGTGATTGCTCATGACGAGCCAGATCAGCATCGCGGCTTTGCTCAAGACCTGCCTGCGGATCACGCTCAGCATTGAGGAAACCGACGACGTTCGCNAACAACGCTGCCTGGGGATAAATCCTCTGGGGATACGGCTCCAAATCCAGACCACTGACACCCAAAGAACGAATCCGTTCAGCTGTCTCCGGATCCAGGTCTTCGGCCAGCTTGATTCCTGAAGCACGCTCCCCCATGACCTGGAGCAGCTCATCCGCAGGACGAGCGAGCGGCTCAGCCAGCACAGCTGCTACATCGNCNGCAGGTCGNACCGCATTGGGCGCGTCGCCGGGAAGGTTGAANTANCGCGGATGCGCCCACAGCCGAAAGCGCTTTTCATCAATTGCAACCAGCCGACCTGTGCGATCGACAATCGGCCGCCGTTCTCCAAGCGGCTTGGTGCGTTGCGTNTGTAACTGACGGGCCCGCTCTTCCAACGCTGGGGCTTGAACCAGCTGCAGCCAAGCCATNCGAACCACCAGACCCGTGAGCCCGGTGATCAGAATCACAAAAATGATCCACAGACGCCGGGGTGGCACCTTGGCCAGGGGAANNACACGAGATCGGGGGCGTGCCGATCCTGGTCTGCGTTGCGTCAGCCGGGTCATCAGTAGCCGGCACGAATGGGTTGATCCAACAATCCATCCAANGAGCCGAACATGGGGGGAGNAGAAGGCTCGNCTNTGATGGCTGAAGGCCGGTCGAGGTGAACGAGATTGGCCGCTTGGGTCGGAACCAAGCTGGCAGGTTGTGAAGCACCTAACAGGAAATATTGCTCAAGCTGAGCGGTGGATTCGGTGAGGCGATGGGCCTGAGTCCGAGTCGATTCGAGGAGATTGAAGGCCAAAGTCCAGCGGTGTTGCCAGTGGAGGGTCAGGCCCGACAGAACCGCCACTGCAGCGACCACGCCGAGCAAGGTGCCGTCCATGAGTCGATGCATTCCACCAAGCAGCGGCGATCGTCGAGCGATCCGACCGGCAGACAGAGACCCCTGGATCAACTCGAGGGGATTGGTTGATGCACGCCGTTCGGGAGCGGCAACCACCAGAAGCACGAGCGAATGTGCCAGTGAACCACCTGTGACCAGCNGCAGCAAGGCTTACAACAGAAGGAGATTCAGGAATGTGATCGCATTCCAAAGCCCATGCATCAGCACCGCTGGCAGNAGCCTTCCGCTGCGAAGCCGAACCAGCGCCAACCCCATGCCAAGAACCGTGAGGGGCAACAGTTCTCCAACACTGATATGGGCCAGGGCAAACAACAGAGCACTGAGGGCCGCGCCGGCGGGGGGACCCAGTCGAGTTGCCAGCACAGGCAGAAGCGCACCACGGAAAATCGTTTCTTCAAACAGCGGAGCCAAGACCACTGCCGTCAGGCCGAGGAGGCCCAGGGCCAGTGGATCTCGACTGGCCAACACCAATTCCAGGAGCGGATTACTGCCGCCCGGATCCCCTACCAAACGAACCAGCAGCCACCCGCTGAGCATCACCAGAGGCGTCACCATCAACCAGCCCGCTACTGCAGAGACGAGGGCGGGGAACACCGGCCTTGAGCGCCACTGCAACCAACCCCCTGGTGGAGCGTTGCCCTGAGGCAAGGCCCGGAGTTGACGCCAGAGAATCAACAAACTTGGAAGGGCCATCACCGCGTAGTTGATCACCACCGTTGCAGCTTCTCGGCGTGGACTCACCAGCCCTGCCGTCAGAGAACCCACCAGCGGCAGAGCAACAAGAGGCACCCCGACGGCACTGACGACGACGAATCCGCCCGCCACGAGCAGGGCCATATCGATCAGCGTCAGATCCGGCCCCCGGACCTCAGGCCATGCCCCCAAGCGTCCGGCCCACCAGCGCCAGATCTGCACGAGCAACAGCACGCCGCCCACAATGGCCGTGGCCAACGGAAGCAAGGCACTGATCACCAACCGCAGAGCGGCATTCCCACTGACCTCTGGATTCAGACAAGCCGCACCGTCGGGGCTCATGGCCTCGCACCGAAGCTGGTCCAACAGGGGATCGACGGGCCAATCCATCTCTGTGGAGCCTGCCCCCTCGAGAAGAGACAGCAAATCCTCTTGCCGTTCACTGCGATCGGCCTGAGGGATCCCCTCCAGCGCTTGACGCAACGCGGATCGCGGCGAGTCCCCGATCAAGGCTGAACGCAGAGGCACAGGAACCGCCGGTTCCGCCAGCACGCTCAGCTCCTGCTGCTGGAGGCTGAGGCTCGGCGCAACGGATGGCCGCGACAGGCTGTCCACAAGGCCTGACAACCAGATGAGGGCCGCCAACAACAAGGACAAGCCAGCCAATGGAAGTTTCCAGCGGGGGAGAACCTGTCGTTGGGGACTCGGCACCGGGTTGGCTCGACTACCAACGATTGTCCCTCTGAAGGCCTTGCCCCATACGATGGCCGCGCCTTGCGTCCGATCCGTGTCCCTCCGTCTCCTGCTGGTCCGTCACGGTCTGAGCAGTTTCAACCAGGAACGCCGTATCCAGGGACGGGATGACTTGTCCAACCTCACGGACGAAGGGCATGAACAAGCCCGGCGTCTGGGACAGTCACTGCAGGAAGTGAGCTTCAGCGCTGTTTACAGCTCAAGNCTCCAGCGGGCTGCTGCCACGACGGCATCACTGCTTGAAGCCCATGGGGGGCAAGCGCCCGAGGTGAACTTCGACGACGGACTGCTGGAGGTTGATCTCGAACCCTGGGCCGGCCACAGCATTGATGAGCTCACTGAACGTTTTCCGGAGGCTTACGCCATTTGGAAACGTCGCCCCATGGAGCTGGAGTTGCAACGTCGGGACGGTTCGACGTACCAACCACTGCCTGAACTCATGGAGCAGGCCCGGCGCTTCATTGCCGATCTGCTGGAACGGCATCCTGCTGATCGCGACGACACCGTGCTCNTGGTGGGGCACAACGCCATACTCCGCTGCTTGATGCTGGTGCTCCTGGGAGAACCGGAGAANGGATTTCGGCGTCTCAGGGTCGACAACACGTCGCTTTCGGTCTTCAACCTGCGTCCTGGAGATGGACGCCCCCAGGTTCAGATCGAATGCCTGAACAGCACCACACACCTGCAGCCCCTACCCGACAAGGGCAAAGCGGCCCGGATGCTCCTGGTGCGNCACGGAGAAACCGACTGGAACAAGGCAGGCCGCTTCCAGGGGCAGATCGATATCCCCCTCAATGACCATGGTCGTTCGCAGGCGGCCGCAGCCCGCGATTTCCTCAANGAGGTGAGCATCGATCGTGCCTGGAGCAGCACCCTTTCACGCCCCACGGAGACCGCAAAAATCATCCTGGAAGCCCATCCCAACGTCCCCCTGACCCAGATCGATGGCCTGGTGGAAATTGGCCACGGGCTTTGGGAAGGAAAACTGGAATCAGAAATCCGAGACGGCTGGTCGGACCTGCTTGACACCTGGAAACGCGCTCCAGAGACGGTTCAAATGCCCGAAGGCGAAACCATTCAGGATGTCTGGGCTCGGTCGGTGACCAGTTGGGGGGAGATCGCATCGAGCCTGCAACCTGATGAGACCGTTTTGGTGGTGGCGCACGATGCTGTCAACAAAACCATCCTGTGCGATCTGCTCGGCCTAACCCCAGCCGACATCTGGGCCGTGAAACAGGGCAACGGAGGCGTCACGGTGGTCGACATCGCCGCTGATCCGAGCCAGCCTGCAGTCGTGACCTGCCTCAATCTCACCTCTCATTTCGGAAGCGTGATCGATCGAACGGCAGCAGGCGCACTCTGAAGCCATGGACAACACCTTGCTACTGGATCCAGTTCGCGTTCTGCGGGGACCAGGACATCCAGTCGAGCAAGGAGCTGTGCTGATTCNGGATGGCGTCATCGTCAATTTTGACGCCCAGGCCCGGGNGCAGGCCTTGGCTCTTGGGATCGAAGCCAGCCCTGCGGCNCATCAATTAATCGCGCCGTGCCTCGTCGATCCCCACTCNGTTTTAGAAGACCCTTTCAGCGGGGCCTGCGAAACCGTGNTCAGCCTGCGTCGCTGCGCCGCCGCTGCCGGTTANGGCCAGATCGCACTNCTGCCCCGCAGCGGCACATGGCGTGACCAGCCAGACCGTTTGCAGGGGTTTCAAACGCATCAGGATGAAGCCGGCATCGTTCGGTTTCACCTCTGGGGAAGCTTCAGCCAAAACGGCGAGGGGAAGGAGCTGAGCCCTCACGGCGACCTGCTCGAGCATGGTGCCATCGGCCTCGCGGATGACACGGCGATGGTGCCTTCCGCCCTNCTGGAAAGNGGCCTTCTTCTTGGGGAGATGGGGAGTTGTCCGGTGCTCGTCGCGCCCCGAGATCCGAGTCTGCAGGGAGAGGGGCTTGTGCGGGAAGGCGTTGAAACCCTGCGGGCTGGATGGCCGGCGGATCCTGTGAGCAGCGAAACGCTGCCCATGAGCCAGCTTTTGACCCTGCATCAGCGCCANCCCGAGCGCCAGCTGCGGCTCATGAATCTCTCAACAGCGGCTGCAGTCGATCAACTCCAAGCGGTCTCTGACCGGCCCCTCTGCAGTGTGAGCTGGTGGCACCTGGTGGCCGACCGCAGCATGCTTCCAAGCGGAGACCCCGGATGGCGTGTCTGCCCGTCGCTCGGAGGCCCCGCGGATCGGAAGCGATTAAGCGATGGCGTTCAAAACCAAAGCATCACCGCNATCGCTGTCCATGCGATCCCTCTCGATGCCGAAGACATGCTGCTCCCGGCAGACCAGCGCCCACCNGGGCTCAGCGGACATCACTTGGTGCTCCCCAGTCTCTGGAATAGCCAAGTGCGATGCGGGAACTGGAGCATCGAAGACTTGTGGAGGGCGCTGAGCTTCGGCCCCTCCGCCTTGATCGATCAACCGCCCGAACAACTCGAACTGGGAAGCCGCCGCTGGCTTCTCTTCGATCCAGATCACGACTGGATCGTGCAGCGGGNTGGTGCTCATTCGCCCCATGCGGCCAACATCCCCTGGGTGGGTCGCACGATCACAGGGGCTGTGATCGCCTGCGGACTCAGTCGCTGAGGGGACCGATCCGGCCCGGAGGCCAGAAACGAAACACGGCCCTGCCGATGATCTGATCATCAGGGAGGAAAGGCCCCCCCGGCCAGCGCCGCGCATCCTGACTGTTGCGCCGGTTGTCTCCCAAGACCACAACCTTTCCNTCGGGCACAACGGCATAGAGGCCCTTACAACCCAGCATGCCGTTGCTGTCGGAACAGAAATTGGTGACGTAGGGCTCATTGAAGGCCTTGCCGTTGATCGATACCGCTCCACGACTGTTGACCTCNATCACATCCCCAGGCACACCGACAACGCGTTTGATCCAGGCCTCGCACTCTGGGTATCGCTGCAGCAGAACACGATCAACAAACCAGCTGATACCAGGGAATGTGACAAGTCCACATTTNAAAGGTCCTGGCCTGCCAGCCTCNAGGCTCCAAACCGGATCAAAGGCACTGGGGGAATTGAAGACAACGATCTCCCCCCGCTTCGGGGNACGCGAGCGGTAGGTGAGTTTTTCAACAACGAGCTTGTCGCCGATTTGAAGGCCGGGCAACATCGACCCGGATGGGATGTAGCGCGCCTCGAACGCAAACTGCCGCAGCAGTAGATAAAGGGAAACGGTGAAGAGAAAAGGGGCCCAGAAATCCCAGATCGCACTAACTCTGCCCTTCACCCCCGAAGGTTGCTTCTCGGCGTTCAACGTGGGCAGTCTCAATCTTCCGGTCCACGATAGGAGCAGTCTGCGGCCCCCATGATCCGACCTCGTTGGCAAGGGCTGAAGCCCAGTCANGGCATCTTGAGCTGGCGGCGATGGGATCAAGCCGTCGCTCTGCTTGCAGCGGTGAATCTTGCCTGGGTTGCGGTTGATCTCACCTACATCCCCCTGCGCAATTTCTGGCTACAGCGCAACCTTTATCCGGTGCCATCCCTGCCCCTGGTGGTTCCGCTTCCTTGGCTACCCGACATCACACCACTGTTGGATCCCCTCAAAGGGATCGAGCCGCACAGCGANACCAAAACCTTTCGCAATGGCTATCGCGAGCTTGATCAAGCCTTGCTTAAGGAGAAAGGAGGAGCCCTCACAGCAACAACGCTGGAGCTGCTGAGCCGACAGGCTGATCTGACGGAGCAGCTGATCCAATCCAACCCATTTGTGAGTTCGGGTAACGCTGGCACGCTCGAGAAACTGAAAAACAGCATCCGTCGGCGTACCGGTCTTGAGTCAGCACTGGAAGGCGCAGCACTTCTTTTGAGTGCGCAGCACCTGCAAACCACAACCTGGAGCAGCGAGCGGCTGTTCTGGAACGAACAAATCCTTCCGCTCGTGGAGGCCAATTACTGGCGCAGCCTTGATGAGAACGGGCGTCCGACAGATCTCAGCTGGCGGGTCGACACCCCCTTTCAACTGCTGTTTGTTCTCGATATTCTCCTGCGCGCCTGGCGCCTGAAACGCCGCTACGCCGCCATTCGTTGGCGGGATGCGCTGCTGCGTCGCTGGATTGATCTACCGCTGCTGCTCCCATTCGCGCGCTGGCTCAGGGTCGTTCCAGTNACCGAACGGCTGTGCAGCGCAGGGCTTCTGCAACTCGAGCCGCTGCGAGCGGTGATTAGCCGTGGCGTCGTGGCTCTGTTGGCCATGGAGCTGTTCGAAGTGATCACCATCCGAGTGGTGGATGCATTGCAACAGTTGATTCGCTCACCCCAGCTCCCGCAACGGATTCGAGGTCTGTGCACCTACCAGGGGAGCAATCTGAATGAAGAACGGGANCTCATCGAACTGCTCCGGCTTTGGCTACCACTNCTCCTGACACGGGTGGGGCCCGCCATGCGCCCGCAGCTNCTCGCCCTCACCAGCCATCTCATTCAACAAAGCCTGGACAAAAATCTGGTGCCAGAGCCATTACGAAGACTGCCCGGTCTTCACAACGCTGAAACCGAGTTCAGTCGGCAATTGGCCGTGAGCATGCTGGATTCAGTTCTCGGCCTCTCCAGAGGAGCTGGAGATCGGATCAGCCGCAAAGATCCTGTGATGGAATCCCTTGGCACAGATGCACTGGATCGGCTTTGGGAAGAGTTAGCCCACATGCTGGAACAGGGGCCTGTGCTGGAACGAAGCCAGGATCTGCTNGTCGCTTTTCTCGAAGATTTGAAACGCTCAAGCTTCCAGCAACTCCGGGATCAGGGAGACGTTGACGCCCTGATCAGTGAGCTGGACGGCCTGAACTTCAGCTCAACAAAGCAGCCTCCCAGAGCTCAGGCTTAAAACCAACCAGGAAAGAAGCATCGTTGATNACCACGAAAGGCCGTTTGATCAACTTNCCATCGGCAGCAAGCGCATCGANAGCCGCCTCATCAGACATTGCTTTCACCGCGGCAGCACCCAAAGCCCTGTAACTCTGGCCACTGGTGTTGAAAAGACGTTTTCGATCTTCAAGAACACCGAAGGCCTCAACCAAAATTTCTTTGGAAGGGGGCGTCAGCGTGATGTCCAACACCTCATGCTCAATCCCGTGATCCACCAACCAAGCAAGGGCTTTGCGGCAGGTTGAACAACGGGAGTAGCTGTAGANACGAACAGACGGGGCCAACGTCAGCGGCCAAACAAAGATTTGATGGCGCCGACAAGGCTGTTGGAACCACGGCCAACCCCTTCAGCAGGGCGAGTGCGCACGGTGACATCACCATTCACGGTGGTGCGGCAGCTCAAACGGAAATTGGCAGGACGATCGGCGAGATAAACCTCTTCCACATCGCTGCGAGGGGAGAGATTGGCCTGGCCTTCGAGAACCTCCATCACGCAGGTTCCGCACTGACCCACGCCACTGCAGTTGTTCAGATTGTTGAGGCTNTTGTAAGGATTGATACCTGCATCAAGAGCGGCTTTGCGCAAATTCGCACCCTCAATGCACCCAACCTGCTGGCCTTCCTGCTCGAATCGGATGGTGGGCACGGGTTCCGCTGAATCTCTTGTGCGCACCAACTTACAAGCATCCGGCCGAGAGGAGCGTTTCTCAGCTGGATCCCTTGGCTGCCCTGATACAGGAATCAAGCAGTGGCTGTACTGCATCCACATCCCGCCAGCCCNCGATCGTCACAGCAGNACCCTGGAGATGGCGGTACGTGCGAAAAAATTCGGCAACATCCTCGAGCTGGGATGAGGCGATCTGACGGATGCTCTGGATTTCAACCTGACGCGGGTCCGCAACAGGTACACAGAGCAGCTTCCCGTCGTAAACACCGCCGTCATGAAGATCCAGCAAACCAATCGGCCGAGCCTGGATCAGGCATCCGGCAAACGTTGGCTCAGCCATGATCACCATGGCATCCAAAGGGGAGCCATCCTCCGCACAGGTGTTCGGAACAAAGCCGTAGTCGAAGGGGTACTGGACCGACGAGTGCAAGACCCGATCGAGAACCATCACCCCGGCCTCAGCGACATATTCGTATTTNTTACGGCTCCCTGCCGGAATCTCCACGATCAAGTTGACCAGCCCTGGCGAGGGTGACGGNGGGAGACTCTGAAGGTCCATGCCGATCCTTAGCGGTGAGAGTCGATTGCGGTGAAGAGATCGCTCGATCGGTGATCACGGCAACCAGGGGCGCACCGAAGCTGATCAGGGCAATCAACAGACCGGACAGCGCCGTCAGAGGCGCTCGGGTACTGAATGGTTCATCAACCTCTGATGATCCGACGGATTCATCAGTGGTCGAGAAGGATGAGTCTGTGGCCATGGAGAGGGGGGCCGGACAACCGTCCCCGCATTTCACCTAGATACTGTTTTCTTATTCTGTCACTGACCAACGCATCATGCAGCCGGACGATCCTGACGTTCACGGAGTGAATGGAGATCGGAAGGCGCTTGCTCAAGACCNGCGAGGTGGGCTCTGATTCCNCGGAGTTCATCGAGGATTGCTCCCANCATTTGCTGGGTTGCCGTCGACGGAGAATTGAGAACCTCAACCGTCACCTCCTTAATCCGCAGAACATCCTTTGCAAACCGGGCCACCTCATTGGGGTGGAACATCAACGGATCCTTTTGGTCGCTGCGGTATTCCGGATTGAGCTTGCGGGGGTTAAACGGAGGGTTGAGATTTCGGGGATCAGTGTTGGTGTAACGATAAACAGATGCCCTTGAACGATTCAAAGACTTTTGAACGTCATCAATCCCCACCAATGAATCAGCATCGGGGGAAGACATCACCGGATCGACAGACATGTCCCCGCTTTGTTGAACTTGCGACACCACAGATTCAACGGACCGAGGAAACATGAGACGGGACTAGGACAGTCTGGATTGCACGGACGGTAGCAGCCGAGACTCATGATGGACAGAGGACTCCGAGAGGAGAAGACACTTCCCTGATCGGCACCNATCTGGATCGGTGATAGCTTCCGAATCTCCTTTTGATTCGACCGATGCGCGTCTCCCGCCTGTTGCTGGTGACGCTTCGGGATGTTCCCGCCGAAGCGGAGATCACCTCTCATCAATTACTGCTCCGAGCCGGGTATATCCGTCGGGTTGGTTCTGGGATCTATGCCTACCTGCCGCTGATGTGGAAGGTCTTGCAGCGAATCACGGCGATCGTCCGCGACGAACTCAATCGTGCGGGGGCNCAGGAAACGCTTCTCCCTCAGCTCCACCCCGCTGAACTGTGGCAGCGAAGCGGCCGGTGGCAGGGCTACACCGCTGGTGAGGGGATCATGTTTCACCTCGAGGATCGTCAGGGTCGAGAACTGGGCTTGGGGCCCACCCATGAAGAGGTGATCACAAGCCTGGCCGGGGAGCTGCTGCAGTCGTATCGACAGCTGCCGATCAACCTCTACCAGATTCAGACGAAATTCCGGGATGAAATCAGACCCCGCTTCGGGCTGATGCGTGGGCGTGAATTCATCATGAAAGACGCTTACTCCTTCCACGCCTCGGAAGCCGATCTGCAGTGCACCTATGCAGACATGGATCAGGCCTACCGCCGCATCTTCGCGAGATGCGGCCTTGAGGCTGTTCCGGTCGACGCGGANAGTGGCGCCATCGGCGGCGCCGCCTCCCAGGAATTCATGGTCACTGCCGATGCTGGAGAAGACCTGATCCTGATCAGCGACGACGGGAGCTATGCCGCCAATCAGGAAAAAGCTGTCTCGATTCCTTCAGCAGCGATCCCCTTACCTCCGGGGGATGAAGCGATTGTTGCCACCCCGGGGGAAAAGACGATCGACTCGCTCTGTGGGGCCCAAGGCTGGCACCCCAGCCAGCTCGCCAAGGTGCTGCTGATGGTGGCCAGGCTGGAGGACAACTCCATGCAGCCGGTTCTGGTGACGCTGCGGGGTGACCAAGAGCTCAACCCGGTGAAACTCGTGAATGGNATCAGCAAGCACCTGAACCAAGGCGTTCTCGACTGCCGCCCCATCAGCGAAGACGAGCAGGAGCGTCAAGGGATTGGCCCCATCCCCTTCGGTTTTGTGGGCCCTGACTTACCCGANGCGTTGCTCAGCAAAGCCTCGCNATGGAAGCNATCGTTTCTCCGCTTCGCGGATCACACCGCCGCCGAACTGGACCAGTTCATTTGCGGAGCCAACCAACCGGACCGGCATCGCTGCCATGTGAGCTGGGAGCAGCTTGGAGGTTGTCCAGAGACGATGGATCTCCGCAATGCCCGAGCCGGAGAGAGCTGCATCCACAACACCGAGGCAACGCTGCAAGAGAAGCGAGGCATCGAAGTGGGGCACATCTTCCAACTGGGGCGCAAATACTCAGAGGCGATGGACAGCCGGTTCACCAATGAGAACGGCAAAACCGAGGCCTTCTGGATGGGGTGCTACGGAATCGGGGTGTCGCGGCTCGCCCAGGCCGCGGTGGAACAACATCACGACGACAGCGGGATCTGCTGGCCAGCCGCCATTGCACCCTTTGAGGTGATCGTGGTGGTCGCCAACATTCAAGACGACACGCAATCCCAGCTCGGCGAGAAGCTCTACGCCGCCCTGATCGAAGCAGGAATCGAGGCGTTGCTCGACGACCGCAAAGAACGCGCTGGCGTGAAATTCAAGGACGCTGATTTGATCGGAATNCCTTGGAGGATTGTGGTGGGTCGTGATGCTGCAAACGGAACNGTCGAGCTGGTGCGACGTCAGGACAAAAGCCTCGAAAAGCTCCCCCACGCTGAAGCTCTCGCCAACCTGCTCAGAACACTTCGCCCTTAAAGTTCGAACAACCTCTCTCGATCCATGCTCAACGGTTTGGCCCGCCTGTTCCGTTCGACAACCAGGGCGGCCGTTGCTCTTGGGCTTGGACTCTGCCTGTTGTTGACGTCCTGCAGTGGTGACGCTGACGCACGCCTGACGGGCAATTACGTCGAAGACACGGTGGCGGTGTCGCGCAGCCTGCGGGAGGTGATCGATCTACCTCAGGATGATCCCAGCCATGCTGAAGCNGAGAAAGAAGCTCGTGCTCTGATCAGCGATTACACCTCGCGCTACCGGCCTCAGCCCCGCGTGAATGGCTTGAGTTCGTTCACCACCATGCAAACGGCGTTGAATTCACTGGCAGGCCACTACGCCAGTTATGCCAATCGGCCGTTGCCTGAAGCGCTGCATGACCGCCTGGCCAANGAACTGACCAAGGCCGAAAAGGCAGTGGTGCGTGGCAGCTGATGCCTCTAGGCGCGCTTCAAACTTTGACTGAACGCCACAAGATCTGAGATACTCCCGGATTGTGCAGATCTGCGGCTTCGGGCCGCCGTGTTCTTGGCCAACGTTGTCGTCATCGGAGCGCAGTGGGGTGACGAAGGAAAAGGAAAGATCACTGACCTCCTCAGCCGCTCCGCCGATGTGGTGGTGCGCTANCAGGGTGGCGTGAATGCCGGGCACACAATCGTTGTNGACGATCGTGTGCTCAAGCTGCACTTGATCCCATCCGGGATCCTCTACCCCGACACCATCTGCCTGATCGGGTCGGGAACCGTGGTGGATCCAAAAGTGATGTTGGGTGAGCTCGACATGCTCATCGCTAACGACATTGATATTTCAGGGCTTCAGCTGGCATCAACAGCCCACGTGACGATGCCGTACCACCGCCTCCTNGACCAGGCGATGGAAAAGCAGCGCGGAGCACGCCGCATTGGAACCACCGGACGCGGGATCGGCCCGACCTACGCCGACAAATCCCAACGCAGCGGAATCNGGGTGATCGACCTGCTCGACGAGCAGCGCTTGCGTGAGCGACTTGAAGGGCCTCTGAAGGAAAAAAATGAGTTACTCGAAACCATCTACGGGGTTGAACCCCTTGATGGTGAGGCGGTGATTCAGGAGTACCTCAGCTACGGCAAACGACTGGCCCCACACGTGGTGGAGTGCATCCGAGCCATCCATCAGGCCGCTAGAGATCGCAAGAACATTCTGTTCGAAGGAGCCCAGGGCACGCTGCTCGACCTGGACCACGGCACGTATCCCTATGTCACTTCATCCAACCCGGTTTCCGGAGGGGCATGCATCGGAGCCGGCGTTGGACCAACACTGATTGACCGNGTGATCGGGGTTGCCAAGGCTTACACCACGCGAGTGGGAGAGGGCCCCTTCCCGACGGAACTGAGCGGCAGCCTGAACGATCAGCTCACCGAACGGGGCGGCGAATTCGGCACAACAACAGGCCGCCGCCGCCGTTGCGGCTGGTTCGACGGTGTAATCGGCCGCTATGCCGTGCAAGTGAACGGCCTGGATTGCCTGGCTGTGACCAAGCTGGATGTGCTGGACGAACTGGATGAAATCCAGGTTTGTGTGGCCTATGAGCTGGATGGTGAACGGATCGAGCACTTCCCCAGTAGCTCTGACGATTTCGCCCGCTGCCAACCCATCTTTGAAACCCTGCCTGGATGGCAGTGTTCAACGGAAGACTGCCGCGCCTTGGAGGACCTTCCCAAAGCGGCGATGGATTATCTGCGGTTCCTTGCCGATCTGATGGAAGTTCCAATCGCGATCGTTTCGCTCGGCGCCAGCCGCGACCAGACNATCGTTGTTGAAGATCCGATTCATGGTCCCAAGCGGGCCCTGCTCAGCGCCTGATCCTCCAGAGGGCATACTGCAGGCCCTCCGTTGATATCGACATGAGCTCCGATACCCGCTTTCCCAGTGGTTGCAGTCTGGATGTGGTGGGCATCGGCAACGCCATTGTTGATGTTCTGGTNCANACCGACGACAGCTTTCTCAGCGACCACGGTCTGCAGAAGGGTGGAATGGCGCTGATTGACGAGCAACAAGCTGAGGCTCTCTATGAGGCCAGTGGAGCTGGCCTGGAGACATCGGGTGGATCCGTTGCCAACACCATGGTGGGCATTGCCCAATTGGGGGGGCGCGCCGGCTTCATCGGCCGGGTGCGCAACGATCAGCTCGGAACAATCTTCAGCCACGACATCCGTGCTGTCGGTGCACGATTCGACACCCCTGCCGCCACCAGCGGAGCGACCACGGCCCGCTGCCTGATCTATGTCACCCCTGATGCCGAACGCACCATGTGCACCTTTCTTGGGGCNTCCACTCAGCTCGAGCCCGAGGATCTTGACCTCTCGATGGTGAAGCAGACGAAGGTGCTGTATCTCGAGGGTTACCTCTGGGATAGCCCTGCAGCAAAAAGGGCTTTCATTGCCGCCGCTCAAGCCTGCCGTGAATCCGGCGGACAGGTGGCCTTATCCCTCTCCGATGGATTCTGCGTGGATCGACACCGGGACAGTTTTCTCGAGCTCGTACAAGGACACGTTGATGTGCTGTTCGCCAATGAAGTGGAGATCAAATCCCTGTATCAGACCGATGATTTCGGCCATGCCCTGGAGCAGGTCAAAGGCTGTTGTTCGGTGATCGCCATCACCCGCGGCGGCGACGGCTCCGTGGTGCTGCATGGAGATGAGCGATTTGAGATCGGCGTCTTCGACCTCGGCGACCTGGTCGACACCACCGGTGCTGGCGATCTCTACGCCGGGGGATTCCTTCACGCCTACACCCAGGGGGANTCCCTGGAACGCTGCGGGCAGCTCGGTGCCCTCTGTGCTGGCCAAATCGTCACCCAACTGGGCGCCCGATCAACGGTGTCCTTCAAGGAGCTGGTGGCGACCCATCTGAGCTGACATGGTCCAGCGCCCAGGCGCCATAGGCGGGTGACGCTGACGCTGGCCAGCTCAACCACTCCGGCGTTTCATAGCTGTGCAGTTCCANCACAGCCTCCTGGAGGTGCTCCAGCTGGTTGGGTGAGGTTTTCATCAACAACTGCACTTCCTGTTCACGCTGAAGCTGTCCCTCCCACCGGTAGAGGGAGCAGAGCGGCATGAGGGAAACACAGGCCACGAGCCTGCGATTCAGCAAGGCTGTTGCCAGCTGTTCNGCCCGCTGAGCATCGGCTTCCGTCGTGAGCGCCAAGACCAGCCGGGCGGGGTCAATCCTGTTCAAGCCGATGCAGCAACATCTGCTCATCCTCGATGGGATCCACCCCGTCTGGCAGAGGCGGACGTTTCAGCAACAACAGGCGNAGACCCAGTTCGGAAGCAAGGCGATGCCAGAGCTGCTCTGTCACACCCCCGGATTGCCGACACAGCACAGCACTGATCTGCCATCGGCAACACAGAGCCCGTTCAATCGCGCCGGGTGGATCACCCTGAAGGGGACGCAACACCGCCAGATGATCCGAGGCCAATCCTGCTGANAACGCTNCTCGCAATCCTTCAGTGGAGGGCAGGGCACGGGCNTAGGGCACGGCCCCTGCTTGGCGAACAGCATCAGCCAAACAGGACAAATGCCGGCCCCCTACAGCCAAAAGAAGGCGATGACCGGAAAGGCCCTGTGAAGCCAAAGCTTCAACACTCGCCAANAGCGCAGCAGTGCCCAGGGGTTCAGNCCTGCGATCGAAGCGCAGCATCGGTTGTGCATGGCATTGGCATGCATCCCACAGGTCCTGGCTGATGCGCGTTGCAAAAGGATGGGTCGCNTCTACAACCCATCGGAATGGCCCCATGCGAAGCAGTTCCTCATGGATACCGCTTGGGCCCGCGAGGGGACCAACACGCATCGCATCCAGCGGCAGCCCTTTGTATGCGGCAGTNGCCGCAGGGGTCACCACGCTGACGGTCACCGCCCACCCCCGATTCAGTAAGGACCGAGCCAGCCGAGGGCCATCACCGGTCCCCGCCAGCAGCCAAATGCGTCGCTGGTCATTCGCAGGGCCTTGCATCAGGATGAGCCCCGAAACAGGTTTGAGCCATGAACCATTGCGTGCTCGAAGTGGAGGTGATCGACGCACCGACGGTTCGATACACCCAGGACAACCAGACTCCCATTGCNGAAATGAGCGTGCGGTTTGACGCACTGCGCGATGGGGATCCACCCGGGGAACTGAAAGTGGTGGGCTGGGGAAACCTGGCGCAAGACCTTCAAAACAAGGTGCAAACAGGTCAGCGCTTGTTGATTGAGGGGCGTCTGCGGATGAACACCGTGCCTCGCGGCGATGGCATGAAAGAAAAACGCGCCGAATTCACCCTGGCTCGGCTTCATCCAATCGGCGCTGCTGCCACGGGTGCACCCCCCGCTGGCAACTCCTCAGCCCCTGCTGCTGCACGCCAGGNTCCCGCAGCTGCGCCAACGAAAGTGGCGNAAGAGCCGGAACCGGCCAGCTGGAATGCAGCCCCCTTGGTGCCAGACACCGACGACATTCCGTTCTGACCTCAGCCTGCTGCTTCGTCCTCCAGATCCGAGGCACGGGTAATCAACTGGCCGAGCTCTCGTTCCAGCGCGGCCANATCAAGTCGTAGATCTGGCCAACGTCCGCTGTCGATCTGCTGCAACAACCAGCTGCGGTCTTGNTCGAGCTGCAGCAGGAGTTCCTTCATCTCCCTTGATGAAATCTCCGGCATGGCTTTGCAGCAGGTCNCCCCATCCTGATAGGCCGGACGTCACAATGGCGGACATGAATCGGGCCACATGAAGGATTTCCTCTCCCCGGGCAGCCTCGTCACCATTGGCGGTGGTGTATTGACTGTGGTGGGTGCCATTGCCTACGCAACCGGCAGTGCCAACCTCAGCCTTCCGACGATCTTTTACGGCATCCCAATCCTGCTGGGGGGACTCGCGCTCAAGTCGTCTGAACTCCCTCCAGCTGTGCGTGTGACGCCGCTCAAGGCTCTACGCCGCGAACGGGAGGCAGCCTCTCCGGAACTGGTCAAGCTGCTGGGTGATGTCACCCGCTGGCGTTACGGNCAGAAAGCCCATCTCGAATCCTCTCTTGAGGCCCTGAAACTCTGGGACGAAGACACCCCACCCCAGCTCGAGGAGATCGAAGAACTCCATGAGCAAGGTGGCTATGGCCTTCGCCTGCGCTTCTTGCTGGGTGCCGTTCCAGTGGAGCGTTGGCGNGAGCGGGAGGATCGCTTGGGACGCTTCTTCGCCAAGGGGATGCGAGCTGAACTGAGGGAGCTCGATGATCAAAGGCTCGACTTGGTTTTACTCCCCGCTGACGGGCTCTGAAGCGATGGCATCACCCATCCAGGCAGGGGATGACGCCTTGAGNGTGTCCGTCCTCAGCGANGCGTTGCCNTACATCCAGCGCTTTTCAGGCCGTCGCATCGTGATCAAATACGGCGGGGCAGCCATGGCCCATGCCGAGCTGCGAGCCGCCGTCTTTCGAGATCTGGCCTTGCTGGCCTGCGTNGGAGTCCAGCCTGTGGTGGTGCATGGGGGAGGCCCGGAAATCAACCAGTGGCTTCAGCGCCTGGACATTCCTGCTGAATTCCGAGACGGCCTGAGGGTCACCGATGCCGACACCATGGACGTGGTGGAGATGGTTCTCGTGGGCCGGGTGAACAAGCAGATCGTGAACGGCCTCAACCAGCTCGGTGCNCGAGCGGTGGGTCTGAGTGGAAGCGATGGAAGCCTGGTGGAAGCCCGCCCCTGGGGCGATGGAAGCCACGGCTTGGTGGGCGACGTTGCCAGGGTGAATCCCGATCTCTTGGAGCCATTGCTCGACAAGGGCTATGTGCCCGTGATCTCAAGCGTTGCGGCCACNCCCAACGANGGCCGAGCCCACAACATCAATGCCGACACAGTTGCNGGAGAACTCGCCGCCGCCCTGGAAGCAGAGAAGTTGATTCTGATCACCGACACCCCCGGCATCCTGCGGGATCGCGATCAGCCGGAATCGTTGATCCGGAAACTGCGGCTCTCAGANGCGCGCCAACTNATCGAAGAAGGGGTTGTTGACGGAGGCATGACCCCAAAAACCGAATGCTGNATCCGCGCTTTAGCGCAAGGAGTTGCTGCNGCCCACATCATTGATGGACGGGTTCCGCATGCCCTACTGCTTGAGGTGTTCACCGATGCTGGCATCGGCACCATGGTGGTGGGACGCGGTTGAAGCGTGGCAGGACAGGAGCCTGAGCAGCTCGACCTTCGGGACGCGGACAACGCCCTCGAACGCGGGGATTACGGCCAAGCCCTCGAGCTGCTTGGCCCTCTTGCAGAGGTGCATCCCCTGAACTCATCTGAAGGCCCCCAAATCCGGCTGCTGATGATCACCGCGCTGATGGGCCAGGGCCAGGACGACCAAGCCATCAAGATGTGCCGTCTGCTCAGCCGTTGTCGGGACGCCAGCATGCGCCAGCAGGCCAAGCAGCTCCTCACGATTCTGGAAGCTCCCAGCCTGGAACGACCGGAACGCTGGTCGATGCGGATGCCGGAGCTTGAAATGAACGCCACCGGCAGCGGTGCAGCACCTCGAGCACAGCGCCGCCGCTCCCGCCGGCCACCGCCACCGCCACCACCGCCTACGGGTCCCACCCAAGCGCCATCCGCTGGATTTGCGGTTCTGGTCATCACCGTGCTGTTGGGCATCACCCTGCTGCTGAGCGGCTGTGTCCGCATCGATACCGACTTGGACATCAAGGGGCCGAATCGTCTCGCGCTGAACTGGGAGATCCAGAGTGATCAGGAACGCTCACTTCCGTGGCAAGCCCAGTTCACCCAGACGCTCAAGCATGAGATTCCTGGTGTAACCATCGAGCAAGCGGGGCCAGGTCATCAACGCTTCAAAACGGCTCCTGCGTCATCGGAGGAGGTTGCTGATCAACTCACCACCTTGCTGAACATTGCTGGTGAAACCGCCGGTGTTGTTCTACCTCCAGCACAACTCAGCCTGGTGGAGCGCAACTGGATCGTGGGCGTTCATCAAACCCTTGCGGTTGTGATCGATCTGCAGTCATTGCCAGAGATCCCTGGTCTGGAACTGAATTTGAACGTGAACCATGGACGTGAGATCGCCCATCTGCAAAGCGGGCAACAAGCCGTTGTTCAGCTCAGTGCCTGGAGCTGGAGCCCCCTGGGTTTGGGTTCACTGGTCGTTTTGCTGTTGCTGGGAATCAGCATGCTGCTCCAAACCATCCGAAGACAACTGGGATTTGGCTTCCCGGAACTTCCTTCCTAGTCAGAGCTGCAAAGGATCCGGGTCCACCGTTAACGCAACACCACGCGGCAGAGCATCCCAGAGCTGCTGACCAGGGGGCAAAGGCAGGTGTGATCCAGCAGGACCATGCAGCAACAATTGCCAACGGCTGCGTCCAGCAACACGAGCAATCGGTGCCGGAGCAGGCCCCAGCAACCACCAGGACTGTTCCTGACAGAGAGGTTTGAGACGCTCCGCAAGAACCGCTGCTGTAGTTGCGGTTGCACTGGGGGACTCGCCGGACAGGCGAAGCAGACAGGCACGACTGAACGGCACCAGAGCAGCTTCTCGACGCAAAGCCACTTCTTGGGCCAGAAATTCCTCGTAACGACCATCCACCAGATGCTGGATCACTGGATGCTCGGGGGAATAGGTCTGAACCAGCACCTGGCCCGGTCGCTCACCCCGACCAGCCCGTCCAGCCAACTGGAGCAACAGCTGCAAAGCCTGCTCACCAGCACGAAGGTCCGGTCGGTGCAGCAATCCGTCGGCCGCCAGAACCGCAGCAAGCGTGACTCTCGGTAAATCCATCCCTTTGGCGAGCATCTGGGTGCCGATCAGCACATCAGCTTCACCAGCAGCAAACCGATCCAGCAGGCGCCGATGGCCATCACGTCCACCGGTGGAATCGCGATCGAAACGAAGCAAGCGCAGACCTTCAAGCTCCTGGGACAGAAGTTCCAACACCTTCTGCGTCCCGGCACCAAAGGGTTTGAACGCCGTGGAGCCACAGTGACTGCATCGGTTCTCCAGGTCCTCACGATGGTCACACCAATGACATCGGAGCCACTGACGGCCCCCCTGGCCACGGTGGACGGTGAGCGCCACATCGCAATGGGGGCACATCACCACCTCGCCGCAACTGCGGCAGCTCAAAAAAGGGCTATATCCCCGACGCGGCACCAAAACCACCGCCTGTTCACCCTGCTTCGGTAGTGCCGCAAGCCGATCCATCAAGGCACGGCTCACCAGGCGCTTGTGCCCTTCGGCCAGCTCATGACGCATGTCGATCACATGCACAGGCGGCAGGGCTTGACTGGAAATTCTCTTGGTGAGACGGACCAAGGTCAGAGGGCCGTCAGATCCACAGTGAATCCAGCTTTCGAGTGATGGAGTGGCGCTACCCAGCAACAACCTGGCCTTAACGGTTGCCACCCGATCGAGAGCAAGATCGCGGGCGTGATAACAGGGCATGGGGCTGTCCTGCTTGTAGGAGCTGTCGTGCTCCTCATCCAGAACCAACAAACCCAGCGGTTGAAGCGGAACAAACACCGCTGATCGGGTTCCCACCACAACGAGAGGCTGTCGAGACGCGAGACATCGACGCCAGGTGCGAACCCGTTCCGCATCGCTGCATCCACTGTGATATTCGACGACACACGCCCCGAATCGCTGGCGGCAACGGTCCACCAGCTGTGGAATCAAACCGATCTCTGGAGTCAGCAGAAGCACGTGCCGCCCCCCGGCAAGCTCCTGGGCAGCAAGCTGCAGATACACCTCAGTTTTTCCGGATCCGGTGATCCCCCAGAGCAGGAGCCCTTTCCCTGGAGGGAGCTGCCGATAGGCCTGCACAGCCTGCTCCTGCTCAATGGTGAGGGCTCGCGGCGGCTCGAGGTCGAGAACATTCCCCTGTTCGACTTCTTCAACGCGGCGACGCTCGCGCAGCAGAAAGCCCTGCCGCTCGAGCGGGTTGATCAGAGCACTGCTGAATCCGGCTGCTGAAAGATCGCGCTGCCAGACACCTTGACCTTGCTGCCCCTTCAGCCAATCCAGGAGCTCTTGCTGACGCTTGGTGGGACGAGCCAAACCCTCGGAATCGACTGGTTGGCAGACCTGCACCCAAACCATCTCGCGCCCACCGCCAAGCGACTTCTGCCTGGCCTGGCCGATCCAACCCGCAGGCAAAGCCGCCTTAAGCATGCGAAACGGGCTGAGGTAACACTGCGCTGCCATGCGATTGAGCCAGCTGTACCAGTCCGCATCAACTGCCGCTTTTTGCAGAAGCGCCTCAACAACCTGCAGGTCTGCTGCTTCGGCAGAGGCAAGGCTCTGGGTCGCAACAACCAAGCCATTCATGGGCCGGCCACGCAACCGAACCCGAACCAGATCTCCTGGATTGAGGTCCAGCGCTGGATCTGCCGCGTAGGTGAAGACACGTCCTTCCCGCCCAGCCTCAAGCCAGACATCAATCCGGCAAGACGACTGCGACAGGACCTTGCAATCTTCTGAAGACTTCATTAACGTAGGGATGTTGGCCAATTTTTGGCCCCTCCTGCGCACGATCCAGAGGGAAGACACGCAGTTTGAAGTCAGGGTATTGACCTTGTCACTTCAACCGGTCTGAGATCACCCCGGACGGCACAGGATTATCCATCTCCGCACTTCCTCAACCAAGGTTCGCGAACGAACCGCTATTTGATTTCTGCCTTGCTGTCCGGTGAATCTGCTGCGAATTGCAGATTGGACCTCGGCGGCTAGTCCAGTGATTTGTCTGTCTTTTCAACCCATTTCCTTTCAACCATGACCCCAGCTGCCACCCAAGCGTCTAAACCGGACATTGTTCTGCTGGCCAACGCTGAAGGTGAGCTGAAGGAAGTCAAAACAGCGATGCCAGAAACAGAGGTCAAAAAAGCCCCAGCCCGACGCAGGAGCACGCGCACTAGCACCAAGGATCTGTCTGCTGCTGCCGACGAGTTGCTGGCTGCAGCGGATGGAAAGAAGAAAGAAGCCAACACGACAAAAAAACCTGCTGCCAAAGCCAAGACATCCGCTAAAAAAGCTCCTGCTGCCAAAAAGACTCCAGCCAAAAAAGCTGCGGCAAGCAAAGCCACTGAGGTAAAACCCACCGCTGAAGAAAAGGCCAAAACCGCCGCCGCTGAGAAAGAGGCCAAGGCCAAGGCGCTTGCCAGCATCAAAATTGGTCCGAAAGGTGTTTACACCGAAGATTCAATCCGCGTTTACCTGCAAGAAATTGGTCGAATCCGCCTGCTGCGACCCGACGAAGAAATTGAGCTGGCTCGGAAAATTGCAGATCTTCTGTATCTCGAAGAACTCGCTTCTCAATTTGAAAGCGACAACGGCCGCGAGCCCGACAATAAGGAATGGGCAGCTCTCGTTGAGATGCCCCTCATCCGCTTCCGTCGTCGCCTCATGTTGGGACGCCGGGCCAAGGAAAAGATGGTCCAGTCGAACTTGCGACTCGTGGTTTCGATTGCCAAGAAATATATGAATCGAGGCCTGAGCTTCCAGGATTTGATTCAGGAAGGAAGTCTCGGACTGATTCGTGCAGCCGAGAAGTTTGACCACGAAAAGGGCTACAAATTCTCCACCTACGCCACCTGGTGGATTCGTCAGGCGATCACCCGCGCCATTGCCGATCAGAGCCGCACGATCCGCCTTCCGGTTCACCTCTACGAAACCATCTCCAGGATCAAGAAAACGACCAAAGTTCTTTCACAGGAATTTGGCCGCAAACCAACAGAAGAGGAAATCGCTGAATCGATGGAAATGACCATCGAGAAGCTGCGTTTCATTGCCAAGAGCGCTCAATTACCAATCTCTCTTGAGACCCCTATTGGTAAAGAAGAAGATTCCCGGCTTGGCGATTTCATCGAAGCCGACATCGAAAACCCAGAGCAGGATGTTGCCAAAAACCTGCTGCGTGAAGATCTTGAAGGGGTTCTGGCAACCCTTAGCCCACGGGAGAGAGATGTACTTCGCCTGCGCTACGGCCTGGATGACGGACGGATGAAAACTCTCGAAGAGATCGGCCAGATCTTCGATGTGACCCGAGAGCGCATCCGCCAGATTGAAGCCAAAGCACTGCGTAAACTGCGCCACCCAAACCGCAATGGGGTGCTCAAGGAATACATCAAATAAAAGAGCCTTCGCAACGAAGTTTCAGGAATGAGGGGGTCCACCCCCTCTTTTTAATGCATGAACAGAAAATATCCTCCACTTATTTTTAATCCAAATAGCTAGGAAGCAGAACTTAAAGATTTGATCGGAGCTGATTGGATCAACCAAGCTGATCGCTCAAGCCACTCAATCAATTCGGAATTGAGAGACAATAGAATACACAAATAAATATTTCGCCAATTCTAAAGAGAGCCTTAGAGAGGCAAAAACCATTCGATGAAAAAGCTAATCTATAAAAAATACCAAAGATTGATGCAAATCATTGACGAGTTTTCAGCAGGCGACCTGTCCTCCAACAACTTCCATCCATCAATCATTAAGATCAAGAAAAAAAGCAACAAAGTAAAAATCAAGGCAAGAGTTTTCAATGACCTTGGCGATGACGACACCCTGGATACACGAGATTTCTTTACTTTCAGAGTCCCTAAAGGAAGGGAGCTTAGATCTATCAAGCTCAATAAATACGACAACCGTTCTTATGGAGACAACAAAGGTGGTGGTGGCTGGCTTGCAGTATCAAAAGGCGCGAGCATTCCCGATTTAAATGACCCAACAGGCCTGATCGGCGGGCATCTAATAGGAACAGCACAAGGTGCATCGGCAGGCGATGAAATATTGGATGACTTAGAGCAAGAATTTCAATTTGGCGAGGCAGTTGTACCTGCTCTTTCTCCAGGTCAAATCAGCGGTGGCAAATTCACCTTCTGGTTCCAAGAAGGTAACTTTGATACACCGAACGAAGCTTTTGTGGATTACACGTTGACATTTAAATTTGGATGAAGGGAACAACATCGATGGAAGGAATCAAATTTTTTCCGTAAAGTGTGAATCCAGGGGGCCGCGAATGGTGATCGAGCAGCCTGATAATACATTTCCCAAAGAGAATATGAACCACAAATAATACCAATGTTTTGCCAAACCTCTTACAGCAACTAGGCCATTTAAATAACAATCAATACATAAGTACATCTCCCTCTAGCTCAAACCCCTCACTGGCTCCTATAAAGGGTATGAGGGAATTGAGACGCCCTCCTCACACGGAAGAGATCAAACCCCAGTCTGAGACTGGGGTTTTTATTTATCAAGTTTCAAATCCAAGACGTTTAATCATCGAGCGACTGCGCCTCGAAGCTTTCGGTGAACTCCTGAAAGGCACGTTTTAACCGTTCAACTGGGGTTTCCTCGAGCGGGCATTCTTGATTGGTCTGATTGCTGTAAGCCTGCAACAGCAAGGGATCTGGCTCAAGAATGGACGCAACGGCTGTCTTGAACAGCACAACGTTCCGCTGTGGCGTCAATCCAGGGAGATAAGGATGCAAGCTCCAAGAAGCTGATTGATCCCGATCGTTCGCAAGCGTCCCAAAACGAACCAAACGAGGACGAATGAGTTGATAAGCCGGATCACCATCGCCATCGGTTGTGTTGCGCAGTCGCGCAATCAACAAATCCCCGCTACCCAGCAGAAGCAGGCGGATTGAGCCTTCCGAAACCAAAGGAATCACAGCTTCAACAGACGATGCATTCGATGCAGCTGAAGAAACGGCCCCGATGGAACGCACGCCATTCACCACAGGACCCGGCATAACAACAGATTTTCTGTAGAAAGCTTAAAGGTCCTTCACAACTCCAGCGCATGCTCTGGTTCGTTTCGAAAACCTACCTTCCTCCAACTCCAAAGCGTAGGCTTGGCGGCTGATTCGCCTTGTCCATGGCCCTCACCGAACTGCGCATCGCTTCACGACGCAGCCAGCTGGCCATGGTGCAAACCAACTGGGTGAAAGCAGAACTGGAGAACGCCCATCCCGGTTTGAAGATCACCGTTGAAGCCATGGCAACCCAGGGCGACAAAATCCTGGACGTCGCCCTGGCCAAGATCGGCGACAAAGGCTTGTTCACGAAGGAACTGGAAGCACAGATGCTGGTGGATCGTGCGGACATCGCCGTGCATTCGCTCAAAGACCTCCCCACAAATCTTCCCGAAGGACTGATGCTCGGTTGCATCACCGAACGGGAGGACCCAGCAGATGCCCTCGTCGTGAACACCAAGAACCAGCAATACAAGCTGGACACGCTTCCCGAGGGTTCTGTCGTTGGCACCAGTTCCCTGCGCCGCCTGGCCCAGCTTCGTCACCACTACCCCCACCTGATCTTCAAAGACGTGCGAGGGAATGTGATCACCCGTCTGGAGAAATTGGACAACGGTGATTACGACTGCTTAATCCTGGCTGCCGCTGGACTCGGCCGTCTGGGATTTGCCGATCGGATTCATCAGCTCATTCCTGGCGACATTTCACTCCACGCTGTTGGCCAGGGTGCGCTCGGGATCGAGTGCGTTGAGAACAAGCCTGAAGTAATGGAACTAATCAAGGTTTTGGAGCACACGCCCACATCGCAGCGATGTCTCGCTGAGCGGGCATTCCTCCGTGAGCTGGAGGGTGGTTGTCAGGTTCCCATCGGCGTGAATACCCAGTTTGAAGGCGATCAACTCAGACTCACCGGCATGGTCGCCAGCCTGGACGGCAAACGTTTGATCAGAGATCAGGCGACTGGAGCAGCCAGTGATGCGGAGGCAATCGGCATCGCTCTCGCTCACACACTGAAAGACCAGGGAGCCGGAGAAATCCTCAGGGAGATCTTCGAAACGATGCGCCCGGAAGCATAATCATCCCTCGATTTCCAGACGCGTCCCCACCTCCACGGCATCAAAAAGCTGCCTGATGTGGCTATTCAGCATCCGTACACAACCGAGGCTGACCGCCGCACGGATTTGCACCCAGTGGGGCCAGGGTGTTCCGTGGATACCAAATTCGCCGCGGCCATTTCGATGAAAAGCAAGGTACCGATCCCCAATCGGACTCGAGGGTCCTTGCAGCTGGCGACGCTGGCCTGACTTCGTGGTGACGTAAACGGGGTTGACCTTCTTGGCGAGAATTGAAAATTCACCCTTGGGCGTGGGGGTTTTGGGGTCACCGATGGCCACAGGCCAGGGGCCAAGCTGCTGATGCCCCTTCAGCACCTTGATCTGACGCTTGCTTAGATCGAGAACGATGCGCGATGGGGATGGCGCCGTCGTTCTCATCGCCACATCCGTCGCCCGAACGGGAGCCAGTGGCACCAACAAGGCCCACAGCGGAGCCAGCGACAAGGCGAAGAGAAGTCGTCTTTTCATGAGACGCACAAGACTTGCTCGTCTCAACGTATTCATTTCCGCAAGAAAAAACCGCTGAACCGACTGCCAATTCCTGCTTCTTCTGATTCTTTTTCGTCTTATGCATGAGACACGGCTGGCGGCGGTACCCTTCCCATTCACCAGCACATCAGCTTTGACGGGCCCTTCTGTCGGCACAGCACGGCCGCTCCTTCTTGACGGTGCCGAGCTCGACCGGGTCGTTGAAGCGATCAGTTTTCAGTTTTCAGACCTGCAAAGCAGTCAGAGTTGCTTCTGGAAAGCCGCTTGGATGCTGCGCCGATATGGAATCATCCGCCTCCGAGGCGCTGCAGGCCCGGATCAGATCCATGCCATTAACGCTGAGGTGAGCCAGCTCCTCGAGGAGATCGAATCCACTGATCACAGCCGATTGGAATCTCTGGCCTATCTCAACCTGCCCGAACGACGGGTCCTGAAGGGATACAACCAGTTCCGCGATGCTGATCGCGCCGTGATCAACTACCGCGTCAAGCGGCCTGACGGACGCAGCGGCAGCGATGCCGGAATGATCGACATCTTCCACCCTGAGCGCCTCTCTGAAACGCTCGGGCAACAGATTCATGGATGCCTGCAGGAATCGCTGATTCAGCGGCTGTTACTGGCCAGCAGCCTCAACCGTCTGCGGGTGAAGTGCCGAAATCTATATCTGAACCAGGGGGTTCAAGACACCCGTAGTTATCACTGCGATGGACGCTCACTCAAATTCAAATCCTTCGTCTACCTGAGTGATGTGCAATCCCTCGCGGATGGTCCTTACTGCTTCGTTCCGAGCTCTCATCGCCGCAGGCGGCTTTGGTGGCGCAACGCTCGGTTCAACAAAAACCATGGCTTGGGCCCGTTTGAATTCAGCCAGCTGAACGGCCAATCGGCCATTCCTCTCCTCGCCAAGGCCGGCGACATGGTGCTGTCATCCCAGCGTGGTGCCCATTGCGGCCACCCCCAGCACCCGGATGCCAAACGGGCGGTGGTGGTGAACATGTATCAACGATGATCCATGAAAAAGGCGGGGAATTCCCCGCCTGATCAAGCAAAGTAAACAGTGGATCAATCCACCAATTTGGGATCGATCTCAGCCATGTAGCGGGCCTCACAGCTCTTGATGATCTCAACAGCTTTCTCGGTGCCGAAGAAACCATTCACAGAACAGGTGCCGGGTTTCTTCAGATCCTTGTAGTGCTCCCAGTAGTAGGTGGTTTCCTTCTTCCAGTGATCACCAAGGTCTTCCCAGCTCTTGATGTGATCCATGCGCTTGTCATCAGCCAGCACAGCGATCACCTTGTCGTCGACTTCGCCACCATCATCAAAAGTCATGATGCCGATGATGCGAGCTTCGACAATCGAGCCGGGAATGAGGGGCTCGGTCACACCGACGATCTCGATATCAAGAGGATCGCCATCTTCATCCCAGGTGCGGGGAACGCATCCGTAGGCGAAGGGATAAGCCAGTGAGGAGTAACCAACGCGATCCAGCTTGAGATGGCCGGTTTCGGTGATCAGCTCGTATTTGTTGATCGTGTTGGAGTTCAACTCCACGATCGTGTTCAGGCGGAGTTCCGCTTCATCGGCGAAGGCAGGCAGCACATGCAGAAGATTCGGCATGCTGCGGCTGGGAGCCTGATCGAGATTGGCCATGGATGGCGGTCGACAGCGCGGCGCATCCTACGGGCAACAACCCCGTTCCCTTGCGTGGGGTTATCCGCCAGGAGACGCAGGCTGCAACAGACGCTGTCGTCAATCCGCCCTGCAGTGGGGCTTCCGANGAAAGCACCGCAGTGATCACGAACGGGCCATCCCCGCCATGGCCGTTGGATTGAGAGCGGCCAGCTTCTGCTCGAGATAGCGGAGGAAAGCATCAGCACTTAANGGCTGACCACTCACCTGCGTGACCAACTGCTCAGCATTGACGCTGCGCCCAAGGTGATGAACATGGTCTCGCAGCCAGGACAAGACAGCCGAGACATCAGAACCTTCCACTGCCTTTTCCGGTGAACCGATGGCCTCCGTCATGGCTTCGCTGATCTGGGCACTGATGAGGTGTCCGAGCAGGTAGGAGGGGAAATAGCCGAACAGGCCCTCGCTCCAGTGCACATCCTGGAGACAACCCTCAGCGTCGTTGGCTGGAACAACGCCCAGCATCTCGCGATAGCGATGATTCCACTCTCCAGGAAGGTCCTTAACAGCGAGGCCCTCCTCCAGCAGTGCAATCTCGAGATCGGTGCGGATCAGGATGTGCAGGCCATAGCTGAGTTCATCCGCCTCCACACGATTCAAGCCAGGAGCCATCGGATTCATCGCCTGCCACAGATCATCCGGCCCGTTCAACGGTGCACCCGCTGCTTGGAAACGCTGCCACCACTGCTCGGCAAAGGGACGGCTCCTGGCGATGCGNTTTTCCCAGAACAACGACTGGCTTTCATGGACGGCCATGGACGTGGCCTGGCCTAGAGGCCAACTGAACCATTGGTGACTCTGGTCCGGCAGCCCCTGCTCGTAGAGCGAGTGGCCCCATTCGTGTGCTGTGGCGAGAAAACAGGAGAGAGGCTGCCCCTGAACCACCCGAGTGGTGATCCGGTAGTCGGCAGGACCGAGGGTGATTGAGAACGGGTGAGGAGATCGAGCCATGGACGTGATGGCGGGGTCCCTTCCCCAGCTCTGCAGCAGTGCATCACAAAGCTGCTGTTGCTGCGCTTCCTTCAANTCCCAATCCGCATGACGCGGACGGGAACCGGCACAGGCTTGACGCATCAAGACGGGAAGTCGCTGACGCAAGGGCTCGAACAGCGCCTTCAGTCGGTCAAGGCGAAGATCCGGCTCAAACGGCTGAGCCAGTGTCTCCCAACAGGACAGGGGCTCATTGAGCTGACGGGCCTGCTCTTGGCGCAGATCAATCAGGGTTTGAAGCGCAGGGGCAAACAGCGCGAAATCCGACGTTGCACGGGCCTGCTGCCAGCGGGCATAGCCGTCCGCTTTGGCCTGGGCCAACGCGGCCACAAGATTGGTGTCCAGGGCCTGCTGCCGACGGAGATCCTGTTCAAGCAAGTCCAGATTGCGGCCCATCGCCGGGCATCGCTCCCCTTCGTTCCAACCCTGGCGTGCGGCAGCAACCAGGTCGGCATACGCCGGGGAGCTCTGACGCCGATGCAGCTGTTTGGCCAGAAGGGTGAGCTGTTCCCCACGCCAGGGTGCCGCCTCCGAAGGCATCGCTGTGTTCTGATCCCAGTACAGCGTGCTCTGAATGGAACCGATCAGCTGGGTTTCGCGCAGATGGGCTCCCAGTTGCTCCCAAGCCGATGCGGCAGCAGCCATCACGAATTTGTTTTTATCAACTTAACGATTCCGGGGTGGCGCTGATCCCAGACGTCAAGCCATGGTGAGGGGGTTGCAGCTGGCTTGTTCCGATGAGGACCTCGATGAGCCGATGGATGCTGAACCTGGCCTTAAGGGTTGCTCTGCCGTTAACCCTTTGGCCACTCAAATTGATGTACANACAACCCCGATCATCCTTCTAACGAGCGCACCGCCTTTCTTCCGATGCTCAGGAGATTCGGCAGCGATCAGCGCAGAGGGTGTCCAGATCAGGGCGGCCGGTGACCCGTAANCGTTGCGCAGCCCAAAGGCCATAAACACGGTTCACCACNGNTCCGATCAACGGCCATCTGGTTGGCGCATAGATCCAACCCAAGCCAATCAGGCGATAGGCCTCTCGGAACACGGCCACATCCCGCAGAATCTCGCCGGAATCGCAGATGGCGTGAATCCGACCCATGGCATCGCGGTAGCTGATGCCGCTATGGGCCTCGGGGTCGTAATCGACAGCGTCGATGTCAACGAAACAGATCCGCTGCTGCCGATCACGCCGTTGCAGAAACCGAACTTCCCGCACACAAAGAGGACAACCTCCGTCGAAAAGAAGGGTGAGCTCCGAAGAGGTGAAGTTGGTCATGGAATGCAGGAACCTCTCCCACGTTGCTGCAGTGCAGCACCCAACCGTGGCAGCCACCACACTGAGGCGAGACATGGCGAAGCGATGGCCCTGCATCAGGTTCTGCATCAGCTCTCCGTGGACACCACTGGACGGGGCTTCGTCCGTCTGGACGGTCGTTTAAACACCTGGATCCGCAGCACTGGCATGGACCAGGGAGTGCTTCATCTCACCTGCCTGCACACCAGTGCAAGCCTCACGATCAACGAGAACGCNGACCCACGGGTGCTGGTNGACCTTGATGCCTGGATGGCCGATGCCGTACCGGAGAGTCGTGTCTATCGCCATGACGATGAAGGGCCCGACGACATGCCGGCCCACATCCGAACGGCNCTCACCAGNCAGACCCTCAGCCTGAGCGTGAACAACGCTCGACTGCTGCTCGGCACCTGGCAAGCCGTTTATTTGTGGGAGCACCGCAGCGCTCCCCACCGGCGGCAGATTGCTTGCCACCTCCANGGNGAAATGGTGGAAGCACAACGCCAAAGCCAGCGACTCAACGAAGCGATTCAGNCCCGCCATAACCCCGAAGCCTGGGCAACCGATGGAGGGGTCGAGACCNACGTGGATCTGCTCGTNGACCGGCTGCACGACATCGCCGACCAGCCAGGATGAGNAGATCTGAAGCTGCGCGATGCCAGCCCCTCACCTTCTGAGCCAAGCAGAAAAGGCCAGCCTTTCGAACTCCTTACCGCAGTGGGAGGTTCAAGAAAACAAGCTGCATCGGGACATCCAGTTCGCGAACTTCGTCGAAGCCTTCGGGTTCATGAGCCAGGTGGCCCTGCTGGCGGAAACTCGTGGTCACCATCCGAATTGGAGCAACGTCTACAACCGTGTGTCGATTGATCTCACCACCCACGATCTCGGCGGCCTGAGTTCCCTCGATGTTGAGCTGGCGACAGCCATTGATGATCTCCTGTCAGCATGAAACCAACGGATCCTTCAGCATGACCACTCCCCCTGCAGCCGCCGGGGTGCCGGTGACCATTCTCAGCGGTTTCCTCGGCGCCGGAAAAACCACTCTTCTCAATCACATCCTCGCCAACCAGCAAGGCATCAAAACGGCAGTGCTGGTGAANGAGTTTGGCGAAATCGGGATCGACAACGATCTGGTGCTGACCACCGATGAGGAAATGGTGGAGCTGAGCAACGGCTGCGTGTGCTGTTCCATCAATGGCGAGCTGATGGAGGCTGTGGAGCGTGTTCTGGAGCGTCCAGATCCTCTCGATTACATCGTTGTTGAAACCACTGGTCTGGCGGATCCCCTACCGGTGGCGATGACCTTCCTCGGCAGTGAACTGCGCGATCAGACCCGCCTNGACTCGATCATCACGCTGGTGGATGCAGAGAATTTCGATGAGGGACTGCTTGACACGGAAGTCGGCAGGGCACAGGTGATTTACGGCGACATCCTGCTGCTGAACAAATGCGATCTCGTCAGCGAAGAACGTCTTCAAACGGTGGAGAAGGAGCTCCGGGCCGTGAAGAACGATGCACGGATCATGCGCTCCGTGAAAGGCGACGTGCCCCTGGCGCTGCTGCTCAGCGTGGGACTGTTCGAATCCGACAAGGTCACCACTGCTGCGGATGATCCCAGCCTCGATCACAGCGACTGCGATCACGACCATGGCCACTGCGACCACGACCACGATCACGACCACACGCATGAGCACAGCCATGGGCATGAGCACAGCCACGATGGTTCGATCGAAGGCTTCACATCTCTCTCTTTTCAGAGTGATGGCCCCTTTTCGCTGCGCAAGTTCCAGAATTTTTTAGACAATCAAATGCCGCAGGAAGTCTTCCGTGCCAAAGGGATTCTCTGGTTCAACGAAAGTGAGCGCCGCCATGTGTTCCACCTTGCTGGGAAACGCTTTTCCATTGACGACACGGACTGGACAGGAGAACGCAAGAACCAGCTGGTGTTGATCGGGCGTGAGATCGATCACGACACCTTGCGGCATCAACTCGAGGCCTGTGTTGCCCCCGATGCTGGAAAAGGTTTCGCCTGAACGGGCAGGTTGCAACAAACCTCACTATTGTTTCCATATGAACGAGAACCTTATGGTCGAGCCCGTGNTGCTGGTAGCTCTGCTGTTCTTGACCAGCTTTTTGCTTTGGTTACTGGCTGATTCGGANGACGACAACAGTGGCGGCGGCTTGCACCAACCCGTTCTCATCCCGATCCCGGTTCGTCAGCAGCAGCGCTGAACCCAACCCCTACGACGTTTTNANNCCCTCGCCNCGGCGGGGGATTTTTTTTGNGATGCAACAAAAGGGCGAGCCAGCACGCCCCCANATCGCTATTGCGTATCATTCTCAAAACCAATCAAACGCGAATGGGATTCATTCTCAATAAGCNGGNCGGGATCAGANCGTATGCGTCCCTTCTCGCGCTCAGTGCGACGGCACTGCTGAGCAGCTGCACAACAAANACCCCACAAGAGATCGGGGTGTATTCCGGGCGGCACTACAACACCGATCAAGCGCTNTACGACCGCTTCACCGCCGAAACCGGCATCAAGGTGAAACTCTTGGAGGCCAAGGACGATGCCCTGATCCAACGACTCCAACAAGAGGGAGAGAATTCCCCGGCCGACCTCCTGATCCTTGCCGATGCAGCCCGGCTTGATCGAGCAACGGACATGGGGTTGTTTCAACCCATCGTCTCTGAGCAACTGGAGAAGGCCGTACCGGTCGATCTTCGCGACAGCCAGAATCGATGGTTCGGCTTAACCCGCCGCCTACGGGCACCGATGTTCAATTCCGCGGTGGTCAACCGAGAGCAAGTGAGCAGCTATGGGGCGCTGGCAGACCCATCCCTCAAGGGAAAACTCTGCCTGCGGAACCGCCGCAGCGTCTACAACCAGTCGCTTGTGGCTTTCATGATTGATGAGACTGGTGAAGAGGCCACCAGAAACTGGATTCAAGGGATGGTGTTCAACCTGGCAGAACCGGTGTTCAGCAGTGATACGCCGATGATCCGTGCCGTCGCCCAGGGACAGTGCGGCGTGGCCCTCGCAAACAGCTACTACCTGGGCCGCCTGCAAGCCGGAGACAAGGGAGAAGCCGACAAGACACTCTCCGCCAAAGTGTCTGTGACCTGGCCTGACCCAGTGCATGTGAACATCACAGGAGCAGGCGTGACCCGTTCCAGCAAGAACCCTGACGCTGCTCGTCAGCTGCTCGAATTTCTCACTTCGGCAACGAGTCAGAAGAGCTACGCCGCCGCCAATCACGAATATCCACTCCGCGGACAGGGAGACGACCCAGTGCTCCAAAACTGGGGGCCCTTCACGCAGGCCACCGTTTCCGCTGAGCGGCTTGGTGAACTGAACGGCAAAGCTGCAGAGCTCATGGCCGAGAACGGCTGGCAGTGAATCGACGCCTGCTGAATCTGCTGGCAGCAGGTCTTGCCTTGCTTGCGCTCTGGCCTCTCCTCAACCTTTTTGGGGAAGGTCTTCGGGGCTTGCTCGCCGGTCTCGGCGAGCTTGGTCCAGACGGAAGCCGACAAATCCAAGGCACCCTCACGTTGCTTCTGGGCAGTGCCACCATCGGGACCCTGATCGGCACCGCCAACGGCTGGTTGCTGGTGAATTGCCGCTTTCCCGGTCGCCGCTGGATGCGCATCGCCCAGCTGATTCCTCTCGCCACCCCCGCTTACCTGCTTTCAGCAACCTTGGTGGACCTTGGCAGTCGTCAGGGCTGGCGGATCCATGGCCTGGGATGGGGCATCGCCGTGATGGCTCTCTCCACCTATCCGTACGTCTTCCTGCTAAGCACAGAAAGCTTTGCCATGAGTGGGCGCCGGCAGCTCGAAGCCTGCCGCAGCCTCGGTATCGGCCCTTGGCCGGCCTTCCGCCGAGTTGCACTGCCGATCGCCCTGCCCGCCATCGGTGCGGGGGTGGCCTTGATGGGCATGGAGATCGTGAATGAACTGGGCGCTGTACAGCTCCTCGGCATTCCAAGCCTCTCGGCGGGAATCCTGGAGGCATGGCAGGCCGACAGCAATCCCACCGGTGCCATCACCCTGGCCCTGATCACCCTGGTCATCGTGCTGGGGTTGGTGATCTGTGAACGCCGGCTGCGTCGCCGCAGTCGCCGCTGGAGCGATGGGGTTGCCGGTGGTGACGCCACTGCTTGGACGCTGAGGGGCGTTCGTGCTGGCGTAGCCCAGCTGCTGGCCGTGCTGCCACCGGTGATGAGCCTGGGGACACCGCTGCTTTGGTCGGCAACCAACTTGGATCAATTGCAGCGAAGCTTGAACAGTGATCTACTCAACTTGATTCTGAGAAGCCTGATGCTGGCTCTCGCCGCTGCCGTTCTGGCGGTGGCAGCCGCTCTGGTGCTTGCAGTTGCCAAACGCTGGAGTTCCGCGGCCTGGTTGAGCAGCCTCACCTTCCTCGCCGGGATGGGTTACGCCATCCCCGGCACAGTGCTGGCACTTGCGCTACTGCTCACAGGGTCCCCATGGCAGTTAACGCCCCTGGTCCTGCTGCTTTGGGGATACAGCGATCGCTTTCTGGCCGTGGCCAAAGGTGGACTGGATGCCGCCCTGGAACGCATCAGTCCCAGCCTTGATGAAGCGGCCACGGGCATGGGTTTTCCGTGGCAAAACGTTCTGCGGCGGGTTCATCTCCCGTTGCTGCGCGGTCCATTGACCGTTGGCCTTCTGCTGGTTTTTGTAGACACCGTGAAGGAGTTGCCCCTCACCTTTGCGCTTCGCCCCTTCGACTTCGACACCCTCTCCGTGAGGGTCTACCAGTACGCCAGTGATGAGCGCCTGGCAGAGGCGCTGCTGCCCGCGCTGATGATTCTGGTTCTGGGATTGATCGCTGCCATGGCACTGGTGCCAAGCCTCGATCAAGCCTCCAAGAGAGGCTGACCGCTGCTGCGGCGAATCGCCACAACACCAGGGCGAGGGGGGCGACCAGGGGCCTGGGCAGGCCAGTTGGAGCCCTGTGGCACCTGACGCAGCTGCTGAAATGCAGTGCCATCACGATCACGCAACGTGTGCGCTTGGAACTCGGCGTCTCCCTTGTGATGGGCACCGTGAACTTCTCCAGGGTGCTGCACCGCCAGGAACAACGATGACTCCTGCTGATCAAAACAGATCCCGGTGACCTCGCATTCCATGGGGCCAGTCGCGAAGCAAAGCGCCGATCCACCATCGCGGGGAACGAGCCAGCAGCTGTTGTTGCCGAACACATCACCCGCGGAGGACTTCATCGATCGATCCGTGACAATCCAGAGATTGCCCCGTTGATCGAGGGCGAGGTTGTCGGGATTCGTGAACCCGAGGCCACCAGCCCAGGGTTCACCGCCCGTAACAGCCATGGCCCATTGGAACGCGCCATCACCCTGATCGGTGAGGCGCATCACCCATCCATGTCCCCAGCTGCTCTGACCCTTGGGACCTTTAAATACCGCGGGATCGGCACCTCCACTGCTGCCGGGAGCGCCAGACGTGAACGCAATCAAGAGATCACCCGTGATCGGATCGATCTTGGTGTCCTCTGGACGGGCCGTTGGGGTGGCCCCGATGGCACTGGCCGCCAGATGGGCATCAATCAGGATCGCGCCCTGCTGTGCATCCCCATCACCGCTGTACAGGTCGGCCAATGTGGAGAACTCACGGCAGTAGGCCTCCACAGCTTCATCATCACGGAATGCTTCAGCACCTGGCTGCGTGCGGTCGCGGTGGGGAAGTTCCACCGGACAGTTGAGATTGGCTTCACTGAAGTGACTTGGCCGGAAGGGATCAACCGCCGCCGAAGGATTCAGCGATAACCATTCGCCAGAGCCATCGGCGTGAAACCGGGCCACCTGCAATTCTCCAGCTTCAAACAGCCGCGAATTGGCCTTGTCGTGCACATCGCGAACGGTGCCGGCGCTCACGAACCGGTAAAGATGACCTCCACGACGGTCACAGCCGGAGTACACCCGTAACGGCTGACCAGCCTGCGCGCGCACAGCAACGGCCTCGTGCCGGAAGCGACCGAGAGCCGTGTGCTTTTTCACCACCTGATCCGGCCGATCGGGATCCAGCTCCACCATCCACCCGTACTTGTTTCCGGCAAGGCCATAAACATTGCCCAAGCCACCCAACTTGCCCTCCCGGCAAACGAAAGGGCGTTGAGACGGTGAGGCAGAACTGCCGTCGGCATACACAGCTTCGGGAACTTGGCTCTGAAAGTTCTCCTCTGCGCTCAACACCGTGCCCCAGGGGGTGATCCCCCCACCACAGTTGGCGAAGGTGCCAATGACGGCATCCGCCAGTCCATCGTCGTATCCCAGGCGGTTGACCGCCTGAAACACCACCGCTGCTGGACCAGTGCAGACAAGACGCTGAGACGGCTCATCCAGACCGGTGATTCCGGTGATACGGCGGTCCTGATCCCCTTCCAAGCGAACCCAGGCACCCTGCCGATCACGCCTGAGAGTCATCACACCAATCCCCAGATCGGTCATCGCCTGATCAGCCACCGCACGAATGNTNGCCAATCTCGGGTCATCCCCCCTCACAGCTGTGCAGTCGATCACCCCATCGACAGGGGCCAGATCTCGCACCAAAGCGGCAAAGGGCAAGGGTTGACCAACCACCTCTGCAAAGCCCTGCACCCACGGCACGGGGCTGATGTATTCGAAATTCACGGTCATTGAGGCCCGATCCACCCCGTGCTGAACAAAACCCAGGTGATCGTTGTTGAAGCCGAAGCGACTGTTGCCGAGGGCATCACCCCAAGCCGCCAGGAGATCAGCACGAAATCCCTCTGGAACATTCAGACGATCGTCCAGAGCCACCTCGCGATAGACAACCTGCTGCTGGGAGGCGGACAGGCCATCACCATCCACCGGCAGAGGAACCTTGACCGGNCGAAACTGTTGGCTCGCATCAACGGTTGTGCCATCGGTGGGTGCNGCACTGCAACCGGATAATCCCCTTGCCGTCACCAAACCCACTCCGCCAAGGCCAAGAAGGGAAAGAACAGAGCGGCGGCGCAGCGTCATGACATCAACTGGGGCAGGCTGAGGTGCGGCGGGGTGCCAGCACCACAACCCAACTTGACTGAAGAGGNTTGAAGTTGTCGTCGCTCACCAATACAACGGTTGAACGTCCATCTCCAAGACGGGGGCCCAAGGCCAGGGCCTCCCAGTTGTCGGCCGGTAGCCCAACACCCAGGAGATCCCATCCGATCAGGGGCTGAAGCGGAAGAGGCGTCGTTTNCAGGGGAAACAGCAGCAAGTGAGCAGACCATGCCATGGGCGGTTTGTAGCCCCGCACCAAGGCGAAGAGACGCCGCTGGCGTGGCAGCGCCAGCAGATCGGTGAGCCCATCAGCCGGGGCAGCCGAACTGAGATCGAGCGATCCCACCGGTTGTGGGGGGGCTCCAGCGATGCTTCGTGCCAGAGGAATTGGCGCGTTCTNATCGCTCTGCAGCAACGGTTTTTCCGCTGCCATCAGGAGATCANCTGAACCCAGCATCGTGAGTGATTCCGGCCCTTTGTTGGCCGCTAATCCCTTGCCGGGGGACGCGACCCAACTGGAGGGCAAAGGCAGAGACTCCTGCTGCCGACCGGTTTGAAGACTGAAACGCAGCAAACCTGCCGAACGCGTCGCAGTGCGACGGCCTTCGCTCACNATCCAGGCCCGGTCCTGATCCAGCACCAACCCCTCACCATCAAAATGAGGNGGCAGAAGTCGCCCAGCGTTGTCCTTGAGNAGNAACCGGGGCCCAGGGTTGAGCTTGGCCCTGGGATTCCGCAGGACGCGGGCCAGGCCACCCCAAGGAACGAGATGCCCCTGAGGAGCATCGCTGAGCAACCAAAGACGATCCGATTCGGGGAGATAGGCCGCAGCAGAAAATCCACCCAAGGGCAAACCATCGGCCCCTTNTCGCGGCAAAGCCACCCGTCGAACGAGTTCCCAGCCAGCATCGATGGGACAAGGAATCGGTAGATCCATTCGCTCAAGGGCGATGCTGGAGACGCTTGTCCCACCAGCGGTCAGTCGTCAACGAAGCAGCTGCGGNGACATCCGCCAGGGTGGAGACCAACCTGTAGCTGAGAACGACGGCCAACAGGGGAGCTTCCGCAACAGAACCTGACAGCCGCAGCAGCAGCGTGGCTTCAAACACCCCAAGCCCCCCCGGAGCTCCAGGCACCACCAGACCAACGGCATAGGCGAGGCCGAAGCCTGCCATCCAAAGAGCTGGAGACGGACTGGCAAGACCAAAGGCNTAGACACAGCAGAGGAAACCGGCAAACCGGCAGANAACAAACAGCAGTTCAGCGCCAAGGGGTAGCCAGGGATAACCGCCGCGGCCCGTCCCATCGCTATCCAACTGTCCAGCCCCAGCGTTCTGGAGTTGGGCAGCCTTCGTGCGTTCCAGGCGCCGCAGGATCGGTTCCCGCCAGCGCGGCAGCATGAGCAGCGATGGCAGAGGAGCCATCAAAATCAATCCCTGCTGCCAGCCACCCACCACCAACAGGAGGAGCGAGGCGGCCACGATCAGCAGCGGATCCAGAATCACTCCGGCCAGGGCAGGTCCCCCACCCACGAACGGACGCAGCAGCCGCACCCGCTCCACCAGGTGCCAGATCCCGCCGGGNAGGTACTTCAGCAGGTTGGTCCGCACGAACAGGGGCACCAAAGGCAGCCCCTCAGGGAGATGGCCAAGCCAGAACAACAGCACTTTCCAGGCCAACCCGTTGAGCAANATGCTCANCCAGGTCACCCCGAGCCCGAGCGACAGCCACCACCATCCGTNGGGTGCCAGGGTGAGAGNACGGAGCTGACTGCTTTGCTGTCCAAGGGCAACAGCGATGAAGGCGAGGCTGGCGGCCGTGATCCACAGCTTCGGCTGTCGAAGGGTCTTGAGCATNAGCTCCAGGCCTCATCACTCGAGAANGGCGCCACGGCCGCCGCCGCACGAAGCTGATCAACGCTGCNGCCACTGCTTTGCTGCAGCGCCTCCAAGGCATCGGCCTCTGGCTTGACCGTGCAGTGTCCGTCTGGGCGCTGCACCTGCTTGGCGGCCAAAAGGCCCCAAGGGGTCTCCAAAAGACCGTGACGACGCGGCAGAACCCAGCGACTCTGGCAGCGTTCTCGCAGACCGATGCTGCTGCCTGCCGCAAACCAGACCGTTCGCACTGTCTCGGCGTTGGCTTCATCAACCAAAGCAGTCAGNGCATGGCCACTGCGCCCTTTTTTCATNGTGATCGGCTCCACCGCCACGTCGATCGCGCCGGCCTCACGCAACCGGTTCGCCAACATCGCCACATCTTCTGGAGTGGCGTCATCAATCCAGGCTTCCTGCACCACCACCAGCTCGCGACGGGGGGCCAGCTCCCGCAGCCCAGAACTCTCCGCGAGCACCAGCCGAAGCAGGTTCGGACGATCCAGCTGACGATGGCCAAGCCCGACNCCAATCCTGAGCGGGGTNAGGGCTTCAGGCGCCGCAAATCGCTGCGCCAGAACTGCCACCAGCGCCAAACCGGTGGGCGTCACCAATTCGCCTTCGGGAAGATCTGGCGACTGCAGCAACGGCACCTGATGACGGCGGGCNAACTCAAGAACTGCAGGCACCGGAACCGGCAACCGGCCATGGGCCGAAGCAACCGTCCCCCGGCCTGCAGGCAGAGGGGAGCAGCAGATCCATTCCGGGTCGAGCGCAAGCATCGCCGCACAAACCCCCACCACATCAACAAGGGCATCGATGGCCCCTACCTCATGGAAATGCACAGCGTCCACCGGCATGCCATGCACTGTGGCCTCCGCCTCCGCCAGAACGGTGAACACCTCCAGCACGGTTTGCTTCAACCGTTCAGGCAAGGCCGAATTGTTCAGCTGCGCCTGGATGCCAGACCAATGGCGATGAGGNGGCTGAGCCTCGAGGCCNTCCACCTGAAGCCGCAGTCCGCGCAGGCCACCACTGCGAGCCTCTTCACAGGTCAGGCGGTACTTCCCNGCGAGGCCCAGTGCCCTCAGCGGNTCCTCCACCACGTCTCTGGAGATCCCCAGATCCAACAAGCCTGCAAGGAGCATGTCGCCCGCGAGGCCTGTGGGGGCGTCAATCCAGAGNCCTTTCATCGCCCAAGTCGCGGTGCTTGTTCCAGAAGTTGATCCACCTGTTGCTCGAGAGCCTGACGGCGCTGACGCAGTTGCTGCTCGATTTCACGCCGGGCCCGTCGCTGTTCCCGCTGTGCTGTNGCAACGTCNTGCCCGGAGAGCCCCCAGAGGCGACCGAGCAGNGCNCGGTCATCGGCNCCTCCCCGGGCTTGACCAAACACCACGGTTTCNGCAGCAATCCCTGCCTGTANAACACGGCTCCAACGGCGCAGGTCCTCCAAGGACATCTTCACGCTTTCTGGAACCGTGAACTCTGTTGCCCCACTGCTGCACAAACCGGCACGCACGCAGGCGAGTGTTCCGACCAGAACCTGCTGAACAGGCAGCTGCTCCTCCTCGGCAATCAACACATGGCCGGCTTCATGCACTGCGATGCGGCGCAGCCGCCCTTCTCCTCCCGGTAGTGCCTCCGCCAGGATGTGTCCCCCCATTCCCTGCCATGTCGCGGCATCCACGCTGAAGGCCACCAAGCCTCCGATCACCATGACCACAATCCAGGCCGGGGAAAGTCCCAAAGCTGGGCCAAAGGCTCCAAGCCCCGTAATGGTGACAACCGCAAGACCAGCCCGCAGAGTTCCTGTGGATCCCTGGCCTTCCTCAGCCATCAGGCCCGAGCGCGGGACACTGAGCGTCCGCGGCCACTTTTGGACTTACCCCCTCGGGTGGGCATGGGGGCGATCACCTCGTGACTCTCGAGGTGTAGCTCCTGCCCTTGCCGACGCAGATCAAGGCTGACGAAATGGCGGAGGTGCTCAAGAGGCAGNTCNCCTTTCACTTGAAGCTTGAACGGCAACGGGCGGCTGCCATCAGCGCGAGGCTGCTGGCGCACTTTCACGACGATTTCACCCGTTTCCGGCTTGGTGAAAATCAATTCACCCCGAATTGAAAAGTAGTCATCCCCCTCGGGGAGAGAGTCATCGGCATCTGCTTGATCAGGGGAGAGCGTGCTCGGCTCCCAGACACCGGCGATCTGGAGGTGCAGATGATCACTCTCGCGACAGCGGGGATACACAACCCAGAGGTGTGCCTCATCCATCGCCAGATGTCGGCGCATCAGTGTGAGTACACGTCCTAAAACAACGGTTTCAAGAGCCAGACCGTTGCTGTCGGTGAGCGTGCCACGGGTGAGTTGTTCGGGGTCGGACGGGGCGTAAATGCCCCGAACAAGGCCGATAGCCCGGTACTGCAAGGGCTCGGTGACCGGAGGAATCGGATGGGCGCGCATTGATGCAGATCCGGGCGGAGTCAAAAGCCCTCCCTGAGACTGTAGCCAGCTCCTTGCAACAGCCTCAGACTGAGGCCGATATCTGGGGGCCGATGCAGGGCACGCGCCGAATTCTGCTGCTGGGNCTNTCGCTGCTGGCCGCAGCCAGCTTTGGCTGGCTTGCATCAGCTTGGGTGGCNCCCCAAACCAGTGCCCGCGGCAGTCGTGTGGTGGTGGACAAGGATGTGGAAGACCTTCTGGACACCCTGCGGGTTAACGGTGATTTGCCAAAACCCGAGCGAAAGCAGCTGATTGAACGGCTTCTTGCACTGGGACGGCTTCAAGAAGCACAGCTNGTGGTTCAGCCCCTTTGGGACGAACAACCCCGGCCCGTTTCACTCGCACTNCTGATGGCNGATCTACGCCGCCTCAACGGTGATCCTGACGGAGCCAGAGCCGATCTCAACCAACTGCTGCAGCTCAAACCCGATCTNCCAGAAGCTCTCGAGCTGATGGTGTTGCTCGATTGGCAGGAAGGCCGGCAAGTGGAAGCTGCCCAAGCACTGCAGAAACGNTTTGANGCCAAAGAGCGGGGCCAGCGTNTGGAGATCGGCCTTCTCTTGGCNGATCTCCAACGCCAGCAAGGGGACCCTGGTGCTGCTGCGACGCTCTACCGCCAACTNGCCNAGGAAGTGCCTGGGGATGCACGTNCACTGCTGGCCNTGGCTCTGCTACGGCAAGAGGAAGGACATGCAGAAGAGGTTCAGGCGTTGCTGCACCAGGNCAAGCTACGCAGAGTCGGCCCTGGAAAGACTGACCCCTTGATTGATGGCTTGGCGGCCAGCTGGGGGCTGACAGCAGCCCGGATCAAGGCTTCGAAGAGCCTGCGGGTTCCTGCTGAAAAGACTTGAGAGCAGCATCAATGGCATCTGAAGGCGGCGTGGCGTCATCCATGGCGCCGGACTGACGAATTCGGTTGATCAGATCCATCGGGTTGGTGGCATCCAGGACTGAGCCGCCATCGTTGCCGTTGCCAAAGATCTCTCGCTCCTCACGGTTTTGATAGGGCTGTTCCACCTGGGCCGAGGCTGTTGCAGCCAGGACNAACGACCACCCGAAGGTNGNGATAACGGCAGCCGCGAGACGGCAGGACATCGGCGGAATCTGATTGGGGAGATGCTAATCGTCACCGCCGAGTCGGGAACAACCGTGCAGATCGCCACCTGGAATGTCAATTCCGTGCGCACCCGTCTTGATCAGGTGCTCGCCTGGCTGCAGAACGAAAAACCCGATCTGCTGTGCCTGCAGGAAACCAAAGTCGACGACCCCTTGTTTCCAATCCAGGCCTTTGAAAGNGCCGGATGGCATGTGCACATCCACGGTCAGAAGGCCTACAACGGCGTCGCTCTGATCAGCCGGGAGCCCCTCGATGATGTGCGCTGTGGCTTCATGGCGGAACTTCCGGATGATCCGGAAGCCGCAACGCTGGGGGAACAGAAGCGGGTGATCAGCGCTCTGCTCGACGGGGTACGCGTGCTCAATCTCTACGTACCGAATGGCTCCAGTTTGAAATCGGAGAAGTACCCCTACAAACTGGCCTGGCTGGCCTGCTTGAAGCGCTACCTGGCAGCACAAGCTCAGCGGGGTGAACCGCTCTGCATGGTTGGAGACTTCAACATCGGCCTGGAGGCGAGGGACTTACCGGACCCCGAGCGGCAAACCGGCGGAATCATGGCGAGTGATGCTGAGCGTGACGCTCTTCGGGCGGCCCTTGGCGACCGGCTCCAGGACGTGTTCCGCGTGTTCGAGCCTGACAGTGGCCACTGGAGCTGGTGGGATTACCGCAGTGGTGCCTGGGACCGCGACCGGGGCTGGCGGATCGATCACATCTACCTCTGTGACGACCTGCTGGGACTAGCCCGCAGCTGCGTGATCCACAAAACGGTGCGTGCCAACCCACAACCCAGTGATCATGCTCCNGTGAGCGTGGATCTCAACTGGCCACCGGCGGAGGAGGAAGGCGAAGACGACGACCTGTTCTGACGGTGCTCAGAACAACTCCGTACCANNGGGGAGGNTCACCGANCGCTTGGCTGTCTCACCGCAGGTGCGGGGCGTCGGCAGCACCTTGCCTGGATTCGCGCGGTTATGGGGGTCGAAAGCCCGGCGAAGCAGGCCCATCGTCTGAAGATCATCCTCCCNAAACATCCAGTCGAGATAGCAGCGTTTGTCAGCGCCCACACCGTGTTCACCGCTGATGCTGCCTCCGGCATCGAGGCAAACCCGCAGGATCGCTGCTCCCAGATCCTTCACCCGCGCTTCCACATCAGGTTCCGCAGCGGAATACAAGATCAATGGATGGAGATTGCCATCTCCGGCATGGAAAACGTTGGCAACNGGCAAACCNTGCTCCTGAGCGAGACGTTCAATCGCAGCCAACACAGCGGGAAGNCTGCTGCGGGGCACCACACCGTCCTGCACGTAATACGTNGGTGTGATCTTGCCAACGGCTGAGAAAGCCGACTTGCGCCCTTTCCAGAGCACCGCACATTCGGTGGGATCTTGAGCCAATCGCAAACCACGGGCCCCGGCCTGCCTGCACAGCTGCTCGGCCCGCGCAGCCGAAGCCTGCACCTCTGCCTCCTGACCATCCAATTCAATGAGCAGCACCGCGGCTGCATCGCGCGGATACTCGTCATATCCGAAGAAATCATCAACGGCGTTGATGGTGACGTTGTCCATGATTTCCATACCCGCAGGCGACAGGCCGGAAGCGGTGACGGACCGAACCGCCTCGCCAGCGGCCTCCATCGTTGTGAAGTCAGCCAAGAGAACGTTCACGCACTCCGGTGCGCGCAGCAGCCGCAGGGTGATCGCCGTGGCGATACCCAACGTGCCTTCACTGCCGATGAAGGCACCGCGCAGATCAAGCTCCGACGACTCCGCTAGGCCACTACCGAGCTGGGTGATCGTTCCGTCGGGGAGCACCACCTCCAAGCCAAGAACGTGATTACTGGTGACGCCGTACTTCAGGCAGTGCACCCCCCCGGAATTCTCAGCGACATTGCCGCCGATGCTGCACACCACCTGGCTGGAGGGATCCGGCGCGTAATAAAACCCCTCCCCTGCCACGGCTCGTGTCACCCAGCTGTTGATCACGCCTGGTTGAACCGTGACCCGTTGATTGGCCAGATCGAGTGCCAAGACCTGACGCATCCGACTGGTGACGACAAGCAGCGCGTCCTGGTCCACCAGGGCACCACCGGAGAGGCCAGTTCCGCTCCCACGCGCCACAAAAGGGACGCCGTGCTGATCGCAGCAACGCAGTGCGGCTGACACCTGATCAACGCTCTCCGGCAGGACTGCGAGTGGGGGACAACGACGCTCGAGCGTGAGTCCGTCACAGTCGTAACTCAACAGTTCCTGCCGCTTGGCAACCACCGCTCTCGCAGGCAAGTAGCGGCGTAGATCCCGCTCCAGGGCTGGCCAGTCGTGAGTCACGGCATCCTGATTCAACCCCAAAGCTAAGTCGGTTGATCCAGGGAATACGACGCCAATAGGAAACACATCAGGCGGATTTGGGCGATCCTGAGTCAGGATGATGCACGGTTTGCATCAGCCCTTTGGCGTCGGTTCCAGTGACAGCTCCCGCGTTGAACACCAGCCATTCCCAGGCAATCTTCAGCGCAGCGCAGGCTCTGATGCCCGGCGGCGTGAGTTCCCCGGTGCGTGCGTTCAAATCTGTGGGCGGTCAGCCGATCGTGTTCGACCGGGTGAAGGGGCCCTACGCCTGGGACGTGGATGGCAATAAATACATCGATTACATCGGCAGCTGGGGGCCAGCCATCTGCGGTCATGCTCATCCGGAGGTTATTGCAGCTCTCCAGGAAGCGATTGAAAAAGGCACCAGCTTCGGTGCACCTTGCGCCCTGGAAAACACTCTCGCCGAGATGGTGATTGACGCCGTGCCCAGTGTGGAGATGGTGCGCTTTGTGAACAGCGGCACAGAAGCATGCATGGCTGTTCTGCGACTGATGCGTGCCTTCACAGGCCGAGACAAGGTGATCAAGTTCGAAGGCTGCTACCACGGCCATGCGGACATGTTCCTAGTGAAGGCCGGTTCCGGTGTGGCCACCCTCGGCCTGCCCGATTCACCTGGTGTGCCGCGCAGCACCACTGCCAACACCCTCACTGCTCCATACAACGACCTTGAATCCGTCAAGGCCCTGTTCGCAGAAAATCCCGATGCCGTTGCGGGTGTGATTCTGGAGCCGATTGTGGGCAATGCCGGATTCATTCAGCCTGAGCCTGGGTTCCTCGAAGGTTTGCGGGAACTCACCAAGGAACACGGCGCCCTGCTGGTGTTCGATGANGTGATGACCGGCTTCCGCATCAGTTACGGCGGTGCACAGGCCCACTTCGGCGTCACGCCTGACCTCACCACGATGGGCAAGGTGATCGGTGGCGGCCTNCCCGTGGGTGCCTACGGCGGCCGCGCCGACATCATGGGGATGGTGGCTCCAGCGGGGCCGATGTATCAGGCCGGAACACTCAGCGGCAATCCACTGGCGATGACCGCCGGCATCAAGACGTTGGAACTGCTGAAACAGCCCGGCAGTTACGAGAAACTCACCGCGACCACCGAAAAGCTGATCGCCGGCATCAAAGAGGCGGCCACAGCGGCTGGACTCCCATTCACCGGCGGCAGCGTCAGCGCCATGTTCGGATTTTTCCTCTGCGACGGGCCGGTGCGCAACTTTGAAGACGCCAAAGCCACCGATTCCGAACGGTTCGGCAAACTGCATCGCGCCATGCTCGAGCGAGGTGTGTATCTCGCCCCATCGGCCTTTGAGGCGGGATTCACCTCCCTGGCCCACTCCGATGCAGATGTTGAGGCCACCCTCAATGCCTTCCGCGAGAGCTTCTCGGAAGTGGCCTGATCGTCAACTGGTGCAGTGATTCCCGTTGTTCTGGCAGCAGCTGAAACGCCGCCTCCCCTGATCTGCACGATCGAAACCGTTGAGAGTCGCTGTACCCCGCGCGACATCGCCGGGGTTCGGATGTTGAAGGGTCAGANCTTCACGGTGGTTCGCACACCGGAGATCACCGTGAACCCTCGTTATGTGATCGACAGCCGGATCACCAGCCTGGCGGAGGAATCAGAAACACCCGTTGGAACGATTAACAACGAGCGCGTGCACTACAGCTGGACATACCTCGCACCATTGGGCCCAGTGGCACCAGCNNCAACAACCGAAGGCGCCAGCCGCAACGCCACCATCAGCGTGGAAGGGCNACTGCGAATCCAGCCCGACCNGTCGTTCGATCTGGTGAACGTGTCCGCCATGACCGCCGAGGGCAGCACCACAGCACTGACAACCTTGCGGGACAGGGCAGGAGGAACGTGCCGTGAGCAGCGCTGAGGCACTGCTGGCGGCAGCCCGTGAGGCGGCAGAACAGGCCCATTGCCCTTATTCGAACTTTCATGTGGGAGCAGCAGTGCGCTGCACAGACGGCACGGTGGTGACGGGCTGCAATGTGGANAACGCCAGCTACGGCCTCACGATCTGTGCTGAACGGGTGGCTTTGTTCAACTGTGTGACCCAGGGTCTGCAGCCGATTGAACTGGCCGTGAGCTGTGTGGATGCGCAAGAGGACGCACCACTGGCATCACGAATGCCGTGTGGGGCCTGCCGCCAGGTGATGCAGGAACTGCTTCCGAACGACGCCACTGTTCACATTGACGGCATCGGTGAACGCCGCATTAATCAGCTTTTACCGGAAGGATTCAGCTTGAATTGAGGACGTCTGAGCCCATCGATATAAGGCCTTATCTTGCTGAACAATCTCTTCAAGACTGGTGTAGACAAAGTCTTGCCAACCCTGAGCCGGCAAACCAGAAAACAACATCAGATTGAGCGGATAATCCTCAGAATCGGTACAGCGTCGGAAGTCATCGCGAAACAAAAAAGTGGGTTTACCCAGAGCGATTGCCGCCCCCAATTCCACCATGACTCCCTCATCAGGTGGGTTTCCGTTGACGATGGCGAACAAAGCATCGGCATCCCGAACATCTTGCAGATCACGTTGGGCCACCTGGTAAGCCCATCCGGGTTTGCTCAAATCAACCTGTCCATTGCGCTCGAACGGTTCCCAAACTTCAAGACCCAGCCCTTCAAAAGCTCTGATGAATTCCGGAAGCAGCAGCCGCTTCCACTGGGCTGAAAAGCCGTAAGGGGAAGCGAGATAGATCGTGCGCTGGGCCATCAGCCAATTCCCCGGGAGCTGCGATAGGTCTGCTCATCCGCACGAGCCTGGTCGGCGTTTTCCCAGGGGAACAGCAACCACTCGGAGCTGTCGGTGACCACGACCGAATCCCACCAAAGGGGCGGGCACTTGCTCACCCACACCGCACACCTGGCCTTGGGGAAGCGGGCATGAAGCGCTTCCAAGGTGCGACCGGTCTCGTAGACGTCGTCCACGATCAATGCATCAGGCTGGGGTTCTGCCAAGAGCGGACGCTTGAGCCCATGACTCAAGGCCACGGCCAGACAAAGTCCACCGCGCGGAACGCCGTAAACACCCGCAAACGATGCCGAAGACAACTGTTCAACCAGGCTCTGCACGGCCTGATCAAATTCCACCCAGCTGAGAACCCTCATGGCTGGACAATGAAACACGTTGGCAGTAGAGGCCCATGACCAGCGACATCCCTCCGCAGGAACAGGTGCGCAAATGGTTCCGCAGCCATCTGCTCAACCGCGAAGTGGAACTCCAGGAGCTGTATGACCTCCCTCAGGGAGAGCTGGATCTGCTGATGGCAGAAACAGCCGAGATCCGCTCCGACACAGAAAACCGCTCCCGCAGCCATGGTCGCTGGTGCACCGCTGGCTACGTTCTGGAATTGGCCCGAATTATTGATGCACGCCGAGCCTGACATCAAGCTGCCTTGAGATAAATCTTGCGTCCACGTGCATCAAAACGGTACTTGCCTCCACGCGGTCCGATATGAATGACATCGGAGTCAGCCGGTGACGACAAAGAAACGACAGGTGGCGAAGGGATTTGTGGAATGTCCTCAGTCACTCTGGGCTTGAAAATGTTGCGCCCGGTCTTCAGGTAGAGAAAAGTTGAGATGCGCATTGTCAACTCAATTCTTGACTAAGGTTTCAATTCATTATCCAGTGGCGTCAATAGTTAGGGGCATGACGGTTGACCAAGCATCGCAGTCACGCCATGCCATGCCGAACTCACAAAACTCGAGAAGCCGATTGAGCAAAAGCAGATTGATCAGAAACGAGCAACCATCACTCCCCGATTTTATTCACCGCAGCTTTCGACTTCGCCAGAATGTCACCCCGCAGAGGTACAAAACCAAGCCGTGGGGCCACATTCTGTGCATCATCGCTCAACATGAAGTTGAAGACTTCTTTGATCGTGGCTGCATCAGGCCCATTGCCCCGCTCATAGGCCAACACCCAGGTGAGGGTGGCGATTGGATAAGCACCAGCTGTTGTTGGATTCGGATTCTCCCCAGCCAGATTCTGATCGAGGGTGATCTGGTTCAAGGCAATGGCACCTGCCTCAACACTGGGCTGGATGAACTCACCAGCGAGATTTTGGAGTGCAGCTGCTTTGATCGAACCACGGATGTACGACTGATTGAGATAACCAATCGCCCCCTCCCTCTTCTTGATCACGGCCGCAACNCCAGCATTNCCCTTNGCACCAACACCACTGGGCCAGTTCACNGCTTTNCCGGTTCCCANNGTCCANGNNGANGAAAANGCNGCCATCGAACTGGTGAAGGCCTTGGTNGTNCCAGAGCCATCGGATCGNTGCACCCANCTGATCGGNCCGGNGGCNCAACCCAACTCCGACCAGTCNTTGATTGCAGACNTGGCCACCTTNACCGCCTGCTCCTGGGTGAGTTTCAGNTCNCAGCCNGGTTTGTTGTATCCAAAGGCNATGGTGCCNCCAATCATCGGAATCTGAACNACCCCACGCTTNACCTTNCGGCGATCNCGGCTNATCATCGGGTCATCCGATGCACCNAAATTNACCGTTTGATCGAGATANGCCTTGCGACCNGANCCNGAACCAATGGCCTGNTAATTGACCATCGGACCATCGTTNCCGGCCAGCATGCCGAACCAACGCTGATAGATCTGNGCNGGGAACGTTGCCCCTGCTCCGGTGATCCGCCCNGANGCNAANGCAGANCCANTNAGGCNNAGCANAANNANCGCGCCTGACACGACAGTTGGCCTGATCAGGTTGTTCATGCTNGGGNCAATNCNNTNTNTGAATCGTAANGCGATNCANCCGCNTTGTCGTCCCCTTCANCAAACCTGGATCAGCGGTANTTCTCAAACTGCAGNGGCACATCCAANTCGTCTTCCTTNCTNTTGACCAACTGNATCGCCGCCTGNAGATCGTCCTTGCTTTTGCCNGTGATCCGCACNCTNTCCCCCTGAATCGCCACGGTGACTTTTTTCANTTCNTCGCGCACGATCTTGCTGAGCTTCNTGGCGATCTCCTGGCTAAGGCCCTTGCGCAGTTTCACCACCTGCTTCACCCGATTGCCACCGACACTCTCAGGAGTTTGAAAATCAAAGATCTTCAACGACAGATTGCGCTTGGTG
>NZHI01000087.1 GCA_002691345.1 Synechococcus sp. MED650 | reverse complement strand
ACCCCTCAGCCAACGCAATGTTGGCAACTGATTGAACGAGGTCGAAACCTCAGCGATCGAAGCGCTGCTTCACGCGGGTGGCCTTGCCCACCCGTTCCCGCAGATAAAAAAGCTTCGCCCTGCGAACTTTACCGCGCCGTTCAACCTTGATCGACGCCACTTGGGGGCTGTGGAGCATGAACACCCGCTCAACCCCAATTCCCTGGAAAATCCGACGCACCGTGATGGTTTCGTTGAGCCCACCGTGACGCTTGGAGATGACCACGCCTTCGTAGGGCTGGACCCGCTCCTTGTTTCCCTCACTGATTCGCACACCAACGCGAACGGTGTCGCCCACATAAATGTCGGGCAGATCCTGCTTCTGCTGATCGTTCTCGAATGCGCGAATCAAGGCTTCGGCACTCAATTTCTTCGAGGGAGTCGCCCCTGTTTTTGGAGCTGCATCCACAGCCGTCTCGTTGCTCTCGTCGGTCACCGTTGTGTCCTTCGGGTCGGCTGCCATCCCAGCTCCGCGTTGAATCGCCAAACAATCAGTGTACCTTCCGGCGCCAACGATCAAAAAGAATCACGGCGCCCGTGATCAACATCCAGAGCAAGCCGATGGCGTTGAGCAGCACAACAATCGGCTCCAGGGTCTCCCCAAGCCATTCCCCTTCATGCACCACCATGAGCCAATGCACTTGGTCGCGGGTTGCGCCAAACCAGTCTCTGGCCAGCCGGTAGCTCACTCCTGACATCACCGTTACCAGCAGCGGGGCAAGAACGAGCGGAGCCATGCTGCGATGCAGTTCGCGCAAGCGCACAAGCAGCGTCATCACCAGCACTGAAACGGATGCACTTGATAGGTTGACGTATATTGAGTTGGATCATGAATCTCTTCGCTGATCTCCTGGCATCCACCCAGGCGGCCCAGGGGCAGGTGACAGCGACAGGCCCAAGGATTCAGAAGCGTCGGGGTGTGGAAATCAAATCCGCCCGCGAAGTGAAAATCATGCGGCAGGCCAGCAGCATCGTCGCCACCGTGTTGCGGGAAGTGATGGCCATGGTTGAACCGGGTCAGACCACCGGTGATCTGGATGCCTATGCCGAAAAACGAATTCGCGAGATGGGCGCAACCCCCAGTTTCAAGGGTTATCACGGCTTCCCAGCCAGCATCTGCGCCAGCATCAATAACGAGGTGGTGCACGGCATTCCCAGCGCCAAGCGCGTGATTCGCAATGGTGATCTCCTGAAAGTGGACACCGGCGCTTACTTCGAGGGTTACCACGGAGACAGCTGTATCACCGTGTGCGTCGGCGATGCTTCAGAGGAGGCGAAAGTTCTAAGCCGGGTGGCCCGGGAATCACTGATGGCCGGACTCAGCCAGGTCAAGGCCGGGAACACTCTTCTGGACATCGCTGGAGCGGTGGAAGATCACGTGCGGGCCAATGGCTTCAGCGTTGTGGAGGATTACACCGGCCATGGCGTGGGCCGGAATCTTCATGAGGAACCATCGGTTTTCAATTTCCGCACCGACGACTTGCCCAACGTCACTCTTCGCCCAGGGATGACTCTCGCGATCGAGCCCATCCTCAATGCCGGCAGCAAAGACTGCCGAACCCTCCGCGATCGTTGGACCGTCGTGACCCGCGACAACTCGTTGTCTGCCCAGTGGGAACACACGGTTTTGGTGACGAGTGACGGCTGCGAGATTCTCACCGACCGGGGCGATTGAGCCCCTGGCTGTACAGGCGGCGCCCCAGTTCCGCCAGCGGCATCAACACATAGGTGATCGGATTGGGTGTCACGATCACCAGCCGCAGCCCCCAACTGGCCTGCCGAACAACCTGCTGGGCGACAAAGTCGGCATTCATTAAGCCGATGGGATTCAGTTCAGAGCGAAAGGGGCCGAGCACCAGCTTTCGAATGATCAACTGCTGCCGTCCGGGTTCATCAAGCACGGCACCGCGCATGCTCACCAGCTGCCCCAGCAGGCGTTTTGTCATCTCGTAGACCGGGCTGATCGCTGGCTGAATCTCTGCTTCAGAGGTGTTGACCCAGAGCTCTCGGGGCTGATCCTGGGGATGCGACCGGCAGATCTGCTCATAGCGTTGCATCAGCCGCCAGCTGCTCAGGGCGTTGATCTCCAAAGCTGTGTTGACAACATCGGTGCTCTGCTCTCCCTGCGGATTGATTCCGTGGTTCAGCACCAGCACATCCAATTGAGCAAGCTCATGGTCGAGCTCTCCTTCGGCGCCGCAGCTCCACCGCACCCAGCGATTGGCTCCAGCCGATTGGCTTGGAGGGGATCCATGGGTGAAGCCCACCACATCGGCGCCGGCTGCTTTCAAGCAGCGGGCGAGAGCCGAGCCGAGGGCGCCACGGGCACCGGTAATGCCAATGGTGCGTCCCTGAAATGGGTGTGCGTTGGGCTGGGCCATCTCCCCAGCTTGGGGCATCCTTGAGCCGATCATTGGCGTGCCTGGTGTGACCGACGCTGCTCTTCAAGCCCTGTTTGCGCCTTATTGCGGAGGGGTCAGCCGTGGGGGCGAGCTCACAGAGGCACTGCAGATTCTTCAGCGCGGCGAATTGTGGGGCCGCCGGCCGGTTCAGGGCACCGATGGGCATCGCTTCCAACTGACATGGACCGGAGTTGCTGCCCCTCAGGAGTCCATCCGTTGTGAGATTCGGTTTCCATCTCGCCCCGAGGGAAACACCAACTTCTCTCTGCTCACCCATCAGTTGGTGGCATGGTTGATGGATCGATCGGCTCGATCCGAACCGGAACCCGATCTTCCCAACGGATTCTGGGAATGGTTATGGATCGAGCGTGGGGATGCCACCAGCTCGGCCTAGATTCTCAAATGAAAGATTGCTGTTGTTCATGGGCACGACACTGCTGATCGGATCCTGTGAACCGTTCAGTGGCAAGTCGGCTCTCGTTCTAGGAATTGCCCAGCAGCTGGCTCAGGCCGGCCAGCAGATTCGTTTCGGCAAACCCCTCGCCACAAGCCTTGACTGGGATCCCACGAAGGGGCCGCTACCCCAGCCCTTGATTGACGATGACGTGCGCTTTGTGGGGGAGACCCTCGGGTTGCCGAAGGATCGGCTGATTCCTTCTTTGCATCTGTTGTCACCCACCACGGCTGCTCAGCGCTTGGGGCAAGGGGAGTTGGATGCAGGTGAGGGTTTTGCTCAGCTCCAGCAGCAGATCGCTGCTGGAGAAGGTCTAACCCTGCTCGAGTGTGCTGGCAGCTTGCAGGAAGGTTTGCTCTACGGCCTGAGCTTGCCGCAGTTGGCGGTGGGACTCGACGCCAAGGTGGTGCTCGTGCACCTCTGGCAGGACAGCCGCAGTGTTGACGCCTTGCTGGCGGCCAAGCAAATCCTCGGATCGCGCTTGGTGGGTGTCGTCTTGAACGCGGTCACGCCGGAGGAAGTGGAGAGTCTTGAGCGTCAGGTGGTCCCGGCGTTGCAGGGCTTGGGCCTCCAAGTCTTTGGCGTCATGCCCCGATCGCCACTGCTGCGCAGCGTCACGGTTGGCGAACTGGTGCGTCGCCTTGAAGCACGGGTGATCTGTTGCCAAGAGCGACAGGAGCTTTTGGTGGAGACCCTCAGCATCGGGGCCATGAATGTGAATTCGGCCATGGAGTTCTTCCGCCGCCGCCGCAACATGGCGGTGGTGACGGGGGCGGATCGAACCGACATCCAGCTGGCAGCCTTGGAGGCTTCCACCCAGTGTTTGATCCTCACCGGGGCAGGAGAACCTCTCCCACAGTTGATTAACCGGGCCGAGGAGCTGGATGTTCCGTTGTTGAAGGTGGAGCATGACACCCTCGCCACTGTGGAGGTGATTGAGCAGGCCTTCGGCCATGTGCGTCTGCATGAGGCGGTGAAAGCCACCTATGCCTTCCGGTTGGTTGAGGAGCACTGCCAACTAGACCAGCTGTTTGCTGCTCTGAACCTGACGGTTCAGACCGCCTGATGGTTGCTAGCTTCCGATGAAGTCAGAGGCTGGGTTGTCCTTGGGTCAGTCACTGGATATGCCGGCTCTGGATCGGGTCGACACACTTGCGCAGGAGTTGGCTCTTCTGCAGGACCAGAGCAAAAGAAGGATTGCCATTCTTGGTAGTCGTCATGTTCCTGTGGTTGCGATCCATCTGATTGAGTTAGTGGCCCGCTCGTTGGTACAGGAAGGCCATTCACTGATCACATCTGGATCTCAGGGCGTGAATGCAGCGGTGATCCGCGGTTGTTTGGCTGTGGATCCAGCGAAGCTCACGGTGTTGTTGCCCCAAAGCCTGGATCGCCAGGTTGCTGAGATTCGCGATCTGCTGGAGCGGGTGCTGCATCTGGTGGAAAAACCGGAGCAGGATGATCTCCCACTGCCCATGGCCAGCAGCCTCTGCAATCAGGAGATTATTAACCGCTGCGATCAGTTAATTTGCCTGGCCTTTCACGACAGTGAAACGCTGTTGGCCAGTGCTCGTACAGCTGAAGATATGGGCAAAGTTGTGAGTTTGTTGTACTTCGACTAATCCGTACAGCACAGAGTCTTGAGGGGCCGATGGGGTTAGCCGTTTAAAAGGGCTTTCAGCCCTTCGATGTAGAGAATCCCGCTGCAGAGCAGGCCGGTGGCCCAGCAGAGCCCCCGCGCGGGGGGAATGTTGCCCACGTAGGCGGCGATGTAGGCGAGGCGCAGGGCTGGATGGGCAAAAGCCGCCACAACGGTTGTGGCAGGCAGCGCACCAGCGTGAAGAGTGGCGATCAGAGCCAGCAGAGCTGCAGGTGCATGCAGGCTGAAGGCCTCAAAGCTGTTCTGGTGCGCCCAGCTGGCGCGCTTGCCCCAGGCCGGAAAGCGATCGAACATGGCCCGGGGTGCGGCCATGTCTTTCATCTCGAAGTTGGCGGCAGACCGCGCAGCGCCCAAGGGAATGATGCTGGCCACCACAGACCCGCCGGAAAGCACCAGCGACCAGGCATATGGAGCCGCATCTGTGGCGGTGAACAGCTGCAGCAGCGACATCGTTGAAGCATCAGACCGCGCCTTTCTAAGCTGAGCTCAGGTAAGAGCGCGAGCCATGGCCAGCACCTATTCCTTTGATGTGGTGTCCGATTTCGACCGGCAGGAGCTGGTCAACACCCTCGATCAAGTTCGCCGGGATGTGGGCAACCGTTACGACCTCAAGGATTCGAACACCGAGATCGAGCTGGAGGAGACCGAGTTGGTGATCATCACCGCCAGCGACATGACGCTGCAAGCCGTGGAGGATGTGCTCCGCACCAAAGCCACCAAGCGCAATCTGTCGCTGAAGATCTTTGATTTTCAGACCCCAGAAACCGTGGGTGGGAACCGGGTCAAGCAGGTGGTGAAGTTGCGGAAGGGTCTCAGCCAGGAGATTGCCAAGAAGCTCAGCAAAATCGTTCGTGATGAACTTAAGAAGGTCACCGTGGCGATTCAGGGTGAAAGCGTACGAATCACCGGTAAAAACAAAGATGATCTTCAGGCTGCGATTCAACTGGTGAAAAGCAAGGAGGATGACCTCGATGTTCCACTTCAGTTCGAAAATTATCGCTGATCAAAGCCTTCTGAATCCAAGGCTTTGACTGATTGAGCTCTGATCTTTGAAGAGATGTTGATCGCCTCTGGCGATTTCATTTTCAGGAGTTGACCTGAGATAAGAGTTCCGTGCCCCTTTGTCTGGTGGCATATTCTCTCGAGGGGCGTCTGTGGTAATTTGTTCTCAAATTGGGTGCTTTGGTGAAAAGTTACGCCATCGTTGTTCGAGTTTTTGATGGTGAGGCTCCCTATCTTCAGTCGTTTATTGATCACCATCGAAGTCTTGGCGTTGATTCTTTTTATCCTGTGATTGCGCCTGGGGCCGCGCCATTGTGTCGTGAGATCTTTGAAAGAAACAGTATTCAATTCTATGAGTCTGAGGGGCAGAGAATTGGTTGTGTGCAGGAGCTGATACGAGAGGATTATGTGGCTGTTATTGATGCAGACGAGTATTTGCATCCAGAGCTCTTTCGCTTTTTAGATGATGAGGATGTTGAATCTCTGCAAATGCCATGGAGGTTGACGGCGTCGTTGGCTGATGATTCTTTTGAGTCTCCAAAAAAGCGCTTTTTTGTTTTTCCTCAGGTGAAATCAATTGTCAAAACATCGGCTTTGAAGCGTCTTCGTCTTCATTCTTCCAATACCAATGGAGATGGCCGGTGTCTAGGCCTTTCGCATGGAAAGAATTTCCCCGTCCATCACTATTATCTCCGCGGTCTTGATGACCTTTTGTTGAAAGAAGGTGGTGTGGTGAAGCGAACCCTGGCCCAGAGCTCAGGGCGGAAGCCGGTGAAGTTGANCGGAGAAGTGGNTATGGTTNATTTCCCGAGCCGCCACGCCCGAGTTGCTTTTCTGCTCAGGATTTTGGAAGNCATGCCCGAGCAGCCTGATCCTTATGTCATGGCGNTGGATCGCTCCATGTTGAATCAGTTGAACCAGCGGATGGAGTGTGATGCAGAGGCCGAAAAGAAGCAGCTTCGTGAGAGTGTTGATTTGATCCGCGGNGTGTACCGGAATCGCACGATCCGGCGTGAAATCAAATCGACCAANNTNTTGNTGGCGACNGATCCCGCCAANATCAGCTATCAAAAACGGGCGCTCAAGTTGCTACGGCGTGATTTCGCCTATCGTCAATCGTGGTGGGGGCGTATGGAAAGTTCCCTTGATTCGATGCATGCACTGTGGCTGGCCATGCGTGCACGATGAATTCATGATCATGAGCCCATGCATCCATTGACAGCTCAGGACAATGAAAATGTGTCTTGGGTGCTTCAATGCGCATCGCNACATTCCTCTATCTAAAAACCGGCCGAAATATTTTTAAGCCGGTGATCCCTCCCGCGACGCAGGTGTATCCACCCCTNAAGGCTGTTGAAGCTTTGAAATCCATGGACCCTGAAGCGGTTTATNTCGGTCCNCGTGGTGGCCACTATCGGCTGGATGCCAAGGGTCGAAAGATCTATNTGAAGGCGGCCTGATCCCCAGCCCTGCGTGCATCGATGATTCGGGCCAGTTCCAGCACGTAGCCAGCGGTGCACCAGCGACCGTGGCTGCGTGCCCGGTTTTCGGCGTCCGAACGGATCTCGGCTGTTTCTGCCATCAGCAAGTCGAGCTCCCCTTGGGGCAGGTCATAGAGCTCCTGCAGCTCAAGCTCGCGATTCAGCAGATGGCTTCGAAACCATTTGCGGGTTTGTTCCTGAGGCGGGATGTCTCGGTTCAAGCTGAATGACNACGTGGTTATGCCATTCTCCGGCCATGCAGGTTCTCCCTTGGGCTCAGTTTGACCAGGCCGTGGAGNTGCTGGCTTCTCGGTTTGCCGATTCCGGTGTAACGGGTATCTACGGGGTCCCCAGGGGTGGTCTTTGTTTGGCGGTTGCCCTGAGCCATGCCTTGGATCGTCCTTTGTTGGGCTCGCCAGATGATTCGGCNTTGATCGTTGACGATGTTTATGAAACTGGCAAAACGCTCAAGGCCTTGCATGTGCAGTTTCCNCAAGCCTCCTTCGCTGTGTGGATGAGCAAGTGCTCTCCTGAATGGTGGACGGCGGCAGTGGTGACTGATTCATCCGAGTGGCTGGTGTTCCCCTGGGAAGACATGTCCCGAGCTCGTGCCGATGAGCAGGCCTACCGCGCTTCCCGTTCCCACCCATGATGCGACGCACGATTTATCTCGCATCCCCTTACGGATTCTCGTCCCAGTGGAAGCGTTTGTTGTTGCCTGAGTTCATCTCGGCTCTGGAAGACTTGGGGCTCGAGGTGTGGGAACCGTTTGCGCGGAATGCTCAGGTGGATCTGGCTCAGCCGGGATGGGCGCATGCCGTGGCTCAGCGGGATCTTCAGGATGTGCGTGATGCCGATGCGCTGTTGGCGATTGTCAATGGAACACCACCCGATGAAGGGGTGATGGTGGAACTGGGAGCCGCCATCGCTCTTGGAAAACCTACTTTTCTCTTTCGGGATGACTTCCGCAGGTGCACGGATTCCGAGCACTACCCGCTCAACTTGATGTTGTTCGCGGGCCTGCCTGAGAAGGGCTGGGAGGATTACGTCTACACCGATCTTGCGCAACTCGGCGACCCCAAAAAGGCCATGGCACGCTGGGCTTGCTCCTGATTCAGGTCATGCCAGCAACGCTGTATTTGATCACGCCTCTGATTGCTCTGGTGGCATCCGGGCTTGTGATTGCGGTGATCCGCTTTTTGGATGTGCTGGAACGCGAGCCGTGGTGGGCGATTGGCCTCAGTTTTGTCATCGGCCTGATGACCGTGATTCCGGCCATCCTGATTGGCAGTTTCACCACCATGTTCTGGACAGCCCTGTTGGGCGAATCGGCTCCACTGGCCATGCTGCAGGTGACGGTGGATGCTCCCGTAATTGAAGAGGCNGTCAAAGGCATGGGTGTGGTGATGGTTCTGTTGCTGATTCGTCGTCAGATTGATTCGCTGACTGACTACATCGTTTATTCAGCTGTCGTGGCGGTTGCCTTTGAGTTCTGCGAAAACATTCTTTATTTGTGGTCTCGTCTTTCGATGCCAGAGGGGGCACTGTTGGCCTGGGTTGGTGAAATCAATGCCCGAACGATTGGTTCAGCCGGCATGCATGCTCTCTTTTCAGTTTGGATCGGATTTTCCCTGTGGTGCTTGATCGAAGCACGGGGATCCCTTCGCTGGATTGGTGGATTGATCGGTGCAGTGTTGGCGGTNCTTTTGCACGCCATGAACAACATTGGTGCCTANTTCAGCAATGTGGGTGATCCCGCCACGATCAGTGCGGTGAACCAGGCGGGTTTTTCCGTTGGCGTAATTGGGAACACGATTCAAATGGCNTTGTTCTTGGCCTTGATCGGATCCGCGATTCTTCAGGATCTTCATGTGCTTTCCAATTTCGGCCTGGCCCTTCAGCGGCGGTTGTTGACTCTCCATGNGGACCAGCAGTTGCCTGCCATGGCGAGGCTTCAGGCCTTCTTGAATCCCTTTCACCATCTGGTGGCTCACTCCCGGGCCTCCTGGCTGATCACACCNCTTTCGAAGACCTCNCCGGTGGCGAGGGCGGAGTACAGCCGTTTTGCGAAAGCAGCTCTGCAAAGTGGCAAAAAANGTCGTCAGAGCGAGTTGGATTCGCTCGAGATGATGGGTTTAAACCTTCTTCTCACTGGTTGCGATTCAGCTGAAACGGGTTCGGAAGTAGATCGCTGAGTCGGCGAAGCCCCACCCCATCAATCTGAATCATGGCTTCCGCCGGTAACAACTCNTGCATCACCTGCCGGCAAGCTCCGCAGGGCATTCGTGACGCGAGCGGCGAATCGTTTTGAGCATCCACGCAGCTCACCGCCAGAGCGATAGGCCGCTTGCCCTGGCTGATCGCCGTGAACAGAGCCACCCGCTCAGCGCACATGCTTAAGCCATAACTGGCATTTTCCACGTTGCAGCCTTCAACGATGCTGCCGTCGTCACAGGCCACTGCTGCCCCCACATGGAAGTCCGAATAGGGGCAGTGCGCTTGTTGTGCTGCAGCCCGGGCCCTCTCGAGCAGATGCTCAGCGTTGCTCACGGCAAGTNCCTTGAGCTGTTTCCATCAGTGTGCTCAGGGTCTGTGTACTGGAGGCATGGGTGAGCCTTGATTCCTGAATCAGCTGAAATCTGCGGCTNTCTTTTATNTGGAGATCCCCGGTCACCATCAATGTGGTGTCGGTTGGTTTCGCTGACTTGTTTTGGGAAAGCCGAATCACTCCGAGGGGAGCCTTGAAAGACCATCGGTACGTCAAACGATTGGGATCGGTTTGATCCAGCCCCGAATCATTGAACTCCTGCACCAGCGTCGAGATCCTGCTTTCAATCACTGTGCGAGGTGAAACGGACCCGGGTTCATCTCGGATCACACGGAAGCTTTGCTCTTCCAGCTGCCTAATCCCTGNGATGGGGNGTGGCCTCCAGCGCGANTCCACGGTCTGAATCGTGCAGACCAGTGGAGGGGGTGACGGAGCGGATGCCAGCAAGGGTTCGAATTCCGCTGATCAGGCGATTTGAGCGAAGCTCTCCCGGAAAGCGTTGAGCGTGGCTTCAATATCGTCGTCGGAGTGGGCCAGAGACGTAAATCCGGCTTCAAAGGCGGAAGGAGCCAGGTAGACGCCCCGTTCCAGCATNGCCCGGTGCAANTTGCCGAAACGCTCGGCATCCGTGGCCTTGGCTTCCTCGAAGTTGCGCACGGGGCCATCACAAAGGAAGAAACCGAACATGGCGCTCACACTGCCTCCGGTGATCGGAAGTCCGGCTGATTGNGCTGCTTCTTTGATTCCGGCGATCAGCTTTTCGGTGGTTGCGGTCAGCCGCTCGTAGCTGCCGGGTTGCTTCAGCAACTCCAGNGTTTTGATGCCAGCAGTCATCGCAAGNGGGTTTCCGCTCAGGGTTCCTGCCTGATACATCGGCCCCGCNGGAGCCACCATCNCCATGATGTCNNNGCGGCCGCCGTAGGCNCCNACGGGNAGNCCNCCACCGATNACCTTGCCCATCGTGGTNAGGTCNGGNGTGACNCCGAAGTGNGCCTGNGCACCGCCATAGCTGATTCGGAAGCCGGTCATCACTTCGTCGAACACGAGCAGAGCTCCGTTCTCCTTGGTGAGTTCGCGTAGCCCCT
>NZHI01000086.1 GCA_002691345.1 Synechococcus sp. MED650 | reverse complement strand
TGGTTGAAGATCATCGAATGGGTCTTCCACTGCAGCCTGTCTTCGATGTTCAGCTCCTTGAAAAGCTGCAGCATGTTGGGGTAGGCCCCGAAAAAGATGTGCAGACCGGTCTCGTACCAGTCACCGTCCTCGTCTTTCCAGGCCGCCACCTTGCCGCCGAGCACGTCGCGAGCCTCCACCACGATCGGCGTGTGACCAGCATCCGCCAGGTATTTGGCGCAGGACAGACCCGCGAGACCTGCTCCGGCAATAGCGACGCGCATGCGGCCGATACAAAAGTGAAACCAACCTTAAAAGAGCTAGACCCCCGTTCGCTTCTTAAAGTCCGATCAGCTCTCCAGCAATCGCGCCTTGGCTGACACCCTGTTGAAGTGCACCACCCGTCACGTGCGCCTGTTCACAGCAGCTCTCCAAGATCAGGACTTGGTGCCCTCCGATGATCAACTGACCCTGGATCTCGATCCGGACAACGAATTCCTCTGGACCGATGCCAGCCTGGTGAAAGTGCAGGAGCGGTTCAAGCAATTGGTTGAAGCATCGGCTGGCGGTGAGCTGAGTGACTACACGCTTCGACGGATTGGAACGGATCTCGAGGGATTCATCCGTCAACTCCTGCAAGCCGGTGAGCTGAGTTACAACACGGATGGCCGAGTGCAGAATTTCTCGATGGGTCTGCCCCGGACCCCCGAATTGTTGTGACTCGCTCTCGCTACGACGGAGATCGCCGCGGCGGTGGGTACCGGGATCGAGAACGGTATGAACCAAGCCGCGGCCGAGATCGAGACCGCGGCAATGGTCGGCCACCTGGCCCGCCACCAGGGCAGGGAAATCAAGGACCTTTCCAATTCAGCACGCTGACCGTGGCCGTGCTCGCTGGAGTGCTTGTCGTTGGCATCGGTATCGGTAGTGCCGTCACCAGCACAACCCAAGGCGATCAGGGAAACATCGCCAGCTCCCAACAGTTGGATATGGCTGTGCCCGATCCCGAATTTTGCCGCCAATGGGGTGCCAGTGCCTTCGTGATGGATATCGAGATGTACACAACGCTGAACCCCTCCAGCAGCTTCGTCACCCAGCCGACCCTGCAACCGGGATGCGTGATTCGGCGGGAAAACTGGTCTGTGCTGCGGAAAGAAGGGGCCATCACCGCGCAACAGGAGCGTGATTGCAAACAGCGCATGAACACCTTTGCCTACATCGGCTCTGTGCGGGATAAACCGGTTGTGCGATGCGTCTACCAGACCGACATCAGCGAAAACAAGTTCCTGACGCGCGGCGTCGCCGATGACACAGTCGGCGTGACACCGGAGGCCGATCAGTTCTGAAGCTGGGTCTCAGCGATGGCCTCACTGACCACCGGTGAGGCCTGACGAACCGGGCTGTCGGCACTGGCAAACACCGGAAGAATGTCGTTGCGGAAGGCGACCGATGCCCGTGAGCAGTACCGAGCGGGATGGGTGATCAACTTCAGCTGCCGGCGCACCTGAAGATCGGCCACTTGTGGGCGATGAATGGTGCCGGCCGCGAGTTCACGTTCAATCGAGACCACCGGTACAAACGCCGCACCGAGACCAGCCTGCACAGCGTTTTTGATCGCTTCCAGGGAATTGAGCTCCATCTCAATGCGCAGCCGCTGAACATCAAGACCAGAACGGGCGAGCAGCTGATCCACCATCTTGCGCGTGGTGGACTGGGCATCCAAACAAACAAAACCCAGCCGGTACAAATCCTCCTTGGTGAGCTCGGCGAGGCGGGCCAGGGGATGCTTGATCGGTAAAACCAGTGCCAACTCATCACTGGCGTACGGGATCACCTGCAAGAGCTCGTTCAGCTCCGCGGGGAGCTCGCCGCCGATGATGGCTAAATCGATTTGTCCATTGGCCACGCTCCATCCCGTTCGACGGGTGCTGTGCACCTGCAGCTGCACCGCCACGTCGGGATACTTCTGACGAAACAAGCCGATCATCCGCGGCATCAGATAAGTGCCCGTGGTTTGGCTAGCCCCGACGATCAGGGAGCCACCCTTGAGGTTGTGGAGGTCATCGAGAGCGCGACAGGCCTCATGGCACTGACTGAGGATCCGATCGCAGTAGCTGAGCAGCAGATGGCCTGCTTCGGTGAGCTGGGCCTTGCGACCGCCACGATCGAACAACGACACCTCAAGCTGCTTCTCCAGGTTCTGGATTTGAAGGCTCACAGCCGGCTGGGTCACATAGAGGCTGTCGGCAGCTTTTTTGAAGCTGCCTTCACTCACGATGGCCCGCAGAATCCGGAGTTGGTCGAGGGTGAACGGCAGGTCGGCCACCGCAGGGCACCCACAGGAGAGTTCGAAATCTAGGCCTGCCTCGTTCGCAAGCCAGAATCACGCCCTTCCGACGTGGCGGCCATGGCCTCGATTCACCACAGCAGCCTCGTGATGCTGGTGCTTCTGATCCTGTTCGCAGTGATCCACAGCGGTGGAGCAGCGCTGCGAAGCCGGGCCGAAGCCGTGATCGGAGCCAGAGCCTGGCGGCTGATCTTCGCTACCGCCAGTATTCCTTCCGCCGTGGTTGTGATCGGTTGGTTCCTGGCCCACCGCTACGACGGTGTGCGCCTCTGGAATCTGCAGGGGGTCCCTGGCGTGATTCCGCTCGTGTGGATCGGTACCGCCATCAGCTTTCTGTTCCTTTACCCAGCCACTTACAACCTGCTGGAAATCCCCGCAGTGCTGAAGCCGCAGGTGCGCCTTTATGCCTCCGGAATCATCCGCATCTCACGCCATCCCCAGGCGATTGGTCAGATCCTCTGGTGCCTCACCCATGCGCTTTGGATCGGCAGCAGCTTCATGGTGGTGACCTGCATCGGTCTGATCGGCCATCACCTGTTTGCGGTCTGGCACGGAGACCGTCGCCTTAAGGCCCGCTTTGGCGATGCCTTTGATGAGCTCAAAGCCAGCACCTCGATCCTTCCCTTCGCCGCCGTACTGGATGGTCGTCAGCAGTTGCAATGGCAGGAATTCTTAAGGCCAGCCCAGCTGGGGATCGTCGTAGCGGTGGGGGTGTTCTGGTGGGCCCATCGGTATATCTCCGCGGGCGCAGCTCTGATGCGCAATTCCGCACTGGAGAATCTGCTGGGCTGAGCTGCCTACACTCACCTCAATGATTTAAAAGCGGATGCCCTCGGCTGAGGAACTCGCCTGGCTGATTCCAGTTCTCCCCCTGTTCGGCGCCGTCCTGACCGGGCTCGGACTGATCAGCTTCAACCGCACGATCAACCGGCTGCGTAAGCCGGTGGCCCTGCTGCTCATCTCCTGTGTGGGGGCAGCAGCAGCGCTCAGCTACGCCATCCTGTTGAGCCAGCTGAACGGAGCTCCACCGGTGGAGCATCTGTTCGTATGGGCCAGCGCAGGCAGTTTCAACCTGCCGATGGGTTACGTGGTGGATCCCCTCGGCGCCGTGATGCTCGCCCTGGTCACCACCGTTGCCCTGTTGGTGATGGTGTACTCCCATGGATACATGGCCCACGACAAGGGCTATGTGCGCTTCTTCACCTATCTCGCCCTCTTCAGCAGTTCAATGCTGGGGTTGATCATCAGCCCGAATCTGCTGGAGATCTACGTGTTCTGGGAGCTGGTGGGCATGTGCTCCTACCTGCTGGTCGGCTTCTGGTACGACCGCGAGGGTGCGGCGCACGCGGCCCAGAAAGCCTTCGTTGTGAACCGCGTCGGCGACTTCGGCCTTTTGCTCGGGATTCTTGGCCTCTTTTGGGCCACCGGAAGTTTTGACTTCCAGGGCATCGCCGATGGGCTGCAACAGGGCCTGACCAACGGCAGTGTCGCTCCCTGGGCCGCTTTGCTGCTGTGCCTGCTGGTGTTCCTCGGCCCCATGGCCAAGTCAGCCCAGTTTCCGCTGCATGTGTGGCTGCCGGATGCCATGGAGGGCCCCACACCGATCTCGGCATTGATCCATGCCGCAACGATGGTTGCAGCAGGCGTGTTCCTGGTTGCACGACTCGACCCGCTCTACTCCCAATTCCCGGTGGTGCAGACGGTGATCGCCGTGGTCGGCACGATCACCTGCTTCCTGGGGGCGTCGATCGCTCTCACCCAAATGGACCTGAAGAAGGGCCTGGCTTACAGCACTGTCTCCCAGCTGGGTTACATGATGCTGGCGATGGGCTGCGGAGCTCCAGTGGCCGGCATCTTCCACCTGGTCACCCACGCCTTTTTCAAGGCGATGCTCTTCCTGGGATCCGGCTCCGTGATTCATGCCATGGAAGAGGTGGTGGGCCACGAACCAGTGCTCGCTCAAGACATGCGTCTGATGGGTGGCCTTCGCCAGAAAATGCCGGTGACTGCCACCACCTTCTTCATCGGCTGCATCGCCATCAGCGGAATCCCTCCCCTGGCCGGTTTCTGGAGCAAAGACGAAATTCTTGGTCAGGCCTTCAACAGCTATCCACTGCTCTGGGCCGTTGGCTTCCTCACGGCCGGCATGACCGCCTTCTACATGTTCCGCCTCTATTTCCTCACCTTTGAGGGTGAGTTCAGAGGCAACGATGCCGCCATGCAAGCTCAGCTGCTGACAGCAGTCGGAAAAGATCCTTCCGAACACCATGCCCATGGCGGCAGCGTGCACGAATCCTCCTGGCCCATGGCGGCGCCACTGGCCGTGCTGGCGGTGCCCTCCGTGCTGATCGGTTTGCTGGGCACACCCTGGAACAGCCGCTTCGCGGGATTGTTGAACCCAGAAGAAGCCCTTGAGATGGCGGAACAATTCAGCTGGGGTGAATTCCTTCCGCTGGCGGGTGCCTCCGTGGCAATCTCCGTCGCCGGTATCACCCTCGCCGTTCTGGCCTACGCCCTCCGGCGCATCGACTTAGGCCAAATGGTGGCCGGTCGCTTCCCTGCAGTGAATGCGTTCCTGGCGAACAAGTGGTATCTCGACGTGATCAACGACAAACTTTTTGTGCGAGGTAGCCGCAAACTGGCCCGTGAGGTGCTGGAAGTGGATGCCAAGGTTGTTGATGGTGTGGTCAACCTCACAGGCCTGCTCACCCTTGGCAGTGGTGAGGGTCTGAAATACCTCGAGACAGGGCGAGCCCAGTTTTATGCCCTGATCGTGTTTGCCGGCGTCATCGCCCTTGTGGTGCTGTTCGGCGTAATTGGCGGACCCACGGCCTGAGCCGAATCACGCGGATGTGTGTCATCGCCTATCGAGGTGATGACAACCCGCTCACGATTTCTACGATCCAACCATTGGTGATCGCATAGAGCGTGTTCGAATTCGCAGTCGCCGGCCTCAGCGATCCAGTGCAGGCAACAGTGCCCTGGTTGAGCCTCTCAATCCTTGTGCCGATTGTCGGCGCCTTGCTCATTCCCCTCGTCCCCGATGCAGGCGATGGCAAAAAAGTGCGCTGGTATGCGCTGATCGTGACCCTGATCACCTTCCTGATCACGGTTGCGGCTTATCTCACTGGCTATGACCCAAGCCTGAGCGGGTTGCAGCTCTCCGAACGGGTGAACTGGCTGCCGGATCTCGGCCTCACCTGGGCGGTCGGCGCGGATGGCCTCTCGATGCCGCTGATTCTCCTCACCAGCTTCATCACCAGCCTGGCCTGCCTGGCAGCCTGGCCAGTGAGTTTCAAACCACGCCTCTTTTACTTCCTGCTGCTGGCGATGGATGGCGGACAGATCGCCGTCTTCGCCGTGCAGGACATGTTGCTGTTCTTCCTCGCCTGGGAGCTGGAACTGATTCCGGTGTATTTGCTGCTCGCAATCTGGGGAGGCAAGAAACGGCAATATGCCGCCACCAAGTTCATCCTCTACACCGCTGGTAGTTCACTGTTCATTCTTCTCGCTGCCCTGGCGATGGGGTTCTTCGGAGGTGGCACACCGAGCTTCGAGTACACCGCCCTTGCAGCCAAAGAGTTCGGAACGGGCTTCCAGCTCCTCTGTTATGCCGGCCTGTTGATCGCCTTCGGCGTCAAGTTGCCGATCGTGCCGCTCCACACCTGGTTGCCGGATGCCCATGGTGAGGCAACGGCACCCGTTCACATGTTGCTGGCTGGGATCCTGCTGAAAATGGGCGGCTACGCCTTGCTGCGCTTCAACTGTCAGCTCCTGCCTGGAGCCCATGCCCAGTTCGCTCCGTTGCTCATCGTTCTGGGTGTGGTGAACATCATCTACGCCGCCCTCACCTCCTTTGCCCAGCGAAACCTCAAACGCAAGATCGCTTACAGCTCGATCAGCCACATGGGCTTCGTGCTGATCGGTGTGGGCAGCTTCAGCGCCCTCGGAACCAGCGGCGCGATGCTGCAGATGATCAGCCATGGACTGATCGGCGCGAGTCTCTTCTTCCTTGTGGGTGCCACCTATGACCGCACCCACACGCTCCAACTGGATGAGATGGGGGGTGTTGGCCAGAAGATGCGGATCATGTTCGCGCTGTGGACCGTGTGTGCCCTGGCATCCCTGGCCCTTCCAGGCATGAGCGGGTTTGTCAGTGAGCTGATGGTGTTCGCTGGGTTCGCCACAGACGAGGCCTACACCCTTCCGTTCCGGGTTGTGATCTGCGGTCTGGCCGCCGTTGGCGTGATCCTCACACCGATCTATCTGCTGTCGATGCTCCGGGAGATTTTCTTCGGCAAGGAGAAGGAGGAACTGGTCTCCCACACCAACCTGGTGGACGCGGAACCCCGCGAGGTTTACATCATTGGATGCCTGCTGGTGCCGATCATCGGCATCGGGCTCTACCCGAAATTGATGACCGACAGCTACCGCAGTTCCATCGAGGCTCTGGTGACTCGCAATCTCGGTGCCATGGAACGGGTGAGCCAACCCACCGCGCCGCTGATCAGGGGGCAAGGTCCCGTTCCCGCCCTTGTTCAAGCTCCCTCAGTGGGCGCGTCCTAAAACACGTATCGATCCTGTTCCGCTACTGCTGAAGCTCCTTAAGGTCTGGGCGAATTCCGTGTGCCCATGCGCCAGATCAACTTCAGCCTGATCTTCGCCTTCGGACTGATCACGGTGTTCTTCACGCTGGAGAACACCGCTCCGACCACAGTTCATGTGCTTCCGGGGGTCGAATACACCCTGCCGCTGGCGGGTCTGCTGCTGTTGGTAGCGGGGTTTGGAGCCGTGTCGGCATGGTTCTTCGCCGCATGGACCGGAATGCTCAACAACGTTGAGCAACTCACCAAGGCCAACGAGTTCGAAGCGCAGCAGGTGCGGATCCAGGAGCTGGAAACCGACCTCAACCGTTACCGTTCCACCGTGGAAACACAGCTTGGTCTGCTTCCCGCCACAACGGTCACCTCAACAGCAGCCGATACAGATGAGGCCTCCAGCGCCTCCTGAGGCCCGATAAGCCCTGGCGAGGGCTATTCAGGACCGATACCTTGCGCAGAGACAGGTTGTTTCTTTGCCGCAGGTGGCCCCCACCGAAGGAGTCGATGCCGGCGCCCGCCTTGCCATCCGCCTGTTGCAGGATGCAGCTGAGCGGGGTGATCTCGACCCCTGGGATGTGGATGTGATCGCCGTCGTGGACGGCTTTCTCGATCAGCTCCGCCAAAGAATCGAAGTGCCGAAGCAGGTGGCCGCAGCCTTGAATGGTCGTGGTGGCAGTTTTGAGAGAGACCTGGCCGACAGCAGTGAGGCCTTTCTGGCCGCATCGGTGCTGGTCGGTCTGAAGGCAGAAGTGCTCGAAGCCAGCATCCTTCCTCCAGCTCCAGAGGTTGAGGACCATTTTGAAGCCGAATTCGACGAGCAGGCTTGGCTGGATCCGGCCTTTGACCTGCCAAGGCGACCGGAGCGCCATTTGCTTCGGCGTCCTGTCGCCCCGCCGCCCCTCCGACGTCCGGTGACCCTTGGAGAGCTGATTGAGCAGCTGGAATCCATTGCTGAACAACTGGAATCCGATGAGTTGGAAGCCCGACGACGTCAGCGACGCAAACGGCTGAGCAACCGGGAGGCAATCGCCCAGGTCGCCGGCCTGGCCCACCGCGAAAAACTACCCGAAACCACTGCTGCTCTTGGGGTTTTCATGAGCGGATGGGAGGACGCCCTGGACTGGGTGAGCTTCGAAAGGTTGGTGGAACGTTGGGGCACTGTGGCGGCCGCTGATCTCGATCACGATCGCGTTGGCGTGTTCTGGGCCCTGCTGTTCCTCTCCTCTCAAGGCCGTGTTGAACTCGATCAAGACGGATGGCTCCATGGCCCCTTGAGGCTGAAGTTCATTCCAGCCGGCGGAACCGCCACCCAACTTCCGATCCGAAGTCTTCAGGTGCCAGATCCAATGCCGACCCGGACTCCCCTCGTTGCTTGAAGGGCGGTTTAGGGTCACCCAACTGTGATGCCCTGAAACGCCAATGAAGGCGATGATCTTGGCGGCTGGTAAGGGGACAAGGGTGCAACCGATCACCCATGTGATCCCCAAGCCAATGATTCCGATCCTGCAGAAGCCGGTGATGGAGTTTCTGCTGGAGCTTCTCAAGGAGCATGGATTCACCGAGGTGATGGTGAACGTGTCTCACCTCGCCGAAGAGATCGAAAACTATTTCCGCGATGGCCAGCGATTCGGCGTTGAGATTGCTTACAGCTTTGAAGGGCGGATCGAAGACGGCGAGCTGATTGGCAGCGCCCTGGGATCCGCCGGTGGTTTGAAAAAAATCCAGGATTTTCAACACTTTTTCGATGACACCTTCGTTGTCCTCTGCGGCGACGCTTTGATTGATCTGGATCTGTCTGAAGCCCTGCGGCGCCACCGTGAAAAAGGTGCCATCGCCAGCCTCGTCACCAAACGGGTTCCCAAGGAACAGGTGAGCAGTTACGGGGTTGTCGTGACAGACGACCAAGACAGGATTTCGTCCTTCCAAGAAAAGCCCAGTGTCGAGGAAGCTCTCAGCGACACGATCAACACCGGCATCTACATCTTCGAGCCAGAGATCTTCGAGCACATCCCCTCAGGCCAGTCGTTCGATATCGGCTCCGATCTATTCCCGAAGCTGGCTGAGTTGGGGGCACCGTTTTATGCCATCCCGATGGACTTCGAATGGGTGGATATCGGCAAGGTGCCTGATTACTGGCAGGCCATTCGCAGCGTGCTGATGGGTGAGGTGCGTCAGGTCGGCATTCCCGGCAAAGAGGTGAAGCCGGGTGTGTACACCGGTCTCAACGTGGCGGCCAACTGGGACAAGATCAATGTTTCCGGCCCGGTCTACGTGGGCGGAATGACCAAAATCGAAGACGGCGCCACCATCATTGGCCCAACGATGATTGGACCGAGCTGTCACATCTGCGAAGGGGCAACCGTCGACAACTCGATCATCTTCGACTACTCACGCATTGGTGCCGGCGTTCAGCTGCTTGAGAAGCTTGTGTTTGGCCGGTACTGCGTTGGCAAAGACGGAGATCACTTCGATCTTCAAGAGGCATCACTCGACTGGCTGATTACCGATGCACGGCGACAGGATCTGGTGGAACCGTCTCCCCAACAGAAGGCCATGGCCGAACTGCTTGGAACCGATCTCACCCAGGCCGTGAGCTGATCCCTGCCTGATCGAGGATGAGAGGGATTCTCTGCTCCGCCTTGATCGCCATCAAGTGAACGCCTTGAACGATTCCGAGGTACTGCTTGACCTGCTCGGCGGCAATCGCCACACCTTCCATCGCAGGATCAGCCGATTCTTCCAGCCTGCGAATCAGCGCATCAGGAATACAAGCACCGGGAACGACACGGTTGATGAACCGGGCGTTTTTCGCTGATTTCAGCAGAAACACCCCGGCCAGAACAGGCAACATGAGCGGCGCGGCCAGCTCTCGCTGGAAACGTTCAAGGGCGAAGGCATCCATCACCATCTGGGTCTGGACAAACCGAGCTCCAGCGGCCTGCTTGCGTTGCAAACGTCGCTGCAAACCGCTCCAGCTGGGCGATTGAGGATCAGCTGCACATCCGGCAAAGAGCTCCGAAGCACCATCTGGCAGATCCCCCTGCACGGGGTCTACGCCGTGGTTGAGCGCATGAACCTGCTGGAGCAGCTTCACCGATTCAAATTCGTTCACAGGGCGTGCATCCGCCTGATCTCCAGCCCGAACCGGATCACCCGTCAGGCACAACAGATTGCGAATGCCCATCGCATGGGCTCCCAGCAGATCGGCCTGCAACGCAATCCGATTGCGGTCGCGGCAGGCCATCTGCAGCACGGGCTCCAAGCCTGCATCCAGCAACAACCGGCAGGAAGCCAGGCTGCTCATCCGCATCACAGCCCTGCTGCCATCGGTGACGTTGATCGCATGAACGCGACCACGAAGGCATCCAGCCATCTCCAACATGTGGGAGGGATCGACTCCACGGGGGGGCATCACCTCTGCGGTGAGCACCTGCTGCCCTGTCTCGATCGCGCGCTGGAGCGCCGTCGTCAAACCTGGTCTCGATTCACGAGGCCCACTATGCAGGATCAACCCCCCGCCAGTCGGATTAGCATGGCGGAAAGGTGGTCGATCCATGTCATCCCTCGATGGAACTGATCCCCTAGAAATTTCCCTCTCAGCAAGGGAAGTTGAGATCATCGAGTTGGTTGCCGAAGGGCTCACCAACCAGGAGATTGCCGATCGACTCACGATCAGCAAGCGCACGGTGGACAATCACGTGAGCAATGTGTTCACCAAAACCGGGTCCAAAAACCGAGTCGCCCTGCTGAACTGGGCGATGGACAACGGCAAGATCTGCCGTGACGGATTCAACTGTTGCGCTCTTCCAGATAACGAGCACCTCGCACCCTGATCGTGGACGTGGCTGGTTCCGGCAAGGCCTGGATGGAGCTGGGCCCTACTGGTATTCCAAAGAGATGGGCATATTCGAGGCAAGCCTCTGAGCTGATGCCTGAGAAGCGGAGCATCCCTGTGCCGTCGTAAAGGCCAACCACAACAAACTCCCTCTTATCGCTCAAACCTAAAGGAAATCTGTAGAAGGGTCCAGTCGGATTTCACCCAAAGCCGTAATGCCGGCGCTCCTCCATCGACCAGCTCTGCACAGGCTGCTGCGCCAACACTGCATTCGACCAGCGCGACTCTCCGGTGACTTCCTTTCCGCACCAAGGAGGGATCACCAAGCTGTCATCCGCGGATTGCAGCTCCACCTCAGCGAGCACCAGCGGCGCATTACTCCCTTCAAAGCAATCCACCACCCAGTCACCACCTGGACAATCAATCAGATACCGCACCTTTTCCAGCCGATGCGGAGCGAGGGACCAGAGCGCCTCGGCATCGGCAACCGGGATGGGGTACTCGAACTCATGGCGCACCAAACCAATCGCATCCGCTGCAGCCTTCAAGGTGAGCCAGGCCTGGTCTGCACCGCGCAAGCGCATGCGCACCGTTACGCCCTCCGCACTGGCCGCGAGATAACCCTGACGAAGCTGTTGACCACTCGATGACGCCAGCGCTTGCCATGCGTTGGAACACACAAGAAACCGCCGTTCGATCTCAAGGGCCATGGGACTAGTTCTCGGATGGCTGGGCGCTTTGCAGACTTCCAGCCCAGTGCAGTTTGCGAGACAACGTGCGGTAGTAGGAAGGGCTCTGGTTGAGCTGCACCATCAAGGCATGGTGGCGAGCCTGCTCCACAACACAGCACTCACCCGGCTCAAGCACCGTGCAACCGACGCCGTCTTTCCAAAGTTTGATGCGATGGTCGCCGGCACCAAGCGGCCAGATGGTGAGTCGGGAACGAGGCGGGACGACCACAATCCGGCTGGAGAGGCTCATCGGGCAGATCGGAGCCACCACGATTGCATCGATACCGGGGTGAAGGATTGGCCCGCCAGCGGCCAGGGAGTACCCCGTCGACCCCGTCGGCGTGGAGAGGATTAGCCCATCTCCACGAATCTGATCCACCACCTCCCCATCAATCTCCAGTTCCAGGGTGCAGGTGGGGGAAATTTCATCGCGATAGGCCCGCAAATAGAAATCGTTGAGAGCCCAGTGATGCTCATCGTCGTCCTCAATATCCGGCTGCTGCAGTGGTGAAGGACCATCCGCCCGTTCCTCAGCGGAGCGACGATCCACCATCGCTTGCAGCATCATGCGTCGCTCAATGGCGAACTGGTCATCCAGAAGCCGCTGCCAGATCTCATCGCCTCGAAGCACGCGGCGGTCGTGGGTCAGAAACCCCAGGTGACCACCGACATTGATGCTCAGGATGGGAATGTCGTGAACGGCGAGATGGCGCGCTGCCCCCAGCACCGTTCCATCCCCACCGAGAACCACCGCCAAATCAGGAAAGCCCTCTTCGACAGCCAAAAGACCAGGGAATGGGTTGACTCTGGCTCCGGACATCGCTGTCACGACGTGCGCACCAATGGCCTTCAGTTCCTTCGCGCACTGGCGTGCTTCACGCTGGGCCGGTTGACTATCGGCCCGATAGATCACCCAGACCTGATCGAGACGCATGACCCTGATTGGGGGGAATTACCAGCGCAGCAGGTTGAACTGCTCCATATCGACGGTAACGCGATTGCGATAAAGCGACAGCAAAATCGCCAATCCCACAGCAGCTTCCGCTGCCGCAACGGTGATCACGAACACGGCAAAAACCTGGCCACGAATCAAATCACCATCCACGAATGAGGAAAAGGCCATCAGATTGATGTTCACCGCATTGAGCATCAGCTCAATGCTCATCAAGACACGCACAGCATTGCGGCTGTTGATCAGACCCCAAACACCGATGCAGAAGAGAATCGCCGCAACCAGCAGATAAGCCTGCAGCGAAGGAAGAGTGGACAGGAAATCGCTCATCAGTCTGCGCGGTTGATCAACAGAGGAGTTCTGGCCTTCTCGATCAGGCCTTGATCGGCCACCTCGCCGGTGACAACGTCTGTGGCCAGCACATCACGACGGGCCAGAACAATGGCACCAATCATGGCCATCAACAACAACACCGAAGCCAGTTCGAAGGGGAGCAAGTAATCGGTAAACAGATGCTCACCAATCCGTGCAGTCGCCTCTTCGCCCACTGCAGCCGGCCCAGGGAGAGACCAGGGGGTGGTGACAACAACCCGCACCAACAGCGCAAACAGGCCAGCGCATACACCCGCCGAAACGATGCGCCGGGTGGTGAGGTTGGCAATCGCCTTGAGGTCCTCACGCTTGTTCACCAGCATGATCGCGAACAGGATCAGAACATTGATCGCACCCACATAGACCAGGATCTGAGCGGCGGCTACGAAGCTGGCGTTGAGCAGGAGATACAGGCCGGCCACGGCCATGAACACGCCACCCAGGAGGAAGGCTGAATAAACAATGTTGCTCAGCAGCACAACCCCAAGGGCACCGAGCACCACAACGGCGGAGAGCACCAAGAAACAAATCAGCTCTGTGGTGGTCGCAATGGTCATGCCTCGCCCTCCGAGGTCTCTGAAGAGGATTGTCCCTCATCCTTCGCAGGCGGGGGGAGCGTTTCAAGCACCTGGGAGGGCAACTTGCCAGCACGAGGACGATCGGCAGGAACGCCGTGAGGATCAACCTCACCTGCTGGCAGATAAACCAGCTCTCTCAGAGGCTGAACCGAGGGATCTGTGGTGACGCTGGTGGGTAGACGGCCAAGCGCCACGTTGTCGTAGTTGAGGCTGTGGCGATCAAAGGCCGCCAATTCGTATTCCTCAGTCATCGAGAGGCAATTGGTGGGGCAGTACTCCACGCAGTTGCCGCAAAAAATGCAGACGCCGAAATCGATCGAGTAATTCCTGAGTTCTTTCTTCTTGGTGGCCTTGTTCATCACCCAATCCACCACCGGGAGGTTGATCGGGCAGACCCGAACACACACCTCACAGGCGATGCACTTATCGAACTCGTAGTGGATCCGCCCTCGGTAGCGCTCCGAAGGGATGAGCTTCTCGTAGGGGTACTGCACCGTCACGGGACGGCGCTTCATGTGGTCGAACGTGACGGAAAAACCCTGAGCCAGGTTTTTGGCTGCATCGACGGCATCCCGTGTGTAGTCACCGACCTGTTTGAGGAATCCGAACATGGACTGGAGCCTGGGATTGGATGGGGAATCAGCCCTTCCGCCACATCATGGCGGGGGCGACGCGATGAACAACGATCAGCCGCCGAAGGCGACCGGGAAAGCGAGCTTGAGTGCAGCGGTGACCAGCAAATTCACCAGGGACAAGGGAAGAAGAAACTTCCAGCCCAGATCCAGCAACTGGTCGATGCGCACGCGAGGTGTGCTCCAGCGCAGCAGAATTGCCACAAAGACCAGCAGATAGGCCTTGAGCACGGTCATAACGATGCCGACGGCACCGGTGATCACCTGAACCAGCGGAGCATCGATGGGTTGATTCAGCCATCCGGCTAGCCATTCCACGGGGATCGGGAAGCCCCAGCCACCGAGGTAGAGCACCGAGACGAGGACGGCTGACAGAACGAGGTTGATGTACCCAGCCAGATAGAAGAGGGCAAACTTCATGCCCGCGTATTCAGTCTGATAACCGGCAACCAGCTCTTCCTCCGCCTCAGGAAGATCGAAGGGAAGACGCTCACATTCAGCCAGAGCGCAGATCCAGAAGATCAGGAAGCCCACTGGCTGCCTCCAGATGTTCCAGCTCAAGATCCCAGCTCCGGTCTGCTGACCGACGATGTCGACGGTGCTGAGCGAGTTGCTCATCATCACAATGGCCAAAACGGCCAACGCCAGAGGAATCTCGTAGCTGATCGACTGCGCTGCTGCACGCAGACCGCCAATCAGCGAATACTTGTTGTTGGAGGCGTAGCCACTCATCAGCAAACCGATCGGCTGAATGCTGCTGAAGGCGATCCAGAGAAAGATGCCAACACCGACATTGCTGATCAGAAGGTTTTGCCCGAAAGGGATGATCAGCCAAGAAATGATCACCGGCACCACCACCAACACGGGGCCAAGGGTGAACAGCAGGCTGTCGGCCCGAGCCGGAATGATGTCTTCCTTCACCAACAGCTTCAGACCATCGGCGAGGGGCTGAAGAATGCCCAGTGCACCGGCATATTCAGGCCCGATCCGCTGCTGAACNGCAGCGGAGATCTTCCGCTCCAGCCANACCGAAACAAGCACTCCGATCACCGCCGCCACCAGCACCAGAAGCATTGGGAGCGGCAACCAAAGCAGCCTGGCGACCTCCGGAGAGAGGCCGAATCCCTGGAGGGCCTGGCTGAAACTGACTTCGAGGTCAAGTCCCGGGCTCACCATCATGTCCAATGAAGTGCTTGCAACTTAAGCGGCCGGAGCCGATGCGCGCTCTTGCATGGGCATCCAAGAGCGTGGTTCAGAACCGGANTAGATCTGCGAAGGCCGAAAAATCCGGTTCGCCCCAAGCTGTTCGCGCCAATGGGCCAACCAACCAGCCACCCTGGCGATGGCGAACACCGGTGTGAACAGATCACGAGGAATGCCCAGCTTGCGGTAAACGAGGCCGGAATAGAAATCCACGTTGGGGTAGATGCCCTTGGGTCCGAGCCGGGACTCTGCTTCTGTCTCGATCGCCCGAGCCACGTCGTAGAGATCGTCGTGACCGAATTGCTGGAACATCTCCTCCACCAAGGCCTGAAGGATCACGGCCCGGGGATCCTTGACTTTGTATTCCCGGTGGCCGAAACCCATGATTTTGCGCTTGGCCGCAATGGCCTCATCAAGGAATGCAGCGGCATTCTCAGGCGNNCCCACCTGCTCCAACATCGCCAGCACATCNTCATTGGCACCGCCATGGAGAGGACCAGCGAGGGTTCCCACCGCTGAAGCGACCACGGCATAGGGATCGGTGAGCGTGCTGGCGGTGACCCGGGCACTGAACGTGCTGGCGTTCAGGCTGTGCTCGGCATGGAGCATCANACAACGGTCGAAGATCCGAGCAGCGAGGGGATCGGGCTCGCGCTCAGTGAGCATGTAGAGNAAATTGGCTGAATAAGCCAGATCATCTCGAGGCTGAATCGGATCCTGGCCTTTGCGGATCAGCTGGAACGCCGCCACCATCGTGGGGATCTTGGCGATCAGACGCACCACCGCGTCGTAGATGTACTGCGGATCATCGATCGCCCGGCGGGAATAAAACAACCCCAGCGATGCCGCGCTGGACTGCAGGGCATCCATCGGATGGCCGCTGGCTGGGAAGCACTTCATCATGTCNCGCACGCGGAAGCTGACCCGTCNGTGCATCTGCACAGCCTGTTCAAAGTCCGCCAGCTCTTCGCGACTGGGAAGTTCACCCCAGATCAGCAGGAACGCCGTTTCCAGGAAGCTGCTGTTNTCAGCCAAGTCCTGCATTGGGTAGCCCCGATAGGTGAGCAAACCCTTGTCACCGTCGATGTCGCAAATGGCGGACTGGGTCGCGGGCACGCCATCCAGTCCTGGCCGCAGTTCAATCCCGGTCCGCGCATGACGCAGGTGTNCTGTCTGCTGCTGGGCCAACGCCTGTACCTCTCTAGGAGCAACCTAAGTTGTCAATCCGCTGATAAGAGCCCAGGCCGGAGCAAGGCGCGCAATTGCCAACGGCCATTGGTCTGCTGCATCTCAACAACACCAGCTTTCTTCAGAACCAGGCCCCCCCTGGGCCAGCCCAACAGGTCACAGGCGAGGTCTCCCAGATCCGGTTCATGACCCACCAGCACGACGCTGCCTGCCAGCGTTTCCAAGAGGCCCAACACATCACCACCGGGCTGNAGCCGCTCATCGGTCTCCAGCAAAGGGGCGAGCCCAGCCTGAAGAGCAATCTGGGCCGTCTGCAGGGCCCGGCGGTAAGAACTGGTGATCAGTCGATCCACGTTCAGACCACTGCGAGCCAGAGTGCTCATCATCTGCTCCGTGCGCTGCAGACCCCGCCTGGTTAACGGACGTTCGGGGTCATCCCGACCGTCGATCCGCTCGACAGCGATGCCATGGCGAACCAGAACCAGATCAACCAAGTTCGAGGCGTGCATGGATCGGAATCTCAGTGCCGATCTCATCCTGACGATCCACACCNACAGCAACGCCTAGACCGTTGACATGGTCCTGGAGCGGTTGGCCGGCGATCACCTGCAGCAGACCCCAGGGCTGCCACATCGATAGAACCGTTCGTGCAGGGGCAGCAGCCAGAACAAGCGATTGAGCGGGTGTCACGTCCGTCGCGAGATCCCTCCATTGCTTCAACCTGGGTGCAAGAGCACGAACGTCCTGACGCTGGGCCAGTGCCGCCAGGGATTCACCCCACCAGTTGAGGTTGGCGCCTCCCACCTGCGCAACGGCCAACTGAGCATCCACGCCGGGCTGTCGACCGCGCTGGCGCACCAACCGGGTCCAAACGNTCAGANGGTCTCCTTCACCCTCCAGTTCAGAGCGTGTCAAACCCTGATCCTGGAGCTGAGAATCAACGGCATCGCGTGTCGGTGACTGGGCCTGCGTGGCCAAAAGCCAACCATCGGGCTGCTGTTGCCAGAGCAGAGGCCCCTCATCCAGATCCACCACAGCTGATGCTGCTGGCTGATCCTGGAGTTGGTCTGCCAGAACGGGCCCTAACCACTGCGCCAGGGGATGACTGATCTCTGGATCCAGCAGTCGCGCAGGATTCTGCAGTTGGGCCATCCAGCGTCCATGCCCCCCTGCCGTCGCTGTGAGATCGGTCACANCAGNCCAAGCCGGGAGCTCAAGCCGTTCCTGGAAGCCAAGCAAACCGTTCACCTCGAGGGTGGCCCCGTCCGGCCGAAGAGCAGCCACGAGTCCATCGAGGTCATCCCGCTGCGCCACCACTGCTGGCAGCTGCAGCCAGCGTTGCAAGGCCTNAGGGGACGCCGTGAGGATGGCAACTCCGTCACCGAGATCCTCGACCTGACGCAGGAGCCGGGCATTGCCGAGCTGATGCTGATCCTGCAGCTGGGAGACGTCCAGCGCCTGNTCCAGTGCACCACGCCCGGACCCCACCAAGAGNAGNTCGTCGTCGATCAGCGCTGTGGCAAGCGGTTGGGGATCGCGGCCGACCAGGGCACCGCGGCCGCTGATCAGACCAATNCCNCGATAACTGCTGATCTGCAGATCGGTTCCGGCCAGGNTTCGGGTTTGCCAGAAGCGCTGCAGAAAACGCCGGGCTCCATCGCGATCCCGGCTGGTCAAGGCCAGCACCCAGCCTGGCTGTCCATCACCAGCGAGCAGGGTGAGACTCACCTCTTCGCCAATCCAGGCATCCAACTCAGTGTCGAAAGACAAACCCGCAAGTGCGAAGACTCCCTCGCGCCACTGACGCGCTCCATCGCGGGCCGAGCGCCGGTCTGCAGCCGGTGCCACAGCCTGGGCATAGGAGGGAAGTCGGGCGGGATCNGCCAACCAGTGCAAAGACAGATCGGCATCGCGAGGAACGAAGCGTGCAGCCCGAGGCAACTGCAGCGGCGTCTCAGCCAGACGCAAAGGGCTGTGCCGATCCATCGTCCAGAGCAGACCGGCGGCGATCAATACCAGCGACAGCAGAACAGCGCCGACAGCGCTGAGAAAAGGGCGGGCCTTCATGGGCCAGCGATCTCGAATCNCCTCATCTTTGTCCATCACCGCAGAATGGCGCCATGGTCAACCCCCAACCACAACCGATCAACGCTCGGGATCTGCAGTGCTGGCTGGCCGANGACCGGCCGTCGCCGCTGCTCGTGGATGTGCGCGAAGCATCGGAACTGGCCATTGCGCCCTTCCCNGCAGACGTCCTGCATCTTCCCCTCAGCGCCTCCAGCGCATGGCTGCCGACGCTGCCGGAAGCCTTCAAAGTGGATCAGCCGGTGGTGGTGCTGTGCCATGCCGGGGTGCGCAGTCACCACTTCGGACTGTGGCTGNTGGAGCAGCGGTGGGAGCTGGAGGTGTGGAACCTTGAGGGCGGAATCGATGCTTGGAGCGTGCAGGTGGATCCCAGCGTCCCGCGTTATTGATGAGCAAACCGTTGTCACTCCGGCAGGAACAGGTGCTCCAAGCCACTGTTCATCACTACGTGGACACGATTGAACCGGTGGGCAGCCGCACCTTGGTGCAGCGCTTTGGGATCCCAGCAAGCTCGGCCACGGTTCGATCCGCCATGGGGGCTCTCGAACGNCGCGGTCTGCTTCAGCAACCCCANACCTCCGCCGGGCGGATTCCAAGCCCAATGGGCTATCGGCACTATGTGGACGCCCTGCTGCCAGAACCTGGCGTTGCGGTNCAGCACCTGGAGCGCGAACTCACGGGCCTCAGCCTCCGTTGGGCAGCTCTGGATGATCTGCTGCTTCAGCTAGCCCGTCGNCTGACGGATTTCACGGGTCTGATGAGCCTNATCAGCCGACCACAGCAGGAGCAACGCCAGTTGGAAAAAATCCGGCTCGTGGCCAGTGGAGAGCGTCTTTTGGTGCTGGTGGTGGACAACAGCGGGCGCGCCCATCACCTGAATTTGCGCCTGCCCCTCGGCGTCGAAGCCGAACTCACCGCCATGGAGCGATGGGCTGATCAGCAGCTTGAGCGCGGTGAACTGAATTGGAAGGCCCTGCCNCGCCAGCTTCAGCGGAGTGGTGAAGTGTTGCGCAGCGCGCTCGACTATCCCGGTCAGAGCGGAGACGCGCCGGTGGTCGTGCATGGTCTGTCGCGGCTGATGAGCGAACCGGAATTCGATAGCGCTGCGGCGCTGCGNCCCTTGCTGGAACTGATCGATGACCACCCGGCAACATTGATCAGCGGAGCAGGAACGGCACGGATCTGGATCGGCGACGAACACCCTCAACCNGCTCTGAGCCCGTGCTCGGTTGTGCAAGCCCCCTATCGATCCAGGGAAGGCGTCGGCCACGTTGCACTCATCGGACCGATGCGGATGGCGTACGCCACCGCCCGAGCCGCCGTGCAACGGGTGGCACGGCATCTCGAACTTCTGCTCAGCTGAGCTGATCCCCCAGCTTGTCCGCCACGGTGTTGACATCCTTATCGCCGCGGCCGGAGCAGTTGATCACCACTTCGGTGCCATCGGCAAGCGTTGGGCAGAGCTGTTCAAGCCAGGCGAAGGCGTGGGCGGTTTCCAGGGCCGGGATGATTCCCTCGAGTTCACTCACCAGACGCAGAGCATCCAGGGCCTGCTGATCGGTGACAGCGGCATATTCCGCCCGGCCGATTTCGCGCAGATAGCTGTGCTCCGGACCCACCCCGGGGTAATCGAGGCCNGCGCTGATGGAATGGGCTTCCTGNACCTGACCGTCGCTGTCCTGCAGCAACAGGCTCATGGCTCCGTGCAGAACACCAGCCCGGCCTTCGGTGATCGTGGCGGCATGCCGCCCGGTCGCCACACCATCACCAGCGGCCTCAACACCGATCAGGCGCACAGACGTGTCCTGGACGAAGGGGTGGAACAGGCCCATGGCATTGGAGCCACCACCAACACAGGCCATCAACACATCCGGCAGCCGTCCGAAGGCCTCCTGACACTGCTGCTTGGACTCCTGGCCGATCACGGCGTGAAAATCCCGCACCAACATTGGGTAGGGATGCGGGCCAGCGACGGAACCCAGGATGTAATGGGTGGTTTCAACGTTGGTCACCCAGTCACGGATGGCTTCGCTGGTGGCGTCTTTGAGGGTGGCTGTTCCAGCTGTCACCGGTTGCACCTTGGCGCCCAGCAACCGCATGCGAAACACGTTGAGGGCCTGACGGCGCATGTCTTCGGCGCCCATGTAGATCACACAATCCAGACCAAAGCGGGCACAAACCGTGGCCGTGGCAACACCATGCTGGCCGGCACCGGTTTCGGCGATGATCCGCTTCTTTCCCATCCGCAGCGCCAGCAGGGCCTGGCCCAGGGCGTTGTTGATCTTGTGAGCACCGGTGTGGTTCAGATCTTCCCGCTTGAGCCAGATGCGGGGGCCACCATCGGCGCGGCGGTAATGAGCGGTGAGGCGTTCAGCTTCGTAAAGCGGGGTCGCCCGGCCGACATAGTTCTTCAGCAGGTGATTGAGTTCAGCCGTGAAGGCCGGATCGTTCCAGGCCTGAGCCGCTGCCTGCTCCAGCTCCGCCAAAGCCGGCATCAGAGTTTCCGGCACGTACTGCCCACCGAAACGGCCAAAGCGGCCATGGGCGCCAGGACGAACCGCCGGTTGCAGGNTGGAAGGATCCGGGGTGCTGGCGTTCGGCAGGGTGCTGGTCACTGATCTGCGGCGGAGCGTCGGCTCAGCGTAAGCAAGCAATCACACGATGCCGTGGGTCGCAGGCACGGATGCGGGGATTCCGGAACCCTGCCTCCTCCAGTTCGGCTGGCAGATCCAGAGCGAAGTACTGCTCAATGAAGGGCTCGGTGCTCTTGAGCAGCGTGGCCACCGGCGCCGGCAGCCGTTGCAGCACAGAAGAACCGGGATCCTGATCCACCATCAGNANNACACCNCCGGGNCGCAGCAGCCGGAATGCTTCGNCCAGGACAGCGCGAGTCGCCGCCTGGGGGAGCTCATGGCACACGAACTGCAGGCTGACCAGATCCACCGACCCTGAGACCAGACCGGTGGCTTCCGCAGCGGCATGGCGCCACTCCTGCACCAGCCCCTGGGGGTCACGCACGCGGGCCACCGACAGCATCTCAGGCGACAAATCCAGGCCGATCAATATCGGGCGGGGCAGAGACTGCGCCGCNGCACGGGCGTTGAGCCAGTGAGCCAGGGCCTGGGTGCTCACCCCAACGGAACAGCCCAGATCAACGATGCGATCGATCGATGCCGGCAACAACGGCTCCGCCACGGCATGGATGGCATCGCGGAGCCGGGCCTGCGCCTCGGCTGGCTTCAGCGGCTCATCNGGCCACACCCGCAGGGCCATCGCATCCGTGGCCTGCTCGGCTTCAGCGGCTGCCTGCCANCAGAGATTGCCCTGCTCATAGGCATGGAAGCGAGACAGGTAATAAGGCGGCGGGGTGAGACCGGCCGTGGTGCTGGCCGCCAGCAGCGGTTCTGCCGCCTGCTGCAGCTCCNGGCGNCGGGCCCNCCAGGGAATNCCGTTGCGCTCGGCNGTGCGGATGATCAACTGCCGCGCCTGAAAAAACAGGGGACGGCGCAGCAAACCGATGCTGATCANCNNNTCGATCAGACGACCCAGACCGCGGCTCGAATCAGCCCAGCGGGGTGTGGAGGNTTCAGGCGGCGTGGCGGTAGTCATCGACAATGCAACGCGTTTGCGACGGGTGAATGCCGAAGGGNGGCTGGCAGGAATTCAGCAGTGCCGACAGTCTGCAGCGACCNAGNGGGCCTGCGGCGGAGCCCACAGCAAAGTCTCAGCAAATGGTGCGGGTGCAACCCACCCGTGGCGGCAAGGGGGGCAAGACCGTGACGGTGATCCGGGGACTTGAGCTCGATGCCCCCGGGTTCAAAGCCCTGCTGAAAAAACTCAAAACACGCATTGGCAGTGGCGGCACCGCCAAGGATGGCGTGATCGAACTACAAGGCGATCAGGTGGAACTGGCCNTAGAGCTTTTGAGCAAGGAGGGCTATCGCCCGAAGCGGGCGGGCGGCTAAGGGAGAATGGCCGCCAATTCAACGTCCTCGTTCATGGCCGCCAGCCCCACCTACGGAGAGCTCACCAACAAGGGTGCTTCCACCAACATCGCCTGGCATGAAGCCTCCGTTGGCCGCGACGAGCGCTCAAAGCAACGCGGTCACCGCAGCGCCATCCTCTGGTTCACCGGACTCTCCGGGTCCGGCAAGAGCACCCTGGCCAATGCTGTGAATGCGGCTCTGTTCGAGCGGGGGCTCGCCACCTACGTGCTGGATGGAGACAACATCCGCCACGGGCTCTGCAAAGACCTGGGCTTCTCCGATGCCGACCGTGAGGAGAACATCCGGCGCATTGGTGAAGTGGCCAAGCTGTTTGTGGATGCAGGCGTGATCGTGCTGACCGCATTCGTCTCCCCCTTCCGCGCCGATCGGGACAAGGCCCGTGGCCTGGTGGAGGACGGTGATTTTATCGAAATCCACTGCGCCGCGGATCTGGAGGTCTGCGAATCCCGCGATCCCAAGGGTCTCTATGCCAAGGCTCGTGCCGGC
>NZHI01000085.1 GCA_002691345.1 Synechococcus sp. MED650 | reverse complement strand
CTCAAGTTGGTGTGCCGTGCTTTCCAGGCGGCATCGCCGATCGGGGCCTATCTCGATCCCGTGCCTGCTGCGATGCCTGGTTATGCCTCAGACCTGGTGATGGCCGGCGGCACCTTCATCGATGGTTCCACCAGTGAGTTTTCAGCCGATGCGCCGCTGCGGGAGCCGTTCAACCTTTTTGTGCAAGGCGGCACCCATCGAGCGCACATTCGTTTGGCTTTGAACCGTGCGCTCTGCGCCCTCGATGCGGCAGGGCTGATCAATCTCCCGCAAACTGGGGAGAGCTGAGATTTCGCGTCGATGGCGTTCGCGTTCCCCAAATCATTCCGCTTCGCTGATAGCCACGAGTACGCCAATAGCGATGGCGAGCTGGTGCGGGTGGGCATCAGCGCCTTTGCCGTGGATCAGTTGGGAGACATCGTTTTCGTGGATCTCCCCGAAGTTGGCTCCAGCCTGACCAAGGGCAACAGTTTCGGTTCGGTGGAGTCTGTTAAGGCTGTGGAAGACATGTACGCCCCGCTCTCTGGAGAAGTGCTGGAGCGCAACGAGGCTGTGCTCGCCAGTCCGGAGGAACTGCAGAACGATCCCCACGCTGAGGGATGGCTGTTGGTGATTCGGCCCAGTGACATCAGTGAGATTGAGGCGCTCATGGATGCATCGGCCTATAGCGCCAAAGTGAACGCTGGCTGACACCCGCGGTGGGTCGTGCCTTTTACGATCCACCGGTCGGTCGTTACGCCAGCCGTTGAAGTCTCCTTTTCTCCAGCGGCATCTCGGCCCAAGCCCGGCTGAACAGGCCGAGATGCTCAACGCCCTTGGCTACAGCGATCTTGATGCCTTCATCGCTGATGTGGTGCCCGCCGACATCCTGGATGATGCGGCTCCCACCAACGATCTGCCCCAGGGGTGTGACGAGGCCAGTGCCCTGAAAGATCTGGCGGAGCTGGCGGCCGCCAACAGCGTGAAGCGCTCGTTGATCGGGTTGGGGTATTACGGCACAGCCACTCCGGCGCTGATTCAGCGTCATGTGTTCGAGAACCCCGCCTGGTACACCGCCTACACCCCATACCAAGCCGAGATTGCCCAGGGTCGTCTCGAGGCCCTGCTCAATTTTCAGACCCTGATCAGCGAGCTCACTGGTCTGCCCATTGCCAATGCCTCTCTGCTCGATGAGGCCACCGCGGCTGCCGAGGCGATGAGCCTCAGCTTCGGCGTCTGCCGGCGGCCCGAGGCCAAGCGTTTCTTGGTGGATGCCAACGTTCTGCCGCAAACCTGGGCCGTGCTGCAAACCCGGGCGGAACCCCTAGGCATTGCCTTGGAACGGATCGATCCAACCACCGCTGCCTTCGATCCATCGGTTTTCGGTGTGTTGTTGCAGCTTCCAGGCGCTGATGGCCTGCTCTGGGATCCAGCCGCTGTGATCGAGGCGGTCCATGAGGCTGGAGCGTTGGTGACTGTGGCCATTGATCCGCTGGCCCAGACCCTGATCGCGCCTGTGGCTTCCTTCGGTGCCGACATCGCNGTGGGCAGCGCCCAGCGNTTTGGTGTGCCGATGGGGTTTGGTGGCCCCCATGCTGCTTTTTTCGCCACGGTGGAGGCCTACAAGCGGCAAATCCCCGGGCGCCTGGTNGGTCAGTCCAAAGATTCGGAAGGCCAGCCGGCCTTGCGTCTGGCGTTGCAGACCCGCGAGCAGCACATNCGCCGCGACAAAGCCACNAGCAACATCTGCACGGCTCANGTGCTGCTGGCNGTGTTGGCGTCCTTCTACGCGGTGCACCACGGTCCGGAGGGCCTTCAGGCCATTGCCCGACGCATTGTTTCCCTCCGCCTGCAGCTCGAGGAGGGCCTGGCTTCTCTCGGGTATCCCATCGATCAAGCCGACCGATTCGACACCGTCTCGGTGATCAGCCCCCTCGCTCCGGCTGTGCACCAGGCCGCAGCGGAGGCCGGCTTCAACCTGCGGGTGTTGCCCGATGGTGCATCTCCTGCANCAGCCGAGGGTTTCGGTATCAGCCTGGATGAATGCTCGGATGCTGATGAGCTGCAGGCGTTGCTCACGTTGCTGGCTTCAGCGGTTGATCAGCCCGTGCCGGTGACTGCCCCTGCCGTCTTCTCCGAGTGGCAGTCCATCCCTGTCCGCAGCGGGCCCTGGCTCAGCCAACCGGTGTTTCACCGCTATCGCAGTGAAACGGAGCTGATGCGCTACATCCAGCGNCTTGTCAGCCGGGATATATCTCTGGTTCACGGGATGATCCCGCTGGGCAGCTGCACCATGAAGCTGAATGCGGCGGCAGAGCTGCAGCCGGTGAGCTGGCCCGCCTTCGCTGGGCTGCATCCCTTTGCACCTGTTGATCAGGGGGCTGGCTATGCCCAATTGGCGGATGATCTGGAGCATTGGTTGGCGGCGCTGACTGGTTTTTCAGCGGTCTCCCTGCAACCCAACGCCGGCTCCCAAGGCGAATATGCCGGCCTGCTGGTGATTCGGGCCTGGCACCGTTCCCGGGGTGATCACCATCGCGACATTTGCTTGATTCCCACGAGTGCCCATGGCACCAATCCCGCCAGTGCTGTGATGGCCGGCCTGCGGGTGGTGGCGGTCGCCTGTGATGACGAGGGCAACATCGATCAGAACGACCTGGCGGCCAAAGCAACGCAGCACGCTGACCAACTCGCTGCCTTGATGGTCACCTACCCCTCCACCCATGGGGTTTTTGAAACCGGCATCCGCGAGATCTGTGCGGTGGTGCATGGTCATGGCGGCCAGGTGTATCTCGACGGCGCCAACCTCAATGCTCAGGTGGGGCTGTGTCGCCCCGGTGCTTTCGGCGCTGATGTTTGTCATCTGAACCTGCACAAGACCTTCTGCATTCCCCATGGCGGCGGTGGCCCCGGTGTTGGCCCAATTGGTGTGGCAGCTCATCTGGCCCCCTACCTGCCGGGTCATCCGCTTCAAACCGCGTCTGAGTTCGCCATTGGCCCTGTGTCTGCTGCAGCGCTTGGCAGCGCCAGCATTCTTCCGATCAGCTGGATGTATCTGCGGATGATGGGTGCGGATGCGTTGCGCCAGGCCAGTGCGGTGGCCTTGCTCTCTGCCAATTACCTGGCCGATCGCTTGGATCCCCACTATCCGGTGCTGTTTCGGGGGGCGACCGGACGCGTGGCCCACGAGTGCATCCTTGATCTGCGGCCGCTGAAGCGGGATGCCGGCATTGATGTGGATGACATCGCCAAACGGCTGATGGATTACGGCTTCCATGCCCCCACCGTGAGTTGGCCTGTGGCGGGAACCGTGATGGTGGAGCCCACAGAAAGTGAAAGCCTTGCTGAGTTGGACCGGTTCGCCGATGCCCTGATCGCTATCCGGGAAGAGATTCGCGCGATTGAAGCCGGTGATGTCGATGCGGCGAACAACCTGCTCAAGCGGGCACCCCACACCCTTGCTGCGGTGACGGCCGATCACTGGGATCGTCCCTACAGCCGGCAGCAGGCTGCTTTCCCGCTGGCCGATCAGCAGCAGAACAAGATCTGGCCTGCTGTGGCACGGATTGACAACGCTTTTGGAGATCGGAACTTGGTGTGCACCTGTCCTTCAGTTGAGGAAATCGCCGTTCCGGCGTGATCCAAGGGTGTAAATTTTTACCGAAATCGGAAAAATTGGTTTGATTCCTCTCATCGCTCTTGCGAACGAGGGCAAACTATTCGACAACTGATTCGTTTGTCGGGGGACACCATGGATCGGGACAACATCAACAAAACGCTCTCGAGCCATCCAGAAGGTCCAAGCCTTCCGCAACTTCCGGAGGGTCTCGAGTCCGCTTTTAATCGCGGCCACACGCTGTCAATCGAAGGCACGAATGTTGTTCGCGTTCCCTTCGGTGTTCGGCGTCCGCGTCGCGATCGCCCTGAGCGCCCTGAGCATTGGGCCACCTTGGTGATTCCCCTGCAACCTGTTGGCGATCCCACGCCGCCTCCGGCTGCAGCCTGAGCTCAGGCGACGCCGATTTCGGCGTCCTCCTGAGACAACCTCCAATCAAGAAGCGCTTTCACGTCGGCCAGCGAGCAGGTCGGCGTTCGGAATGGAAGAAGTCGCATCGGGCTGCGTTCAGGGCGAACGAGCCAGGTCTGGTTGTTTTGTGGCAGGAGAATGAAGCCGCGGTAACGCACCACAGCTTGCTGACCCATCAGAAATCCCATCGCTCAGGGGATCGTTTGGTTATGTCAAAGCCATTTCAGGGCACAACATCTGGTGTGCAAGTCAATCTTGGAATCTCTTTGGGATTGGTTGGCTTGAGTAATGAATTTGTTATGGCTTCGCAAAAATTCAATCCCTCAAACCACTTGCAACAGCAGATTTGTGCTCTTTACATCATGACAATGTGACGGGTGATACACCGCTGCTGAACANTTGATTACNCCACCTGTGGTGTNTCGNNNCAGGCGAACATCAGCACATCTGCGGAANGGTTTANCCCCGTCAGGTGGCGTTGGGTGAGCTGCGGATTGGCGATCCCCAAACCATCGCCGCACTTCAGCACNTGCATGCTGTCGCCATCCCCGCGCAGCTCCAGCTCACCATNAATCACTTGGATCCAAATGCGGAGTTCAGGATCATGGGGGAGGGGCAGGCTCTGCCCCGGTTCCGGTCGAGCTCGCCAGAGTTGGGCGCTGCTGGCGATGGCCATGGCTTCACCCACGGCATNGGGGTGGATCAAGGGTGTCCAATCGCTGGCGATGGTGATCGGCTTTTGCTCGTAGGCCGGNGCCAAGNCGCNTTGCTCGGGTTCGATCCAGATCTGCAGCAGCCGGCAGGGGGCGTTGCTTCGGTTGATCTCGCTGTGCACGATGCCGCTGCCGGCGCTCATCCGTTGCACCTCCCCAGCCCGGAGAACTTCACTGTGCCCGAGCGAATCGGCATGGGTGAGTTCCCCTTCCACCATCACCGTGATGATCTCCATATCGCGATGGGGATGCATCCCGAAGCCCTCACCGGCGGCAATGGTGTCGTCGTTGATCACCCGAAGCGGCCCAAAACCCATCCAGTTGGGATCGTGATGGCTGCCGAAGGAAAAGCTGTGCCAAGAGTCCAGCCAGTGCCGTTGGCTGTGGAAGCGGTCNCCCGCNGGNCGNANNANGACTGTGGACATCGGNACAGGNGATCTCAGAGGGCGAGCGGTGACATCTGCAGAAGCCGCTGCACCAGGTCGCTGATGCTGTCGTCCTTCGCTGGTTTGGCGTGGTTGCTCAGGAGTTGCCGTCCAACCACCTGTGCGCCGAGGTGGGTGAGTTGGATGCGCAGCGACAGGAGTAGTTCCATACCGCCACCCCCGGAGAAGGTGGCCATGGCGATCGGTCGGCCGTTGAAGAGGGATCGGAAGTCGTCGTCTGTCACCGAGAGCCAGGCAATGGCATTGGTGAGGGACGGCGGAATCGAGCCGTTGTATTCCGGTGCGCAGATCACCCAGCGTGGTGTTTGGGCCAACTTGTCGTGCAGGGCCTTGAGGTCAGGGCCCGCTCCTGCTGCCTTGACTCTCGGCGTGAACAGCGGAAGGTCGAGCTGCGTGAGGTCGATCAGTTCAGCGCTGGCATTCTGAGCCGCTGCGGCTTGCACGAAGCGTTCCGCCAGTTTGAGGTTCTCGCCATTGCTCGCTGTCAGAACGATGAGATCAGAGGGCATGGAGAAGAAGGCTCTGGATGGAGTGTTGCAAGTTCTCGTCTGTTTTCACGATGGGGCCCGCCAGGTGCCTAATCGTCAGGCTGGCTTCAATTCCGCCTCGCGGTAAGGCACGAAGCTGGCTTTGCGGGCGCCGCAGATGGGGCACTGCCAATCGTCGGGAATCGCCTCAAAGGGGGTGCCTGCAGCGATGCCGGAATCGGGGTCTCCCTCGGCGGGGTCATAAATCATCGAGCAGAGTTTGCAGATCCACTTGCCGGGAACCGGCTCGTCCGTCTGCCCCGGCACTCCTTTGCCTTGAAGAGCTTGCAAGGCGACGCCATAGGTTTCGGCGTGGTGCTGCTCAATTGGGGTGAGCAGGCCGAAGTTCTTGGCGGCGGTGCGGAACAGTCCCGCGTGCTCTTTCGATTCGCTGGCCTGTTCGGCGAATTCGGTTTCTGCGCCGCCATCCCGATCTTTCCGGGCCTGTTCGGCGAACTCGGGATACATCGTTGTGTATTCGTAGGTCTCCCCTTCAATCGCCAGTTCAAGGCAGCGGCTGAGGATGGCCTGTTTCTGCTCATCGCTGAGGTTCTCGGCGTCCTCAATCACCAGCTCGGGGTGGAGCAGCCGGAAATGGGCGAAGGCATGCTCCGTTTCCTGGGTGGCGGTGTCCCGGAACACCTTGGCCAGGTCTTTGTGGCCGAGCTTCTTGGCTACATCAGCAAAGAACAGATATTTGCGGTTGGCCATGCTCTCCCCTCCGAAGGCGGCTTCGAGATTGGCTTGGGTTGATGGGTTGGAGAGATCCATGGCGCATAAGCAAGCAACGAAATACTAGGACTAACTCATACCAGCTATGAGTTAGCTGAATCACGCGGCGGCTGGGTCAGTAGTTGGCTCCGCTGCGCCTCTGGTGCACGGCTGTGCTGCCATCGGCGTCAAACACTCCCCCATGCTCCACTTCGGCATAAATCAGCCAGTGGTCACCGCATTCCATCCGCTGGCTCACCTTGCCGTCGAGCCAGGCCAAGGCCTTGGGTAGCAACGGCTGATCGGAGGGGCTGCTCTCAAGTTCGAGACCTGCAAAACGATCGGCACCCGGTTCGAACGGTTGCAAAAACTGCTTCATCAGCCCTGTTTCACGGCCATCGGCCAGCACATTCAGGGCGAAGCGGTCTCCTTTATGCAGCAGGGCTTCCACAGCGCGGTCTTTGGCGACCGCCACGGTGATGCCTGGAGGGCTGAAGCTGGCCTGGCTCACCCAGCTCGCCACCATGGCGCCGCTGAGTTCTCCTTTGCGCGTGGTGAGCACGCAGAGGGAGCCAATCACACGGCCCAGAGCCAGCACGGCAGGGTCGCTGCGGCTTTCGCTCAAGCCGCCGGCACTTCGGCGTTGGGCCCGCTTCTGGGTTTGCAGCAGCTGGCGGGCAAAGCGAGTGCCGGTTTCCTCGAGCTCCTTCACCCGGGCGGAGTCGGGGCTGAACTTCACGCGGATCGGGTCGAAGCCGAAGCTGAAGCCGCCATCGCGCAGCTTGGTTTCCAGCAGGTCCACCGCTTCCCCGCTCCAGCCAAAACTGCCAAACACACCCACCGGTTTGTTGCGGTCGCCCTCTGCCAGGAGCGTTCCCAGGGCCGAGACGATCGGCGTTGGGGCGTGTCCCCCCAGGGTTGGAGAGCCGATCAGCACCGCATCGGCTTGTTGAATCGTGCGAACCAGCTCATCAGCAGGGGTGAACTCACAGTTGAGGCTGCTCACCCGGATGCCGGTACGGCTCACGCCGCGGGCCAGGGCATCGGCGATGGCCGCGGTGTTGCCATAGGCGCTGGCGAAGAGCAGGGCCACGGTGAGCGTTGCGTTTTGCTGGCTTTCACCCCAGCGGCGGTAATCGTTGAGCAGGCTGCGCCAACTGGCCTCGATGGCTGGGCCATGGCCCGGCGCGATGGTGCGGATGTCGAGCTCTTCGAGCCGTTCCACCAGGGCATCCACCTGCTGGGCCATCGGCGCCATCAGGCAGTCGTAGAAATGGCGGCGCTCTTCTTCGGTGCTGCTGCGGTTGGTTTCGGCCCAGTTGTCGGTGCAGAGATGCGCGCTGAAAAATTTGTCGCTCATCAGCAGGCCGAGGCTTTCCTCAAACGCCAGCAACCCGCCCGGCCAGCGTGGGGTGGGGGCGGGTAGGAGCTGCAGGCTGCGCTGGTGGCTGAGGGAAAGGCTTTGCTCCTGGCGGATCACCCGCAGGCGCGGCAGGGGTGGCAATGGCGGTTGCTCGGTCTCTTGCCCAGGGGGAGCTGGTTTGCGTTGGCTCCACAGCTCTTCGATCAGCTTGGCGCCGGGATTGGAGACGATCAGCTCCAGTGCTGGGTAGGTCTCCGCCAGGTTGCGCAGCAGCGCCACCCGGTTGGGGTTCACGTGCCCGACCACCACCAGCAGTTCCGCTGCGTTGCCAGGGAGAGCTTGCGCGAGAGCCGGAAGAAACACATCGCTGTAGGCAGCACCCGGTGGATGCACCAGCACGGCGGGGGCTCCATCACCGGCTTCGAACAGCACGCTGTTGGCGGTGCTGCCCCGTTCCAGGGCATATTCCAGTTCGAAGCGATGCCGCTGAGGGCTAAGACCCCGCAGGCTGATCACGCCGGTGTCGACCGGGATCTGGATGGTGCGACGCTCGGGGATGGTGGTGATCACGCTCATCAGTAGTGGTTGCCCACTTTGCGGTGGTGAACGGCGGTGTTGGCTTCGGCGTCGGCCACATTGCCCTGTTCCACCACGGCATAAATGATCCAGTGGTCGGGGCCTTCCATGCGCTGCTCCACCCGGCAGCCGAGGTAGGCCAGCGCATCGCTGAGCACGGGGCCCCCGTCGGCAGCACCATTCAGAACGTTCACGCCCTCGAAGCGATCGGCACCGGGCGGGAAGCGCTTGAGGAAATGGCGTAGCAATTGCTGGTGGTTGTCTTGCCGCAGCACGTTGAGCACGAACTGATCTCCCACTTGCATCAGGGCTTCAATCGCACGGTCTTTGGCGACGGCCACCGTGAGGCCCGGTGGGCTGAAGCTGGCCTGGCTCACCCAACTCGCCACCATGGCGCTGCGGCGCAGCGATTCGCCCTCTCCCTGGCTGGCGGTCACCACGTAGAGCCCACCGCTGATGCGGCCCAGGGCTTTGTCGAGGTCGCCATCGAGAGATTTCATCGCAGCGATCGTTTTCTCTTTGGTGAGCAGCTGGCCGAGATCGGTGCCGGATTCTTCGCAGCGCTGGTAGTCGCTGCCCTGGGGCAATTGCTTGATGCGCAGGGGGGTGAAGGCTGGCTTCTGGCCTTGGCTGCGCAACTGATCGGCAACGGCATCAATCGGTTCATCGTTGCCGCCGAAGGCGTCGTAGACGCCCACAAGCTGCTTGGGGTGCAGTGCTGCCAGCAGCGTGCCGATGGAGGCCTGCAGGTCGGCATCCGGTTCGGAGGGCCAGGTGGGCACCACCACCGCTTTCGCATCGCCGATCAAGGCGGTGAGTTCCTGGGGGTCGGTGGCTCGCAGATCCACCAGCTGCACCTGAGCATCCGCCTTGCCGATGCCGTGGGCAATGGCCTGACTGATCCGATCGGAGAAGCCGTATTGGCTCAAATAGCAAACCGCTGCGTAGCTTTCGCCTTTGCTGCGCTGGCCGCTCCATTCGCGGTAATCGCTGATCCAGTGGCTGAGGTGATGCCGCAGCAGAGGGCCGTGGCCCACGGCGATGGTGTTGATCTCTGGCAGGCCGTCCATGCGCTTGAGCGCCTGCAGCACGCTGCGGGCGTTGGGGCCCATCAGACAGTCGTAATAGAAGCGGAAATCCGGGGCAATCGCGCCGGGATCCCGGTCGAACACATCGTCGGAGCAGTAGTGCAGGCCAAAGGCATCGCAGGTGTAAAGGATGCCGCTGCCGTGATCGAAGGAAAAGATCGTGTCGGGCCAATGCAGGTTCGGCGCGCTCAGGAATTCGAACCGGTGCTGGACGCCGCTTTCCGGGTTGGTACCCAGATCGAGCTCTTCGCCGGATTTCACCGCCCGGGATTTGAAGGGCCGGTGCACCTGGTCCTGCAGGAATTGCAGGGCAACTTTCGAGCCCACGATCTCGATGTCGGGATTGAGATCGATCAGGTCGCCGATCAGGCCGGAATGATCCGGTTCGGTGTGGCTCACGATCAGCACATCAATCGCCATCGGATCGATCTGCTCTTTCAGCAGTGGGATCCAGGTGTCGCGGAATTTGGCGTGGCTGGTGTCGATCAGGGCGGTGCGCTCACCCCGCACCAGAAAGGCGTTGTAGGTGGTGCCGTTCCGAAGGCCGAACTCGATATCGAAGCGGCTGCGCTCCCAGTCGAGGGAACGAATTGTGGTGGTGTCTGCAGCAATCCCCTCGCACTGCAGCGACAGCTTCGGAGCAGCGGGAGCGACGACCATGAAACCGACCATGACGGAAGTCGACTTTAGGGAGATTCACCAGGCCGGGTCGCACACACTGGTGTCAACCGCAACCGTTGTGATGGCGCCATCGACGCTTCGCCAGAGCATTGGCCCAGGGATTTTGCTGGCCGGCGCCTGCATCGGCGGATCCCATTTGATGTCGTCCACCACCGCTGGTGCCCGTTTCGGCTTTGCCCTGGTGGGTCTGATCCTGCTCACCAACCTGGTCAAGTACCCCTTCTTGCGGGTGGGCACCCGTTTCACGGCAGCCACTGGGTTGTCGCTGCTGGAGGGTTTCCAGCGCCGCAATCCGGTGTATTTGCCGCTTTATCTCTTGGTGAGCCTGGTGACGGGCACGTTCACCATCGCGGCCGTGAGCTTTGTGGCCGGGTTATTGCTGACCAACGTGCCCGGCCTGGCAGGGCAGGACCCGTTCGCTCTCTCCATCGGTGTGCTGGTGGTGAGTGGCCTGGTGCTGCTGCTTGGCCACTACCGGGCCTTGGATCGTCTCTCCAAGCTGCTGGTGGTGCTGCTCACGCTGCTCACCGGTGTGGCGGCGGTGTCGTTGTTGATCAGCGGCCCGGTCGGCGATGTGGCTGCCAGCTGGGTGGCCACGGATCCCAGCCCCTGGACCCTCGCCAATCTGGCCTTTCTGATCCCGCTGATGGGATGGATGCCAGGCCCTGTGGAGATGTGCGTCTGGCCGTCGCTGTGGATGTTCTCCCGGGCCCGCGATACCGAGCACACCGCAACCCCCAAGGAGGCGGAGTTCGATTTCAACCTCGGCTACGGCGTCACCGTGGTGACGGCGGTGTTCTTCGTGATCCTCGGTGCCTACACGATGTACGGCAGCGGCGACGGCATGCTCGCTGGTAGTGGGGTGTCCTTCGCGCAGAAACTAATCAAGCTCTACACCGCTGCCATGGGTGGCTGGGCCGCGTGGGTGATCATTCCGGCCGCCTTCTCAGCCATGTTCAGCACCACGCTCACCTGCCTCGATGCTTACCCCCGCAGCATTGCGGCGATTCAGGGGCTGCTGCGCCGTCACGACAGTGGTGATTCCGCGCCGGGCCCGATGCAGCGTCGCTTTGACATCTGGGTGGTTGTGCATTTGCTGGCGGCCGTCGTGGCGCTGGCGATCGCCAAAAGCGGTGGCATTGGGGTGAAGGATTTCGTGTTCGGGGCAATGACCGGCAGCTTCCTCACGGCGCCTCTGTTTGCCTGGATGGCCATGGACACGATCAACAGCAGCCTTGTGCCGGTGGAGCACCGCTACGGGCCGTTGACGCGGGCCTTCTGCTGGTTTGGGTTGGTGTTTTTCAGTGGCTTCAGCCTGTTGTTCATCGGCCGTTTTTTCCTGGGGCTTGGTGCGGCCTGAGGCCGACTCCAGGGCAACGAAAAACCCCCGCCGTGGCGGGGGTCGGTGTCCGTTCGTCGTGATTCGTGTGTCGCGGTTTGAGAGTCCTTCAGTCCTCCAGTTGGACGGAGACGCTGGTGTGGTTCACCGCTTTTCCTGCCGTGATCTCAAGGATGCCGTCGCGGAAATTGGCGGTGAGCTCCTCGCGGTTGAGGCTGTGGGGG
>NZHI01000084.1 GCA_002691345.1 Synechococcus sp. MED650 | reverse complement strand
TTCAGATTGTCCATTCCTGATGGTGGACCATCTGGGGCCGACCCCACCTTCTCTTCTTTTTAAACGTGCAGTCTCAGAGTCAGCACCAAACGATTGAGCACCAGCCAATGGTTGGTTAATACCTAGAGAGTTAAGAAAGCTTGTGGATTGGCGCGGTGAACTCTAAATGACTGAATTTCAACTGGTTAGCTTTTTTATTGGGCGTGAGATGTATGTAATAGCAGTAATTTAAAGGTAGGTCTTGCCGGAAGTCGTTTGCTTGATTGCTCCGTTTTTAATGTCCTAAATACTAGTGAAAAGCATGTCATCACAAGCTCTTGCNTGGATCAATTCATTGGAACTTGCGGGGGTATGGAGGATTGCCTGCTAGTTCCACGTTGATTTCCCTGCAGATGTTCATCCAGGCGTTGAGGCCAAAATTCACGCCATTGGGCCCGTCGATGAACGCTTGAAACTCCTCNGCCGTGATGCCTTCACGAACTTCCCAGATGCAGAAGGCAGGNCCTTCANGNCCCACNGGGCAAAAGGAGTGGTTGTANAACCCAGCTTCAAGGTTTTTGGCAACGGCNTCATCCCANCCACCGCCGGGTGCCATCGCTGCCTGGGCTGCCTCCCACCAAGCCTGAGCAGCACCGGCTCGGAACTCGTGGTGCACGTGAAAGAACGTCGATGCCATCGCCCAAGCTTGATGAGTGCAGTGATCATCGCCTGGCTTCCGCCATGATTCATGTATGACGAACGACTCCCAGCAAACCCACCCGCTCTACGCCATTGATCGGGATCAGATCGATGCGGTTCTCGGCCATCAAGGNGAGCCAGGGCCGCAGCAGCTGGCCACTGTTGGTGCGTTGTTNTCTCGCTACNTCGANTTNCCTGGTGCTGAGGACATTCGCGACGACCTCCAAAAGTGCCTCACCCTCTGGGGNCTGACCCGAGACGAACTCAATGCCAAGACACGGCAGATCTGGGCAAACGGCTGGCGGCCNGGGCAGGATCAGGGCGCGGAGGGCGTTGGTTCAGGGGCAGACGTGGAAGATGCCGAAGGCTGATTTGCCCATGGCTTGGCGCATNTCACGTTGCGCCCGTGGTGTCTGTTGGTTCGATGCAGGTTGNCTGGANAGCAATCAATTGTCGCTCTTGCGACAACAAGTCGTTGGAGAGGAGCAATAGTCCGACCCCCATCAGCGCAAGTGCTGTTCCCTGGTTTTTGTCTGCAGTATTTGACACGATTTTTGAAAGCTTCAGATGTTTTTTCCAGGTGAAATCCATCAGAGCCAGTCGCCTCAATGCTTTCTAAATGGGTTAGCAGCTGAAATGCCTGTCATTAGCCTCGTCAGTACATGTTCTGTAATCACAGCAATGTATTGAGTTGAGCATTCATCTCTGGAAATGGTTGCGATCACTACGCTTTCGATTTGCTGAAACAAACTGAAACGGTTAGTTTCGGGCAGCCAAGCCAAAAGACAATGGAACCGATTGCTTTGACTCTGGGGCAAAAATTTGAGATCGAGAAGTTTTCTCGTGAGATTGATGGTTCAGAAGATGTTCAGCAACTCCGCTCGATCGCTAAAGATCTTCTGCTGGCCTGGAAGCANCAACAAGCTGCTTCTGCATGGGTTTTAAAGCAGTCTCAAGGGCTTTGAGTTAAGTCGTTTCTACAAGGGGGTTAGATGATGTCTCAGGATGATGCAATTGCAACCATGGCGATGGATGTGCANGCTTTGCGCCTTCTTCACCGTGTTGTTTCTGATGCGTATTCCAAATGGCCGGGCGGCCCNCAGGAAGAACAGGTCTGTCTCCATGCGATGAAGACCCAGCTGTATGCAGCTTTGATGGATCATCTGCTGGATGCGGGATCGATCTGATCNTTCGCGATGGGCTGTTCATCTTGGTGTGCGGTGCCTTGNATGTACAGNNGGTNACCTANTTGATTTCTTTGGTAGCGCGCGAACGATTTCCTTATGTTTNCTTAATGGCGCTGTAGCGGANGGAACCTTGCGGTCTTCGTATCGGTGAGTACAAATGCCTTGTTCATNTCTACTTCGATGGANCTCACCTTTCTGGGCAAAAAGTACTTGNCGAACAATCAGCCNNTGGAGAAGCCATTGGTTCAGTTGAGATATATGGGCCAGGCTTATCAGACGCGTCTTGCCGTGCCAGTGCGCAATCAAGTTGTGCTGACTTATCGTGGTGTTCGCTACAACAAGGGCTGATCGTGTTTTGGCCGTTGCCACTGATTGGCAANGAATCAAATGTTCTGATTCATCGCTAGTTTTGTGTTGGTCTGAACGGTTTCTGCCTGGGTGAATCGGCTTTTTTGCTTGTATCTTCCTTCTTTGGTTGGGTTCTGGTTTGCCTCCGTGGCGTCAGCACAATCGATNTTTATCGTTCCGCCGACCCGTGTATCGCTTCATAATCCTCAGGCCATGGAGGGGCGACGCAATCGGACNACCATCAGTGTTGATGTTCCCTCTGATGCGGGTAATGGCTTAAAGGCCGTCGTGCTGACGCAACTGCCCAACATTGATCAATGGGACTGGGGAGTTGCGCAACCCAGGGTTTATTTCGGCCAATACTCGCTTCGTGCNGTNGGCGAGCNAGGTCGAGCGTCTGCGTCATTCGCGCCTNCTGGTGATCGTGTGCAGATCAACTTTTCGCCAGAAGTNCAGCCTGGTCAAACGGTGAATGTTGTATTCAGGGGGTTCAATCCGGAAGCCAATGTTTACCAGTGGTCTGTAGAANTGTGGCCACTTGGGAAAGATCCAGTGCGNTACACGGCTGGCACGTTGCGCACCAATGTGTACGACTCAGATTCGTTNCGATAAGGGTTCGAANCCTGTTGTTGTTTCAGGNTTTTCGGATCAGAGTGCGTGTGGATAAGCGTTGATNAGGCCCCACATCACCAGTGCGGTGATGGTGGCAAACACAACCGCNGTCCANGCGGCAAGATCTGCGCTGTTGGTTGAACCCTGCAGCAGTTGGAGGAGTCGTGCCATGGCTGATGGTTGCAACATCTGACTCGGTTCTGGCCCATGTGCTGGGACGGGCGCAAGCAATGTCTTTGAGCCCTGATGAATCTCAACAGCCGGGGATGTTCAATTGGTGTGCGGCAGCGGTGATGGCTGATGAAGCGACTGGCGGTATCCGGAGCCTCCGGCAAGACCGGCTGGCGGATTGTTGATGAAGCGCTTCAACGGGGGATACCCGTTCGGGCGATCATCCGGCCGACATCTCACGCTGCCANCAGCTTTGCTGCAAGCCGAGCAGGCTGGAAAGCTCGAGGTGCATCGCCTGGATTTCAACAGCCTTGAATCCCTGCTTCATGCCTTGCAGGGATGTNCGGGCCTGGTGATTGCCACAGGGGCGCGGCCATCGATCAACCTTGCTGGCCCTCTGCAGGTTGATGCCGTGGGTGTTCAGTCTCAGGTGCAGGCCTGTTGTTCNCTCGGAGTTCGCCGGGTTGTGCTGGTGAGTTCTCTTTGCGCGGGTCGCTGGTTCCATCCGCTCAATCTGTTCGGNTTGATCCTGGTGTGGAAGCGGGTCGGCGAGCGCTGGTTGGAGCAAAGCGGNTTGGATTGGACCATCGTTCGACCCGGTGGTCTCAGCGAAGACGACAGCCGTGCGTCGGGGGAAGGCGTGCTGTTTTCTTCAGCGGATCAGCAGCAGAGCCAGAGCATCCCCCGTCGCCTTGTGGCACAGGTGTGCATCGATGCGCTGGAGGAGCCCAGCGCTTGCGGGCAGATCATCGAGATCACCAGTTCTGTAGAGCAGCCCCAGCAATCGCTCGCCGATTGGCTTGCTCAAGCGAGGTGATTCCGGCCTAAGCCCATTCCCAGGTGTTCTGGGGTCGCCCGGTTGCGCGGAGAAAGCATTCGCTGTCTGGGCGAATCAAGTCAATCGTTTGCTGCTTGATCTCTGGCCTCCATACCGGTTCAGGAACGGTCTCCCGTCCTTTGGATCCAGCCACGTTCATCTGGGGCAGTTGGCCGCTGTGCAGCAGGTCGTCGCCGCTTCCATCCGCACCCAGGAAACGCAGCACCGTTGAAAGGCTCCGGCTTGGGTCTGCCGTGAGCTCTTCGGTGGTGAGGCAAAGCATGGATGTTTCTGGGAACCAACGCCGGTAGCGCTGCCATTGGTGGTTGTAGAGGGAGGCATTCACCACCCGTTGCCGCAGTCGCCTCGATCGCAGCAGCTGATCAAACGGTGGGCAGTTGTGGATTCGCCCGCGCCAGTGACGCCAGTGGGATTCGATGCGCCGTAGGGGATGCCGCACCAGATAGATCAACGGGATCACCCCGAGGTGGTGATGGATCAGTCGTGGCGTTTCTTTGTAGGAGCCATAGCTCGAGCTGTACATCGTGCTGGCTTCGCCCCGCAGCGGTCGTTGGCTTTCCTTGGGGAACTGGCTGGCGTACCAACCCCAGCCCCGGATGTAGTGACGGCCGAAGAATTTCGGCTCCATGGATCGACTGATCTGAATCTCTGGGTGGCGCGCCAGAACAGTGGCCAGGGTTGTGGTGGCGGATTTTGCCGCTCCGATGATGATGAACGTGGGGAGTTGCTCTCTGTAGAGCGAGGCGATGGGGTCGTGAGCGCCGTTCAGGCTGCGGCTGATCTGCCGTCGGCAGCGCCAGCTGTCCCACCAGCCCGTGGAATCAGCGCCGGAAGCCATGGTCGCGAAGCCAGCTGGCGAATCGAAGGGAAGTGCTGCGCAGGGGATTGATCTCTGGCAACGGCTCGTTATTGATCAGATGATCCACGGAAACGTCGCTGTAAAACAAGCGCACATCGTCTCCATAAATCCGCATCGTTTTCTCGATCAAGGTGTCGCTGCTGAAGTCAGCCTGCAGTCCACTGCGATCACTCCGTCGCACATTCTTCTGCGGTAGAGATTCCATGACTTCGATGCCGCGTTCCCCCAGCAGATCGCGCAACTGAGCCCAGTGGTTGTTGATTTGTTCCACACGGCCGACGAACTTCGGAACGATTTGGTTGCCAAGGCAGAGCAATTGGCTTTGCGGTAAAACGTGGACGTCGTATTGATGAAACGGTGTATCGAGCAGAACATCAAGAAACGATTCAAAGCTCATTCCGTGTTTGATGCCCATGTTCAGCATCGGTTGGGGAGGCGCTTCGATCTCGATCACTTTGTTGTTGTAGGCCGCAATCAACCGGTCAAATGGATTGCGAACGAAACTGAAGCTGAAGTGGCTGCGCCGGTATTTGCGGGCTTTGCGCAGTGTGATCAACTCCGTTTCATGGTTGGTTTGGTGCTGCCAGAACCGGTCGGAGGTTGTTTTGGTTCCCTTGGGTGGTCGCTCGCTCAGGAGACGGCATAAGGCAGCTTTGATTGAGGAATTAGCCGCTTTGGGAACACGCCCATAGAGCAACTTGTGCTGCTTCATATGGATGAAATGATGCGGTTGGGCCATGGTTCAGCGGGTTTTCGCGAAGTTTTTCTCGAGGAATTTGCGGAACAATTTCCATTCACTGCGGTTGAACAAAGGCCGAGCCTGCACCGCCAGTTCAAGCCCCCGATCGCTGAGGCCTGGATTGGTGTTGCGAACCAGATTGTCATTGTCTTCACTGGAGCCGAGCTTGGCCTTCAGGGTTGCCGCCTGGGCTGGCAGGGCTTGCTCCAGCACTGCCCAGAGGTAAACGCTGGGATCCTCAGGATCGATTGCAGCGTCGTAATCCATGGTGATGATCTCCAGCTTGCGCTTGTTGCCCAGCCTGGAGAGGGATGATTCGAGGATGTCTTTTCCCGTGAATGAAAAATCGGCTGTTTGTCGGAAGCTGGCTAGATCTGTTGAGCTCAAATCGTGGCGTCCCTCCTTGATCAGTTGGNTGTGGCAAGAGCGGATAAAGGCGTCTTGTTCCCGTGTCGCGAACAGAATGCTCCACTGAATGCCTTTGCAGTTCAGTGCATCTTCGAGGGCACCCATCAACCGCTTTGTTCGCGATTTCGCGTAGCGGTATAAGCCTTGTTTGTTCTCTTTGTTGGGCACTTTTCTTCGCTCACTCTCGCTCATTCCTGAGCGCAGGGTTCCAAAAATCGCTTCGAAGGAGATCAAGATGGTGTGAATTCTCTNAGGAGCATTGCCAGAGAGTTCGATCAACGTCGTTAGCGTTTGTTCCTTCAGCTGTGGTTTTGTCGGTTTGTNCCAGTGNCCCCATTGGAGATGATTCCAGAGNGCGGAACAGCGTTTTTTGAAGGTGTTCGGCCCGATATAAAGAATCCCGTGATCGATCAGNGTTTCGCGGTTGGTTTGAAGGTTTCGCTGGATATACGTGCTGCCGGTCTTGTGCAGACCGCAGTGGAGAACAATGCGCTCCGGCTTCAGTTGACTCACGCGACCTTCGGGAGGGAGGTTTGCTGGTCGCAGCTTTCCAGCCGTTCAAGAGCAAGCCATGCGCCCTCGCCGTTGTTTTTGTGACCCTGCCAGATTTCAGGGATGAACGATGCGTCGGGTGAAAGCTGACCCATCAGATCGAACAGCTGCACCCAATCGATTTCGCCATCGTGAATCTGCAGGCCTTCGCCATCCACATCCTTGGCATCCGCAAGGTGGAGGTGGGCGGTGAANGGAAGNATGGTGCGGAGGAATGCACTGAAGGATGCCTTCAGGTGGTTGCAGGCCAGCTTGGAGTGGGAGACATCCAGGCAGACGCGCATGGAGGTTTCCTCGCAAAAATCGCGAATGAATGGGCTGTCGACAAACAGGTTGTGGAAGCGCTGCCCGCCGAAGTGCCAGGGAAAGGGTGGCATGGTCTGCGGAATGATCTCCACATCGCCGCTGTTGTTGATCCTCTGCAAGCTGTCGATCAGCCGCTGCCGGAGGGGCAACAGTTCGGCCTGATCGAGGTGGTGGTGTTCGGAGAAGCCGCCCACGTTGGTCACCAGAAGCACGGGCTCAGGGCAGTCGAACCGATGGCGCAGATTCCTGGAGATGTCCACCACCCGTTGCAGTTCTGCAATTGAGTGACGCCTGTAGGTGTCGTCGGCACTGCAGAGATCGAGGGTGTGGTCACCGGCAAACAATTCGGGGGCGTGCACCACCAGCCCGATGCCCTGTTTCGCCGGTAAAACCTGATCGAGGTTCACCTCAAGATCCTTGTAGCTGAGGTGGATTTCAACCAGATCGAGATTGCTGGTGGCCGCGAAACTTGCAATGTCGTGATAGCGAACCGGTACCCCGAAACGATGCCGGAAGCTGTAAGGCCGCGGTGCAGCAGCAGGGGTTTCCAGATCGGAGGGGAAGAAGAAAGCCCCGGCTGGCTTGTGCACCGGCAACGTTCTGCCGATCAGATCGGCCAGTCGGTTGGGCTGCANNCCCTGGCCAGGGCTTTGGATCCCCACCATGGCATCNGTGATTTCGGTGCCGGCGGGGATGTCGCAATTGGCGACCAGGCTTTTGGCCAGCACTTCACGGTTCATCATTTCGCCCTGACTGATGCTGCGCTCCCCGCCTTGCCCCATCGACTCCTCCACCCGGCGGATGCCNTGGATCATTTGCNCGAATTCNTCNGGCAGCAGGCTCACCTTGTGGTCGTTGCCCTCCATGGCTCGATCGAGGGTGATGTGCTTTTCAATCACCACCGCNCCGAGTGCAGCAGCGGCGATCGGCACCTCAATGCCCCGTTCATGGCCGGAGTAGCCCACCGGTGCCCCCGCCAGGTCCCGCAGCCGCTCCAAGTAGCGGAGATTCACATCCTTGAACGGAGTGGGGTANGTGGAATTGCAGTGGAGCAGCACGTAGCCGGCGCCCTCGTTCTGCAGGTGGCGGATGCCTGANCGGATTTCCAGCTCGCTGGCCATGCCGGTGGAGCAGATCAGCGGTTTGCCGGTGGCGGCCAGGCTGGAGAGCAGNGCGTGATTGGTGAAATCAGCGGAGGCCACTTTGAAACCCTCCATCCCCCAGCGGTTNAGCTTGTCGAGGCTGGTTTCATCCCAGGGGGTGCAGAGGGGAACCAGGCCGAGCTGGGCCGCATGGTCGAAACAACGNAACAGCTCCGCATCGCTCAGTTGGAACCGTTCGAGCAGATCGAGGGTGTATTGGGTGCCGAGATCGGAGGCCATGTCATTGCTGTCTCCCGCATTGCGGTANAGCCGGCTCATGTCCCGCATCTGGAACTTGGCGCAGTCCGCTCCGGCGGCGTGGGCGGCGTCGATCAGTTTGAGGGCGTTGTTGAGATCACCGTTGTGGTTGTTGCCGATCTCGGCNATCACAAAGCAGGGCTGCCCATCACCGATCCGGCGTGCCCCGACCTGCAGGCCATCGGTGGCGCGCCGCGCCACCGCCACGATGCGCCCGTGGGTGTCGAGCAACGGCAGAGCAATGATCCGGGAGTTGAGCTGGGCGGCCAGCTCGGTGGCGGCGGTGCCCTCAGCTGCTGAGCGGCATTGGGGGTTCATGGCCGCTGTCACGGGCCGGTTGAGGTCGATCTCACCGCAGCTGGCGATCCAGCGGCGGAAGTCACCGTCGGTGAGAACGCCCTGGAGGATTCCGCTTTCGGACACCACGAAGATCAGCCGCGACTGATTGGCCGTGATCTTGCTGAGGGCCGAAAGGATGGAGTCTTCAGCGAAGACAACGAACTGGGTGAAATTTCGCTCGATCAGGATGCCTGTCACCGCTTTTGTCCGGGCACCCGTCANCAATCAGTACAGGAACTTACTTCAGATCTCTGTGGGAGATCAGCAGCGCTGCCATGCGCAGNAGCGGGATGCGGCGGTTCACAGCCCAGAGCCGGTTGGCGACACCCCGGTGCTGGGGGCGCATCAGCGTGGCCTGCTCCAGCAGCTCTCGNGCACTGNTCCAGTCGCCAGAGGCGATGGCGGCCTCGGCCCCGAGCCGCAGNTGATTGAAGCTGGACTGGGCATTGCCGGGGTAGCCAGGGATCNCCGAGCGTGGTGGGGAGGGCTGCTCCTGCTGGAGGGCCTCCAGCAGGGCATGGGGGCTGAATCGTTCGCTGTAGCCCATCCATTCGAGCCAACGTTGATCCGGGAACNGCAGCTCTTGATCCAGAGCGTCCAGGGAGGGGATNTCTGCCAGGGTTCGCCAGACCCCGCTGCCGGCAAAAACATGNGCCCCGTAATGGGGTTGAAGCCCCAGATCGCTGATCGCCATCGGCCGGCAGCCGAAATCCAAGGCATCAAAAAAGGCGGTGGAGGAGAGGGTCACGAGCAGTCGCGACTGCTGCAGGAGCGTGGGCAGCGGTCTGTAGTCGAGGCGCACGTTGGCGGGGGGGACTCCCACCGTGGCGCTCAGCGTGGTGCTGATGNGGGTGCCAACGTCGTGGAAGGTGGCGTCCCCTGGCGCGATCCGCGGTTTGATCAACACCTCCCAACCTGGCGAGCGNGTGGCCAGATCACACAGCAGCCGCACCACCCTGGCNCGCTCGGCAGGGGTGGCNGGCATCACCACCTGTTCGGCAAACACCAGCCGTCGCGGNCGTTGATCCNTCGGTGTGATNGAGACCGNTGCACCGTTGCGGTTGAGGCCTGTCAGCACCGTGCGTTGCCCCTCGAAGGGGGTTCCAGCCACCAGCTGCCGCAGGGCCTCCTGGTCGCGGGGGCCACTCAGGCAGATCAGGTCGTACCCCAGCCGCCAGCTGATGCCCTCAATGAAGTGATCGAGAACAACCCCGTTGAACCCACAGAACAGCAGGGGACGCTTGGGCTGGCGCTCCAGGGCCAGGCGGATGTCATTGAGCTTGCTGCCGGTCAGGAACACACCGATGGCATCGAAGCCGAGCAGCTTCGGGTCGCGCAGCAGCCCCGCCA
>NZHI01000083.1 GCA_002691345.1 Synechococcus sp. MED650 | reverse complement strand
CGGGGAGCCGAGCGACTGGTGCTGGGCGTCAACGCTGTGGACTACTCCGGCTATCCCGACTGTCGACCCGATTACCTCGAGGCGTTCCAGAACCTGGCTGCTCTGGCCAGCAAAGCAGGACGTGAGGGGCATGCCCCAACGCTTTGGGCCCCCCTGGTGAGCTGGACCAAAACACGAATCGTGGAGGAAGCGTTGCGCCTCAACGTTCCGATCCAGCAAACCTGGAGTTGCTACAGCGGGGGCACGTCGCCCTGTGGACTCTGCGACAGCTGCAGGATCCGCGATGCAGCCCTCCAGGAAGCCGGTCGCCCTGATCTCTGCAGTCATGCATCCCGATGATCAGCCCACAGCGGCTTGAGCTGCCATGGCGTGCCCCCGCAACGATCGCGCCAATTCTTGCGGCATCGGGAGAGGAGGGCCTCATCTGGCTGGATGGTGATGGCAGTGACCTGGGCCGCTGGGCAACCCTGGCTTACCAGCCTCAGCAGACGGTGTGCTGCCGCGGGCTTCCGGGGGAACCCAACGCAAGCAATCCCTTCGAAGCTCTGCGCCAACTCGGCGAAGGCCATTGGAGTGGCTGGCTGAGTTACGAAGCCGCGGCCTGGACGGAACCTGCCAACCCCTGGAGCAGCGATGGCATGGCCACCCTCTGGATGGCGCGTCACGACCCCGTGGTGCGGTTTGACCTGCAGCAATGCCGACTCTGGATCGAAGGAACTGACCTTGCCGTGATGCAAACTCTGGCCGAGAAGCTCCAACACGCGCCGGAGCCGCAGAGGCCGAAGCCTTCCGGCATCCTCCTGGAGGACTGGCATCACCACACACCAACCGAGCACTACGCCAACGGGGTTCGACAGATCCGTGCCCTGATTGCCGCAGGGGATTTGTTCCAGGCCAATCTCACCGCCTGCTGCAGCACAGCATGGCCGGCGCAAGCCTCCGCCTTGGATCTCTTCAGCACTGTGCGCAGCCACTGCCCGGCCCCCTTCGCTGGCTTGATGATCAGCGATCAAAACGAAGCTCTGCTCTCCGCATCGCCGGAACGCTTCATGCAGGTGAACACGGCAGGCCAGGTGCAAACCCGACCGATCAAAGGCACAAGACCACGCCATGCATCACCCGAACGGGATGCGGAACTTGCAGCTGAGCTGGTTTGCAGCGACAAGGACCGGGCTGAAAACGTGATGATCGTGGATCTTCTTCGCAACGACCTGGGGCGAGTGTGCAAGCCGGGATCCATCCGAGTCCCCCAGCTGGTGGGCTTGGAAAGCTATGCCTCCGTCCATCACCTCACCTCCGTTGTCGAGGGAGAGCTACACCAGGGGTTGACCTGGGTTGATCTGCTGGAAGCCTGCTGGCCCGGTGGATCCATCAGTGGTGCACCGAAACTGCGGGCTTGCCAGCGACTGCAGGAGCTGGAACCCACCAGCCGAGGGCCCTACTGCGGATCAATGCTGCGCATCGACTGGGATGGCAGCTTCGACAGCAACATCTTGATCCGCTCCCTGCTGCGGCAAGGGGACACCCTGCGAGCCCATGCCGGCTGCGGCATCGTCGCCGACTCCGATCCCAACAGCGAAGCAGAGGAGCTGCAGTGGAAACTGCAACCGCTGCTGGAGGCACTGGCATGAGCCGATCCATCGCCTGGATCGACGGGCAATGGCTGAAGAACGATGACCGATCCATCCCGTTGAACGACCGGGGTCTGCTGCTGGCAGACGGTTTGTTTGAAACCGTGCTGATCCGCGACGGTCTGCCCCTGCTGCTGACGGAACACCTGCAGCGCTGGAGCAGCGGTGCTGCCTTGCTGGAGATGGATGCACCACCGGATTCCCGGCAGCTGCTGCCGCTGATTCAAAACGCAGTGCAACGATGCGATCTCTTCAGCGGATTCGGCGCACTGCGGTTGAACTGGAGTCGTGGAACCACGATCGAACGTGGCATCGGCCTTCCCCCGCCTGGAGGGCATCGCTTCTGGCTGAGTCTCCACCCATGCCAGCCATGCTTCACACCCGCCGCGACAATCATCAGTCGCCATGAGCGTCGCAATGCCCAGAGTCGGTTAAGCGGTTGCAAGACCTTCGCCTACGGGCCCTCGATCCAGGCCCGCCGCGAAGCTGAACAACAAGGTGCCGATGACGCACTGCTGCTCAACACCCTTGGCCAACTCTGTTGCGGCACCGTGGCCAACATTTTGGTGAAACGTGGGGAGCAATGGTTAACGCCACCTCTCTCCAGCGGCTGCCTAGCCGGCGTGATGCGCGGGCAAGCCATCCAGCAGGGAGTGGCCAGCGAAGCAGACCTGGGGGGAACCTTCCAGCCTGGGGATCAAGCCCTGCTGATCAACAGCCTGGGGTGTCGTCCGGTCCACAGCGTCGATGGCATAGCGCTGACCCCGCCAACCAACGTCGAAACGATCTGGAACTCCCTCCTGGCTTGACACCCGTTCGCTCTCAAGTGAGCAACAAGCGCTCCACCGCCTCGGCCCATCCGGCACCGTGGGGTGCGGTGGCCAACTGAAAGCGTCCCTCATCGATCGCTGGTTTCAGTTCCGGATGAGGGCCTTTCATTCCGGGAACAACAACGGCAACGTCTGCAACCTCAAGCAACGGCAGATCATTGGGGGAATCCCCCAAGGCAAGAACGTTCACCTGCGGACAACCCAAATGACGCTTCAGAGCCGCCAAGGCCTTCCCCTTGCTGACGTCAGGGCCCAACAAATGCCCCATCCGATTGCCTTGTACAACAGTGAGCCCCCTCTGTTGCGCCAAACGCTCCAGCTCCTCTCTGGCGGCAGCAGAAGGAGGCACAAAGGGCACGCTGCAGCGCCGCCGCTGCGCCTGGCACAGCGCTTCTCCACTCAGCCCTAACCACTGCAGCCCCTCCTGCTCCGTGAGTTCATCAAGAGGGCGTAAGGGTTCACCAAGGGCTGCCTCCAGGAGCTTCAACTGCGGCTTCAAGGCCTGCCAACCGGGGCCAAGCGCAAGTTCCCAGGGCTCCCCCGCAACGGATTCCCCATGAACAGCGCCACCGTTTTCAACGATGTAGGGATCCCGCAGGCCAGCCTGGCGGCGGAACTCGCACACCTCCTCGGCTGTTTTGCTCGTGCAGGGAATCACGGGGATGCCCTGCTGCTGAAGCCGCTTCAACACTGCCGCTGCCGCAGACCAGTCATAGGCGTGGTCAAGCAAGGTGCCGTCGAGATCGGTCACAACCCACCAGCCAGAGGACGCATTCCCCTTCATTGCTGAACCAGCCAATGCACGGCGTAAGGCTCCAGCGAATGCAACTGTTGTGGTGGAAGTGTGCGACCGCTGAGGCAATCGGCCCAGGGCCGACCCGGGTCACCCTCCAGACGGCTGAGGCGAAGGGTGAGACGCGACGCGGTGAAGTTGTGAACGGCAACGAGGGTTTGCTCAGCACAAGAGCGTTGCAGGATCACCCGATCCATCCGATCTGAACTGAGCACTTTGAAATCAGCTGAGGGATGCAGCGCTGGTTGATCAGCCCGCACGGCCAGCGCCCGACGCAGCATCGGCAGCAACACCGCAGCATCGGCATCCGGATCCGCCAGACGGCGCTCCAGGGCAGCCGTGCGGAACTGAGGCCGGTTCAAATCGCGGCGATGCCCCGTACGGCGGAAGCGGCCCAAATCATTGGGCTCCGCCAAGAGCGCCGGCAAATAGAAGGCTGGAACGCCAGGCAAGGCCATCACGAGCAACTGGGTCAACAGAAACCGCTCTCGCTGCCAATGGCTGGGATCAATGCCCCCGTCAGCCATCGCGCTCCACCAGCTGATGTTGATCTCATAGGGCACCTCATCGCCGTTGCTCAGCATCCGGTGGCTCACCAGGCCTCCCCGCTGCTCACACCCGATCAGCAACTGCAAGAGGCGCGCCTGCGGCATCAAGCCTTCCAATGGCCGCAGGCCAACGCCGTCATGGCAGGCCGTGAAATTGAGCAGACCGGTTTGAGCTGGCAACGCCGGCCAGCCATTCAGCCAAGCATTGAGGAGATCGGCACGACCGCTGACGCAGGCTTCGAGCAACAGCGGCGGCAACGGGAAGTTGTAGGCGAGGTGCGCCTCATCTCCGCTCCGGAGATAAGAGAGGTTCTCCTGCTCGGGAACATTGGTCTCTGTCACCACCACGCCGCGCTGACAGGCCTGATCCAGCAGGCAACGCAACACCTGAACCAACCGATGGGCCTCAGGCAGATGGATGCACGACGTGTTCGGCTGCTTCCAAACAAAACCAACCGCGTCGAGGCGGATCCAACGCACACCATGGCGAACCATGCGTTGCAGCAACCGAGCAAAGCCCAATAAGACCTCAGGGCTGCGCCAGTCGAGATCCACCTGATCAGGACCAAAGGTGGTCCAAACCTGGCGAGGGCCGTTCGGACCTCGCAGTTGGGTGAACAAGCTGGAACTCCGGGGGCGGACCACGTCGCTCCAGCAGGGATCGGGCTCGGCAGCGAGCACGCAGGAGAGGCCAGGTTCCTCGTCGCGGAGGAATTCCTGCACCCAGGGGTGAGATGCGGAGACGTGATTGAGCACCAGATCCGCCATCAAACGACGCCCTTCCGCCAAGGCGGCCAGATCACTCCAATCGCCGAAACGCTCCTCCAGCAACGTATGACTGGCGACTGCAAAGCCACCGTCACTGGTGGATTTCAGAAAGGGGAGCACATGCACCACAGCCGCAAATGGGAGCAGATGGCGGTTCACAAACCCGCGCAGGCATTGCAGTGCCGAAGCGTCCTCACCCGTCATCGTGTCGGCGTAGGTGATCAGCACTGCATCGCTCGCATCCCAACGGTCCGGCGGGGTCGCCATGTCGCCATCTCCTGACGGTTGGCTCAGGATCTGCAGCAATTGCGACGACACCGACTCGACTTTCGAGGAAGAATCATCGGGGTAAAGATCACTCAGCAGTGTCCGCAACATCGCTTTTTGCGGGGGCTGCATTTCATTCCTGCTCAACGCTCTTCAGGGTTGCGGCAGATCCAGCCAATCTGTTGTCGCATTGAACACCGCATGGATTTTCAGCAGGGCCTGATCAGCACAGTTCATGACTACACCCTCGGCAATCTTGACGCTGTTTCCTTCAACAGGGAACTGAGTCAGCGACCGACAACGCTGCTGATTCCGTGCCTGATGGAGGAATTCAGCCGTCCGGCCCTCGGCCTGATTCGCGACACCCTGTCGAACCTGAATGGATTGAAGTCACTGGTGATCGCGCTGGCCGCCAGCCATGCGGACGACGTGGTTGCCGCCGAGCGGTTCTTTGCCGACATGCCCTTTCCAGTGCAGGTTCACTGGACCAATGGGCCTGCCGTTCGTGAGCTCCTGGAATCGGTTGGCGAACTGGGCCTTGATGTAACGGGCCCACCGGGGAAAGGCTGGGCTGTTTGGCAAGGGCTTGGNGTCGCCAGCCAGAACGCCGANGTGATCGGACTGTTNGATGCCGACATCCGCACCTTCGGNTCGGCCTATCCCGAACGGATGCTGCGTCCGCTTCTGGATCGATCCCACGGCATCGCCTACGTGAAGGCGTTCTACAGCCGCTTATCCCTGGAAACCCAGGCATTGCAGGGGCGTGCAACCCGCTTGTTCGTCGGCCCACTGCTCGCAAGCCTGGAGCAGATTTTCGGACCGCTGCCTTATCTGCGTTATCTGCAGTCGTTCCGATATCCGCTCGCCGGCGAATTCGCGTTCACCACCGATCTGGCGATGAATCTGAGGATTCCATCGGACTGGGGCCTGGAAGTGGGGCTTCTCTCAGAGGTGTACCGGCATGTTGCATCGAGTCGAATTGCCCAAGTGGACCTGGGTCTGTTCGATCACAAGCACAAAACATTGGGCACAAAGCCCACAGAAGGGCTCCAGCGCATGGCTGGAGAAATTTTCGGAACGGTTCTTCGCGGCCTGATGGAGCACGAAGGCTGCGTGATGTCGATGGATCAGCTCCCCACCCTCGAAGTGCTGTACCGACGCGTTGGGGAAGACCGGGTGCGTCAATTCGGCCTGGATTCCGTTGTGAACAGACTTCCCTATGACCGCCATGGNGANGAACTGGCTGTCCAGAACTTTTCCGAGCTGCTCCGGCCTGGACTGAACAAACTGATGCAATCACCGATCGCCCATCAACTGCCCAGCTGGTCCCGCCTGCGCAGCTGCAATGCAGCTCTTCCATCCGACCTTGCAGCAGCGGGCCAAGCAGATCGCAGAACNTCGTTCCAGGCAGCAACGATGATTCAGAGACCGAAACATCCAAGCTGCGAATCTCAGCTTCAAGCGGAAAAAGCCACCAACCTGGCGGCCTGAACCAAGCTGCTNANNATTTTCAAGNCATAGAGCACTNNCAGATGCTCTTCTCAACTTCACAGCCAAAGCATTCCATGTGGCGAAAACTACCAAAACACACCGCTTGGTATCACGCCGTATAAATGAAATTTAAAGTCAAGCCATTTTGGTGGCGAATCCAACACTGAGCTGGCNCCACCAACGACAAAGTGGCATCCTGATTTGCCGATCGTCATGATTGAGTGCTCGTATTGCAATGACACAGACCGAATGGTCATTGTGAAATGCATTGGGGAAGACAACTTCTATCGAGAGAAGGTTGTGATGCCCACAGAATTGTTTTGGTTTGAGGCGCCAGCATCAGCAAGGCTGGAAATCTGGCGAATGTCCATGACCGGTCAAATGCTGCATGTGCGGGCAGACGTGCGGGATTACGCCATGAACAATGAGCCTGCCAGTGAATCCCTCTGGGCTTGCTGATGCGCGTCAGACGCTGAGNAANTGATCAACAACCGATTGGCTTAGATCGCTTGTCGGACCACTGGCCACAATGCCACCNCGCTGCATGGCGTAGTACCGATCGGCTTGGCGCACGAAGTGGAGGTGCTGTTCCACCAGAAGCACCCCGATCCCCTTTTCAGCAATGATTCGCTTCACGGCTGATTCGATGTCCTGAACGATGTTGGGCTGAATGCCCTCTGTTGGTTCATCCAACAGAAGCAGTTTGGGCTGACCCAGCAAGGCCCGCGCGATGGCCAGTTGCTGCTGCTGCCCNCCGCTGAGGTCACCGCCCTTGCGAGGAAGAAACTCCCTCAGAACTGGAAAAAGCTCATAAACAAACGGATCAATCTGGCGATGGCGCGCTAGTCCACCCGGCAATGCCTCCATCCCGAGCATCAGATTTTCCTCAACCGTCAACTGAGGAATGATTTCCCGGCCTTGCGGCACATATCCCACGCCAGCCCTCGCCCGTTGATGGGGTGCCTGACGATCNANCGNCGCACCTTTCAACGCAATCTCACCGCGACGGGGACGAAGCAACCCAATTAANGACTTGAGCAAAGTCGTTTTACCAACCCCGTTCCNTCCGATCAGACAAACCATTTCACCCGCGTTCACGGTGAGGTCAACATCACGGAGGATGTGACTCTCGCCGTAATAGGTGTTCANACCGCGGATTTCCAGAAGCGTCGTCATCCGTTCTCCTCCTCAGTNGTACCGAGATAAACCTCAATCACCCGGGGATCAGCCTGAACCTGATCCATCGTTCCCTCACAGAGCACTTGACCCTGGTGCAGCACGGTGACCGGGCTCTCCAGACGACGGATGAACTCCATGTCGTGCTCAATCACCAACACCGTGTGATCGCCGGCCAGGGATTTCAAAAGATCAGCTGTGAGATCCGTCTCTTCATCCGTCAGACCAGCCACCGGCTCATCCACCAACAACAGATCCGGGTCCTGCCCCACCAACATCGCGATCTCGAGCCACTGCTTCTGTCCATGAGACAAGGAACCAGCGGCCCAGTGAGACCGGTGCTGAAGGTTGACGATGCCCATCAGGTGCTGCACGCGATCCCGTTGCTTGGCGTTGAGTCCGCCGAACAACAACGACCAGGGCTGTTTGGGCTGGCTCACGGCGAGCGCCAGATTGTCCTGAACCGTGAGTTTCTCAAACACCCTGGGACTCTGGAATTTGCGCCCAACCCCCAGACGGGCAATGCGATGTTCCCGCCGACCAACAAGAGAACGCCCCTTGAACACCACATCCCCTTCCGTAGGAGCGGTCTTACCTGTGATCACATCCAAAAATGTGGTCTTGCCAGCCCCATTGGGACCAATCACGGCCCGGAGTTCGCCGGGTTGCAGGCTCAGATTGAGCTCACGCAAAGCCAAGAATCCATCAAAGCTGACGGTGATCTGGCGCAATTCCAACAGCGCTTGGGTCATGGCTGAACCTCCTCCTGGCCTTCCTGATCGAGACGTGGATAGGTGGTGCTACGCCGAGCGATCCCCAGACGGTTGAGCCAGTTACTCGGACCTTCTCCGCGGAACCAACCGATCACCCCCTCCGGCAATGCGGTGACCACAAGAATGAACAAACCGCCCTGGATGAACAACCAGCTCTGGGGAAGAGCTTCGCTGACAAGACTCTTGGCGTAGTTGATCACTACGGCACCGAGAATGGCGCCAACCAACGTGCCGCGACCACCAACCGCCACCCAGATCACCATCTCGATGGAAAAAGGAACGGTCATGTACTGCGGCGAGACGATGCCGGATTGCACGGTGTAGAGAGCACCGCCAATCCCGGCCAAACCACCGGCCATGGCAAAAACAATCGTCTTGAACAAGGTGGGGTTGTATCCCGCAAAACGGAGACGCGGTTCGTCATCGCGAATCGCAATGAGCACATCACCAAAGCGGCCACGCACAACCCAGCGCAGAAACAACCAGGCCAGGATCACCACAACGGCGGTGAGCCAGAAGAAGCCACGCTGCATTTCCGGGGAGCCCACCATCTGGCCAAACAACTGGGTGACATCGGTTTTGAGACCGTTGGTGCCGTTGATCAGTTTCTGCTGGCCATTGAAGAAGTTGAAAAACACCAGCAAAGCCGCCTGGGTCAGGATCGAGAAGTAGACCCCCTTGATCCGGTTGCGGAACACCAGATTGCCCAGCAGAGCAGCCAAGACCGCTGGAATCAACCAGATCGCAATCAACGTGACCAGCGGAGAATGGAACGGCTCCCAGAACGCCGGCAACCGATCCACGCCGTAAAGGCTGAAGAATTCGGGGATGCCATTCGGAAGATCTGCAGAGCTGTTGAGCTGCAGATACATCGCCGCTGCATAACCACCCAGGGCAAAGAAAATGCCTTGGCCGAGGCTCAGCAAACCGGTGAAACCCCAGATCAGATCGATGCCAAGGGCAACGATTGACAACGCCAGAAATCGGCCAAGAAGATTCAATCGGAACACAGGCAGCACCGACGGTGCCGCCACAATCGCCGCGATGATCACCACCCAAAGAAGCACCAGGGGCCAGCGGCGTTGTTGAAACGCTTCAAACATGAATCAGGCCTCCACCATGCGTCCCTTCTGCGGGAACAACCCGGCAGGACGGAACTGCAGAAACACCACAATCAGGGCAAACACCATCACCTGGGCCATGCTCGTCGTGGCAAAGAACGACACCGCACCCGCCAGGGGCTCGGGCATATCGGGCCAGATCGTGAGCAAACGACCAGCGCCGATCAGATCGGTCATCAGACCGATGGCAAAAGAGGCAACCACCGTGCCAAGCAGGTTCCCCACTCCACCGAGCACGACCACCATGAAGCAGCCAACGATGTAAGAACCGCCCACGTTGGGACCCACCGAACCCAGCAGCGACACGGCCACTCCAGCAACACCGGCCAAGCCGGAACCGATGCCGAAAGTCAGCACATCCACGGTGTCGGTCGGAATGCCGAGGCAATCGCTCATGGACCGGTTTTGGGTCACAGCCCGAATCCGCATCCCCCACACACTGCGGTTGAGAAACCAGGTGACGCCGACAACCGCAATGATTGTGATCACGATGATCACGAGCCGCGGCACCGGGAAGGTGATGTCGAAGTATTCGATGCCGCCCCGCATCCATTTGGGCGCGGTGACATCCACATTGCGCGAGGTAGCTCGGGCAATGCGGCTGATCTGAGAGGAAAGACCTCCAGCCAGCAGAACCCCACCTAAAGCAGAAACGGCCCAGGTGCTGGCCCGAACCAGCCGAGCACGCGGTCCTGCCAACAGACGCTCGGGCAGGACCAGCGGCAGGCCAAAACCGAGCACAAGAGCCAGCATCAAACCGGCGGCATGGGCCAGCGGAACACTGCGCACAAACTGCTGAAGAATCAGGCTGACGCCCCACGTGGCCAACAACGTTTCCAGCGGATTGCCGTAGAGACGCCTGATCACCGTGCGTTCCAACAGGATGCCGACCACTCCACTGACGATGAACGCCAATGGAATCGAAACGAGCACGTAGGCGCCGTAGACGGGCTGCAGCGCAGGAAGTTTGAAAATCAGCTGCACCACGTAGGTGGTGTAAGCACCGAGCATGATCAGCTCGCCATGGGCGAGGTTGATCACGCCCATCAGGCCGAACACGATCGCTAGTCCGAGGGCAGCAATCAACAGCACTGAGCCGATGGCAACACCGTTGAACAGGCTTTCAAGAATCAGTTGCACAGAAATCTGAAACGAAGCGTTCAGTGAAAAGACAAAAAGGAGGAGCCCGTCGCCGGGCTCCTCCGTCAAGAGAGATCAGGCGGTGAACCGAAGATCAGAGCTTGTACTTCTCACCCTTGGCGGCATCGGTCCAGTCGCAAGCGAAGCCCTTGGAGCTGGGCTCGAACTGGTTCCAGGCCTGAGGAGCCACTGGGCCATCGGTGGATTCGAGAATCTCGAATTGACCATCCTTGGTGATCTGACCGATGCGAACGGTCTGGGACAGGTGATGGTTGGGCATCACCTTCACAGGACCCTGAGGTGCATCGAATTCGATGCCGACCAGAGCTTCACGCACCTTGTCGTCGTCGAAGCTGTTGGCTTTCTCAACAGCGGCCTTCCAGAGGTAGACCATGTTGTATGCCGACTCCTGAGGGTCAGCCACCTGACGGTCTTCGCCGTACTTGGCCTTGAAATCAGCCGCGAACTTCTTGGATGCCGGGGTGTCGATCGACATCATGTAGTTCCAAGCGCCGTAGTGACCCTCGAGGAACTCAGGTCCAATGGTGCTGATCTCTTCTTCCGCGATGGAATAACTCATCACGTAGTAGCCATTGGCCGGTGTGATGCCGGCGTCCTGGATCTGCTTGAAG
>NZHI01000082.1 GCA_002691345.1 Synechococcus sp. MED650 | reverse complement strand
CCCGAGACCAATCCCGANCNTTATCCCGATNNNNATCCCGATCCCGATCGCCATTGTTGGTGCGCTGCCAATCTCCGCTCCGAGATCCACGGGTGTCGTCCGAGCGACCTCCATAGGAGGAGCGATTGCCATCAGATCGGCGACTGACNGGGGGGCGTCCGGACGGCGGCCGACCCCCACTGCCTGGCCCTGAGCGGCCATCGCGGGAGGGGCCGCCGGAACGACGTTCAAAGCGAGGGCTCATGGGGGGTCTAGGCGACGTTATGGGTTGGTTCCGGCTTTCTCCAGTTGATCGAAGAGTTCTGCAAGCCGAACTGGATTGTTGAGAAACAGCCAGCCAACCATTGTCTCAAATCCCGTGGCCCTTCCATACACCGCTGCCTCCGATCGCCGCGGACCACGGCCAGCATTGTTCCGGCCGCGACGGACCAAATCCTGTTCNTGCGCATCAAGAAGCTGTTGCTCCTCNAGCCACTCCAACAGGCGGGATTGNGCGTCTGCCCTCACATCAGCCACCACGGCACGGTGCANGGTCTGCGAACGGTTCGGGCGGGAGCCATGGCGCAACCTCTGATGCAGCTCCCAGACCGCATCACCAATCCATGCAAGCTGGAGAGGACCCAAGGGCTCCCCATCACCAGGGGAGTGGTTGCGGATCCAATCCGTCAAGCCGCCAGCTGATCGAGANCCGTTGAAAGGTCTGGAACGAGGTGNAGGAAGCCCTCCAGGCGCACCAACTTGATGGTCTGCGCTACTCGTGTGTTGCCAACCAACACGAAAGAACGCTTGGCATCTGTGCACTGCTTGGCCAGTTGAACCAGTGCTCCAAGCCCCGATGAATCAAGAAAATCAATCTTGCTCAGATCAAGCACGGCTGGAAGTTTGCTCGCCTTCAAAACATCCACCACGTACTCCATAAACTGCTTTTCGGAGTAAGCATCGAGTTGTCCGGTGAAATGAAACACCAGACAACCGTTTTTCTGTTCGAATCCGCCCCGCAGGGAGACGGTCAGTCGTTGCAGTTCGCTGATGGGATCAAGCCCCCCAGACACGCTCGGCCCGAAGTGTAGTGATGCTGCTGGGGTGTTACCACCTCAACGGCGACGATCCGCCATCAGCGACACGAAACGGGAAAAGTGATGATCGGCATCATGGGGCCCTGGACTGGCTTCTGGGTGGTACTGAACCCCAAAGACGGGCTTGTTGCGATGTGCGATAGCCGCAACCGTTCGGTCATTGAGGTTGAAGTGCGTGACCTCGATGGCCTCAGCAGCCAGAGAATCGGCATCCAATGCGAAGCCATGGTTCTGACTGGTGATCTCCACCTGGCCCGTGGTGCCGCAGGGGTGATTGAGGCCGCGATGGCCATAGGCGAGCTTGAACGTTTGCCCCCCCATGGCAAGACCGAGGATCTGGTGTCCAAGGCAGATCCCGAACAGCGGTAGATCCGGCTCGTCCAGCAAGGCCTGTGCAAGAGCGATGCCCTGGGTCACCGCAGCGGGATCTCCAGGTCCGTTGGAGAGAAACACACCCTCGGGCTGGTAAGAACGCACCGTCGCGGCATCCGCATCGGCAGGGAGAACCGTGACGTCGCAACCATGGGCGACCAAGCGATCGAGGATGGCGCGTTTGATGCCGAAGTCAATCGCCACAACCTTGAACCGCCCATCACTGCGCTTGTGCAGCCTCTGATCGAAACCAACCCTGCAGGCNTCGTTCCACTGGTAGGGCTGTCGCGTTGAGACCCGATNAGCAAGGTTGAGCCCCTGCATGGATGGAACGCTGCTCAACTCCTCAAACAGCTCAGCTGGAGAGCGGCCGTCACTGCTGATCACNCCATTCATCGCACCCGCTTCGCGCAGATGACGCACCAAGGCACGCGTGTCCAACCCNCTGATACCCACCAGACGATGGGCCTTCATCCAATCCTCCAGAGGTTGTTCACAGCGCCAGTTGCTGGGGAGGGGAGCCAATTGACGGGCGATCACACCTTTGGCGTGGGGATGATCNGCCTCNTGNTCATCCGCGTTCACACCGGTGTTGCCGAGTTCCGGGTACGTGAAGGTCACCAGTTGACCGGAATAAGAAGGATCNGTCAGAACCTCCTGATATCCGGTCATTCCNGTGTTGAACACAACTTCACCAACAGCAGAGCCCCGATGGCCGAAACCGACCCCAATGAGCACCGTGCCATCCGCGAGCACGAGATGAGCCTTGCCGGATGGGGAATCGGGCATGGAAAACAGTTGCGGGTGTGTTCAAAGATTCATTGTCCATTCCCGCGGTCCAGCTCCACCCGCAGGGCCTCGAGTCGCTCCCATGCCTTGCCTTCACGCAAGGCGGCCAGAGCCTGAGCNGCAGCGCGATTGAGGTCTGTTTCCACACCCGCAGCCCACAGCACCAACGCGGTGTTGAAAGCCACAACGTTTGCCTGAGCTTCGGATCCTCTCCCCTGAAGCACATTTCGGAGAATGTCCTGATTGGTGGCCAGATCGCCGCCTCGCAACGCGTCNAGTGGGGCTGCGACGAGACCCACATCTTCTGGGGAAAGCTGCCGTGCAGTCACCTGACCCGCCTCGATCAAGCGCAGGTCATTGACACCAGCCAGGGATGCCTCATCCAATCCACCGGCGCCATGAACCACCACGGCTCGCTCAAGCCCNAGCTGCTGCAGAGCTCCGGCCATGGGATCCAACAACTCTGGGCGCGCCACACCCAACACCTGGGCCTGAGGCTGCAGCGGGTTAACCAGAGGGCCCAACAAGTTGAACACCGTGCGCACCCCNAGGCTGCGGCGCAGCGGGGCGAGATTCACGAGCGCTGGGTGCCAGGCAGGTGCAAACAAGAACGTCACCCCAGCAACGGGCAAAGCCTCCACAACCGTTGGAAGCGGAGCCTTGAGGTTCAGGCCCAGTCCTTCCAGCACATCGGCAGATCCGACCTTGCCACTGGCACTGCGATTGCCGTGCTTGGCAACCTTCACGCTGCAGGCGGCAGCCGTGAAGGCCACGGCCGTTGAAATATTGAACGTGTCAGCACCATCACCACCGGTGCCGCAGGTATCGACCATCGACAGGGCCGGACGGTCACAGGGCAATGGACAGGCCTGCCGCAGCACCGCCGCCATTGCCGCCAGCTCATCCGCCACCATTCCCTTGGCCCTCAAACCAGCCAGAAACGCTCCGGTCTGGACCGGTTCCAGATCTTCCGCAAGCCACGCCTGCATNAGGGCCGTTGCATCAGTGGAGCTGAGGTTCTTGCCCTGCAACAGATGTTCCAGGGTGATGGACCAAGAGCGTGTGTTCGAGGACATCGTGGGAGCGGCTGGCAGAAAAAAACCCGGGTGCGAGGCACGCCGGGCCAGGTGATGGGGACTCTCCCACTATCACTCAGATGATTCAGGCCTGACGAGCGCTTCNGTGCCTAGGTTGGCCAGCCCAGCGAAGACGTCGAGAACGCATGGCCGCCTTCCGTCTCGATTTAATCGGCCGTTATCTGCGTCCTCATCGCAAAACTGTGATGCTGGGCGGCATNGCCTTGGTGCTGGTCAACATCCTCCGCGTGACCATTCCGATGGAGGTGCGCAGCGTTGTGGATGAGCTGCAGGAGGGGTTCTCGTACGCCGGCGTGTTGCGGCAGGCGGGATGGATTGTGCTTCTGGCCAGCACGATGGGCGTGATTCGTCTGGTGTCACGTCAACTGGTGTTCGGCGTGGGCCGACAGGTCGAGGTGGACCTGCGACAACGCCTGTTCGAACACATGCTCCGGCAGGAGCCCACTTGGGTTCAGACCACCGGCAGCGGAGAAGTGATCAGCCGAGCCACCAGTGATGTGGAGAACATCAGACGCCTGCTCGGCTTCGCCGTTCTCAGCCTGACCAACACGTTGCTGGCCTATGCCCTCACCCTGCCGGCGATGCTCGCCATCGACCCCTGGCTCACCCTTGCGGCCGTCGGTCTGTATCCCGTGATGCTGAGCACGGTTCGCCTCTTCGGTGGCCGCATGATGCGCCAGCAACGGTCGCAGCAGGAGGAGCTGTCTGCCCTGAGCAATTTGATCCAAGAGGATCTATCCGGCATCGGAGCCATCAAGATCTACGGCCAGGAAACAGCCGAGCAGGAGGCCTTCACCAACCGCAATCGCCGCTACCGGGATAGCGCCATCCGCCTGGCACGAACCCGAAGCACCCTGTTTCCGCTATTGGAAGGGATTTCCTCCATGTCGCTGCTTCTCTTGCTGGCGATTGGCAGCGGTCAGCTCGAAAACGGAAGCCTCACGATCGGTGGCCTTGTGGCGCTGATTCTTTATATCGATCAACTGGTGTTCCCAACAGCACTTCTGGGATTCACCCTGAACACGTTCCAGATCGGTCAGGTCAGTCTTGAGCGGGTGGAGGAACTGCTGCAACGGGAACCCACAATCCAGGATTCAGCCCAGCAGCGCGATCCAGCCTCCTCGCCTCCAAGCCGCAGCGGCCGTTTCGAGGCAAGAGAGCTCACAGTTCAATACGACGGAGCCCAGAAAAACACCTTGAATGGGCTCAACTTCTGCATCGAACCAGGGGAGCTGGTGGCTGTTGTTGGCCCCGTCGGTTGTGGCAAAACAACGCTGGCCCGGGCATTTGGTCGCATGGTTCCGGTGAAGCCGGGCCAGCTGTTCCTGGATGGGGTTGATGTCACCCATCTGCCGCTGCAGGAGCTGCGTCAAGACGTTGCGATCGTGCCCCAAGAGGGGTTCCTGTTCACCAGCACCCTGGCCGACAACATTCGCTATGGCGAACCTGATGCCAACAATGCACGGGTTGAGAGTGCAGCGGAGGAAGCACGCCTGGCTGATGACGTGAAGGGATTCCCCGATGGCTTCAGCACAGTTGTTGGAGAGCGGGGGATCACCCTCAGCGGCGGACAACGGCAACGCACGGCTCTCGGCCGCGCACTGTTGGTTTCAGCGCCAGTGCTGGTTCTCGACGACGCTCTGGCCAGCGTCGACAACAACACTGCAGCAGCAATCCTCGATTCGATCCGATCCCAGGATCAACGCACGATTGTGATGATCAGCCATCAGCTCTCCGCAGCTGCAGCCTGTGATCGGATCCTGGTGATGGATCAGGGGTTGATCGTTCAGCAGGGTCACCACCGCGAACTGATCAATCGGCCCGGCGTCTACAGACGATTGTGGGAACGTCAGCAGGCGGCTGAACAGCTCGATGCGATGGCTTCTTGAAGAATCTCCGCGCCTTTCAGACAACCTGCGAAAGCGTGGCTTAGCTGGGGGGAGGCTTTCTTAACCCATGACCAGTCGATCTCCCTTTGCGGTGCGCTGCACGCTCACCTTCGGAGACATTTATGGTCAGGTGCTGGCATGGATGGCCGTCATCTTTGTGAGCCTGGCCTCAGGCCTTGCCCTGATGGGTTCGTCGAGACCGTTGTTTGCCCTGGTGGGCGTCGGCTTGATTCTGGTGCTCAGCTTGCCGTTTCTGTTATTCGCTTTCGTGACAACCTTGCTGAATCACATTCAGCTGAACCCGATTAACAACGAAACAGCCGAGATCTAAACAATCAGATTTAAGTCAGCAATTGAGAATCACCGAAACCGTGATCCTGTAAGCAATTGATCAGGCGAATAACCACCGGTATCGACTCCGCTGCCTAAGCTTTAAAACTCCATTCTTTTGTCATGCTTCCGTCCTGGCTGTCTCCTCGGAGCGGTGCAGAGCCTCCGGCCGCATCAGTCCACGCCGTTCTGGGAACTCCGCTGAAGGCACCGCTGATGGCGGACCAGGACGAAGCCATTTTCGCTTGTGGTTGTTTCTGGGGAGCCGAGAAGGGTTTCTGGCGTTTACCCGGTGTCGTGAGCACCGCCGTGGGGTATGCCGGCGGCCAGGTGGATCAACCCACCTACAACCAGGTCTGTTCCGGTCGCACAGGTCACACCGAAGTGGTGCGTGTGGTGTGGAGTCGACCTGCTGTTGATTTCAGCGATCTGCTGAAGCTGTTCTGGGAATGTCACGACCCCACCCAGGGAAACCGTCAGGGAAATGACACGGGCACCCAGTACCGATCAGCCATCTACACCACGACCCCTGACCAGATGCGACTGGCTCTCGCCAGTCGCGACGCTTACCAACAAGCTCTCGAACAACGGGGCTTTGGAGCGATCACCACAGAAATCCTGGCAGACCAAAGCTTTTACTTTGCTGAGGATTACCACCAGCAATATCTCGCCAAACCGGGGAGCCGCCCCTACTGCTCGGCCATGCCCACCCAGACAATCCTCGGCGATTTCGAGGGTGCGTCTTACAAACTTCCAGACAAGGTCTGGAAAACCTACGACTGGTCGATTCAGCACTGCGTTCTGCGCAGTGACAACACACCGATCCAACTGAACTGAAATGCGGGATCCGTGGGCCGACCGCCAGGTTCTTCTGGCAATCGGCGTGACCCTCATCCTGGTGATTGGGTTGGTGCTTAGCACCGTGTCGCGGCCGGATCAGCAAGGCCCTGGGATGTTGTGGAAAGACACCCCCGAACCCAACCAGCAACCTTCAGCAATCTGACCACCAACCAGGGTCGGATTTGAATCCAGATGCCAAGGTGGATTCATTCGGGTATTGCAACAGATCGGCCGTGCGTGCGACACCCGAGCCATCAGAGCCCCGTCAACTTCACCCCCTCCCGAGGGGGTTAGTGGAGCTCTACGGGTTGATCGCCGTTCTCGTGGTGCTGATTCCTGAATGGATGGCAGAGGGAACCCTCAATCTCGGACAAGCAACTGGGAAGAACCCGTTGCCGATGCGCTCCAAAGCCTGGAGAACCCTGCCGGAACTGCGCCTGGCTGCGATGAGCTTCGCAGAGCTCAGGCAAACCGCAGCCGAACTCCGCGTTCTCCACTATGGAATGGACAATCGAAGCAGACTGACGCGACGGATGCTGAGGCGACTGAGACGCCGGGATGCACTGTGATAACTTGAATCTGACGGGGCGTAGCGCAGCTTGGTAGCGCACCACTTTGGGGTAGTGGGGGTCGTGGGTTCAAATCCCGCCGCTCCGATTCAACCGTCCAACCCAACTGACCTGAACCACTCCCATTCAGGTTGCGAGCCGGCATTCAGAGCCGGCTTTTTAGTGGGAACGGCGTGGCAGATGCGAGATCACGAGATGACGCTGTGGATCGATTTTCAGCCAGCCTTCATCGCGAAGCAAACCAATCACCCTGGTGACGGTGACACGGGTTGTGCTTAAGGCACTGGCCATATCCTGATGCGTCAGGCGCAGGTTCAGGCGCAGACCCTCATTGCAGGATTGCCCGTAATCCTGAGCAAGTAACTCGAGAAAACCACGCACCCGCTCTTCAACCCTGCGCAAACCCAGGAGAGACAGCATGTATTCAGCCTGCCGATAACGCGTTCCAACCGCCTCCATCATGGCAATCGCCAGCTGAGGAGACTGTTCAATCTCAGCCATTGTGAGACAGATCAGGTCACAGTCGGTGAGGGTGACAGCCTCGTAGGCCTCAACGGAGCTGAAGGGTTCACCAAACGGCTCATTCGGCCCTGCCAAGCCCAGCAATAATTCATCACCGTGAACGGAAACGGCACCAAGTTTCACCATGCCGCGCAGCACAAGCCACACGCTGTTTTTCAACAGGGGAACAACACTGCCGGAGGTGAGATGAACAAGATTGCGCTTCTGATAATTGTTTTCCAGAAGTTCCCTGAATCCTTCATGCTTCTGGGAAAGACCACGGGATGGAATCGCAACCATTGGAATGTTCCGTGAACACATCGGCACTGTATGGAGCGCGACATCCATCTCGGGCAAAGACTCGGGAGAGGTTCGGTTAAGGACGATCTAACTTTTGTCCAAGAGTGAGAAAAGGCGAATCGTTAAAGCAAGGCCCATAAAAAAGAGGGCCCGAAGGCCCTCCTGTTGATGAATCACGGAAGACCGTGATTTCAGATCGTCATCACTGACCGATCTTGTTCACAGCAGCCTTGGCCTTGGCCAGGATGTCGCCCTTCAGGGGAACGAAGCCCAGGGAAGGAGCCTTGTTCTGAGCCTTGCTGCTCAGCATGTAGTTGAAGGCATCCTGCACAACCTTGGCGTCTTTGCCATTGCCGGTCTTGTAAGCCAGCACCCAGGTGAGGGTGGCGATGGGATAAGCACCCTTAGCGGTGGGGTTGGGGTTCTTTCCAGCCAGATCCTTGTCCAGGGAGATGCCGTTCAGGGCACGGGCACCAGCAGCCACGGAAGGCTTGAGGTACTCACCGGACTTGTTCTGCAGAGCAGCGGCGACAACGTTGCCCTTGATGTAGGACTGGTTGACGTAACCGATGGCGCCCAGACGGTTCTGGATCACACCGGCAACACCGGAGTTGCCCTTGGCGCCAACACCGGCAGGCCACTTGACGGACTTACCAGTGCCCAGGGTCCAGGTGCTGGAGAAGGCCTTCATGGAGTTGGTGAAAGCCTTG
>NZHI01000081.1 GCA_002691345.1 Synechococcus sp. MED650 | reverse complement strand
GGCACCGCGGGAGGCCTGCAGGATCACGGGGCTGTCGGTCTCGTCAGCCGCTTCCATGATCGCCTGCACCTGCTCCAGGTTGTTCACGTTGAACGCAGGAATGCCGTAGCCGTTTTCGGCGGCATGGTCGAGCAAAAGCCGAAGCGGAACGAGCGCCATGGTGAAAACCTCGAAGGGGTGGGGTCGTCGAAGACGAATCGCGGCGATATTACCCCGCGTTACGCAACTCCANTTGCAGTCTGGGTTGCTTGATCGCAAGCTTTCCGGCTGGCTAACCCTTCCGACAGGCCCGGAATCATCGGCCGACCACTGCGAATGCTCTTGGCCCACCAGCCCTGAAGCCTTGCCACCGGAGCGATCCGACCATCGCTCCAGTTGGTTGCAAAAGCGAGATCGGGATCCGGTTCAATCAGTTGAGGAGGCTCACCCGCTTGGGCAAAGCGGAGCTCGAATCCATGCACGTAGTCCTTCTGATTCGCACTGCCGAGAACAAGACTTCCTTCCGAGCCATAAATCTCCAGCCAAAAGCCGCGTCCATTCCGAGCTACCGACGCGAGATTGATCTGAGCTGGAACCAACCCTTCCGCGCGCCCCTGCCACTGCAACTGGGTTTGGATCAGCGAAACATCCTCGGCATCCACCGGTGCCATTCCGCCCTCAGGATGGGGACGCTCGCGAATCGAGACGCCATTCAGGGCGGTGANCGAAGCCACGGGACCCACCAGCCAGGCGAGCATGTCGAAGGCATGGGTCCCCAGAGCACCGATCACGCCACCNCCCTTGGAGGCCTGGGAATACCAGTTCCACCCCCGGCTGGGGTCAGCCCGGCTGCTCATCAGCCAATCCAACTTCACCAGCCAGGGTGTCCCGANGCTCCCAGCCCGAAGCAGGCGTTCGGCCTGCATGAACAAGGGAACAGCTCGGTATTCGTAATCCACAGCCACCGAAAGCCCCTGCGCGATCGCCAGACGCTGCAACTCCATAGCTTGATCGGCGTGCANGGCGATCGGCTTCTCCAGCAGAAGATGCTTGCCGGCTTCAAGGGCGCGGCGAGCCAGCTCAAACCGTGGTTCCGGAGGGGTGGCGATAATCACGGCTTCCACCGCNGGATCAGCCAGCAACGCATCCCAAGCGTCATATCCCGGCAAGCCATGGGATGCGCANGCGGCATCAAGGCGTTCCCGGCGGGGNTGCCACAACGCCACNGGGCATAGATCGGCATTGGCCTGAAGAGCCGGCAGGTGCACCTTTTCTCCAAAGCCAAGGCCTGCTACAGCCACACCAATCGGTTGAGCACGCATCTCAGCTGGANAGTGGTTCGTTGCAGACAGCTTCGATCACAGAAGCGATCAACCCATCGTCTCCAGCCGCCTCCCAACGGGCCTTGAAGCGTGGAATGCCATTCACCTGCTTGTCGCGGTAAAGCTTCTGAGCGCAGTCCAACTGCATCACATACAGCTCGCCATTGCGTTGCTGGCCGTCGTCATCCAACGCCGGCGTGAACCGGCTCAACACGGTGCGTAAGCCATCACGATCCNTNCGGATGCTGCCGCGATCCCACCACTGCTGCCCGGCATCCGTGGCGGGNAGCTCAACCCAATCCACCGGTCCAGCCGAGGCAGGCAGGATCCACAGAACAAAACTCAGCANAACAGCCGTTAGGAACCCTTTCATGCGCTTGTGAGCTCCCTGGGGTGACAGCCATGCAACCGCAGCAGNCTGGCGAGNGTTCTGCGCAGCTGCGTGCGTGGAACGATCGTGTCNACGAAACCGTGGTCNTGTAAGTACTCAGCGGTCTGGAAATTNTCGGGAAGCTTCTCGCGCAGCGTCTGCTCGATCACCCGCCGTCCGGCAAANCCGATCAGAGCCTTGGGTTCCGCCAAGATCAGATCCCCCAGCATCGCGAAGCTGGCTGTGACGCCACCTGTTGTGGGGTGNGTNAGCAACGGCATGTAGAGCAGTTCCNCTCTCCTGTGAAGCTCCAGGGCCCCCGAAATCTTGGCCATCTGCATGAGGCTGAGCATTCCCTCCTGCATGCGGGCACCACCGGAGGCACAAACGATCAACAGGGGCAGCCTCTGGCTGGTCGCCACCTCGATCAACCGGGTGATCTTTTCGCCGACCACAGATCCCATGGAACCGCCCATGAAACGGAAATCCATCACAGCCAAGGCCATCGCGATCCCCTCAACACGACAGAGACCTGTCACCACACCATCCTTGAGGCCAGTGGCTGCCTGGCTTTCCCGAAGTCGGTCGGCGTAGGCACGACGATCCTTGAACCCCAGCGGATCAACGGGAGACAAGTCCGTGTTGATCGCCTGAAAGCTGTCTGGATCCGTCAGCAGGGCGATCCGTTCAGCGCTGTCGATCCGGTGGTGATACCCACAGTTGGCACAGACGCTGGCATTGGCCCGTAAGTCTTTGAGGTAGACCACCTGACCGCATTCGGGACATTTGCTCCACAACCCATCTCCTTCCTCGGGTTCCTGTTTCACATTGCCGACGTACTGACCCTTGCGGCGATCAGCAAACCAGTCGAACAGAGACACGCAATCTGAACGGTTCTCACCATTAAAGACCCAGCCCCTGCAACCAGAGATCCCACCACCAATTCGGCCCCGTTAGCCACACCAGCCAGATACCGAGGCCAATGAACGGACCGAAAGGGAAGGGTTGCTTTGGTCCCAGACGACCGCTCAATCGGCCAACACTGCCAGCCAAAGCCCCCATNAACACCGCGAGGGCCATGGCTGCCGTGATCCCCGGCAATCCCAACCAGGCNCCGCCAAGGGCCGCGAGCTTGGCATCACCAAGACCAAGAGCTGGCTGACCAAGCAACCGTTCAGCCAAAGCGCTGAGTGCTTCAAGAACAAGGAGCGCAAGCACCGCACCGATCAGATGGCTCGCGAGCAGCTCAGTTCCNCCGGCCAAGCTCACAATCAGACCCAACACGACCCCCCAGCGACAGAGGGGCTCCGGCAACCAGAGGTGATCCAGATCGATCAACACCAGTGGCAGCAGCAAGGCCATCAGAGGCAGGCCCACCCAGGGCAANAACTCACNGGGNACACCTCCCCCGGCAGCAGGCCACACCATCAGGGCAGACAGCCACAGGGCCGCACTGAGGGNTTCCACCGCTGGATAACGCCAACTGATCGGGGCATGACAGTCGCGGCAACGACCTCGCAGCAACAGCCAACCGAGCAACGGGAGGTTGTCATGCCAGCGGATGGCATGNCCNCAGCGGGGGCAGTGACTCCCTGGNAACACCACCGATTCCCGCCGTGGAAGCCGCCAGACAACGACGTTGGTGAAGCTGCCAACACAGGCTCCGAAAAGAGCGGTCCAAAGCAGAATCAGCCCTTCCACCGGTTGCGCCCCCTGCTGTTACGGCCACGAATCAGATCAAGCCCAACGAACTCCTCNTCTGGCAACAGCACCGGCGCGCAAAACACAACCCGGCCTTCGGGTGGTTCGATGACCACAACAACGCCAACAGGCTCCTGCCCGCCGAGGGAGCTGGAGAGATATGCAAAGTAGATGCGTCGTGCCAGCGCGATCAAGGCGCGGCTGTCAATGCGGTCCCAACGCGGTGCCGAAGGAGTGCCGGTAGCACCTTGGATCTCGAAGGAGGGCGTTGATAAAGAAATAGGCCCACCTGATCACTCAGATGAGCCCACTGTAGGGATGAATTTGAACGACGTTCCTGATCAGCCCAGGTTCTTCTTCTCTTCGATCATGCGGTGAATGATCGGAGTGAGGATCAATTCCATGGCGAATCCCATCTTGCCGCCGTTCACCACGATGCTGGTGGGGCTGGACATGAAGGAGTCGTGGATCATNTTCAGCAGGTAGCTGAAATCAATCCCCCACTTCTCGCGAGCTCCCTTGCGGAAGTGAATGATCACGAAACTCTCATCCGGAGTCGGGATATTCCGGCAGATGAAGGGATTGGACGTATCGACCGTCGGGACCCGCTGGAAGTTGATGTCGGTCTCGCCGAACTGCGGGCAGATGTGGTTGATGTAATCCGGCATGCGGCGAAGGATCGTGTCAACGATCGCTTCAGCGGAATAACCACGCTCAGCGTTATCGCGATGGATCTTCTGGATCCACTCGAGGTTGGTGATCGGCACCACACCCACCAGCAAGTCGGCGAGGCTGGCGACGTCGTAACCATCACCCTTCCCCCCGCCGTGAAGGCCTTCGTAGAAGAGAAGATCCGTGCCCGCAGGGATGTCTTCCCAGGGGGTGAACTGGCCGGGGTTGAGATCAACGCCAAGACGGGCGTTGTGCTCAGCAGCTTCTTCAGGGCTGTGAAGGTAGTAGCGCTTCTGACCGCCACCGCTCTCGCCGTAGATGCGGAACAGCTCTTCGAGCTTGTCGAACAAGTTGGCTTCGGGGCCGAAGTGGGAGAAATTCTCACCGCGGGCCAGGGCATCAGCCATGGCCTGTTTCATCGGCATCCGCTCATAGCGGTGGTAGCTGTCACCCTCCACCACAGCAGGGGTGATCCCCTCGCGCGCGAAGATGTGCTCGAAGGCGCGCTTGACGGTGCTGGTTCCAGCTCCGGAAGAACCGGTGACAGCGACAACCGGATGACGCTTCGACATCGACGCAAGGGCTACAGGCCCGGCGATCTTGCCAGATCAAAGCCCGATTGCACCAATCCTGGCGTCAGAGCGATCGAAGCAACTGCTCGCCCATGGCCTGACATCCAAGCTGAGTGCAGCCTTCTGCCATCAGATCGCCAGTGCGGAAGCCGTCTGCCAAAACTTTGTCCACAGCGGCTTCAAGGGCATCCGCTGCCGCAATCTGCTTCAGACCAGTGCGCAGCATCATCGCGGCTGAGAGCACCATCGCCATGGGGTTGGCCTTGTCTTGGCCGGCGATATCGGGAGCAGACCCATGCACCGGCTCGAACAGTCCAGGGCCTTCACTGCCAAGGGATGCTGAAGGGAGCATGCCGATCGAACCGGTGAGCATGGCCGCCTCATCGCTGAGGATGTCACCAAAAAGATTGCCGGTGAGCAGCACATCGAACTGGCGTGGATCGCGTACCAACTGCATCGCGGCGTTGTCGACATACATGTGGCTCACATCCACAGCGCCGTAGCCAGGCGCCAGGGTGTCGACCCGGTCTCTCCACAGTTGGCTCACATCCAGCACATTCGCCTTGTCCACCGAACAGAGGCGACCTCGACGCTCGGTTGCGATCTCGAAGGCCACTTTGGCAATCCGATCCACCTCCGAAGCGGAGTAGGTCATCGTGTTGAAGCCGCGCTCATCACCATCGGCCTCAATCCTGCCCTTGGGCTGGCCGAAGTAGATCCCACCGGTGAGCTCGCGAACCACCATCAGATCAACGCCTTCAATCACCTCACGTTTGAGGCTGCTGGCATCAATCAGTGCCGGCACGATCTTCACCGGCCTCAGGTTGGCGAACAGCTCCATGCCCGCCCGCAGACCCAACAGCCCGGTTTCCGGCCGCTTCTCGCGGGGCAGGCTGTCAAAGCGAGGGCTGCCGATGGCAGCAAGCAACACAGCATCCGCTGCCTTGCAAGCCTCCAGCGTGCTCGCCGGAAGAGGCTCACCTGTGGCATCGATGGCACTGCCCCCGATGGGCTGCTCCTCAAAGCTGAGTTCAAAACCATGGCGCTGACTCACCACCTCCAAAAGCTTGCGAGCCACGGCGGTGATCTCCGGGCCGATGCCGTCACCGGGCAGAAGAACAACACGGTGCTGAGCCATGACGGAGCAGGACGGAGATGATCGCTGGAGATTACTGAGGGGTGGCGCGTTTCAACTCCCGCAGGGTCTTGGCCATGTCCGGCAACTTGTTGAACGCAGCGGAACAGCGCAACCACAGCCGGTTGGGGATGGCTGGATAGCCGCTCACCACCTCACCGGCTGCCACCTCTCCATGGATTCCGCTCTTGGAACTGGCAATGGCCCGGTCGCCCACCACGGCCCGATTGGCGACGCCCACCTGGCCAGCCAGGATGACTCCATGGCCGATTTTCGCCCCCCCGGCGATGCCGACTTGCGAAGCAAAGGCGCAGCCACGGCCGGTACTCACGCCGTGACCAATCTGAACCAAGTTATCGATCTTGGTGCCAGCCCCGATCCGGGTCTCACCCACCGAGGGGCGATCGATCGTGCTGCCACAACCCACTTCCACGCCGTCCTCGAGCACCACCAGGCCGGTTTGCGGCATCTTTCGCCAACCGCGGGCTGTTGGAACGAAACCGAATCCTTCCGAACCGATCACGGCATTGGAATTCACCACACAATCACGCCCAAGGCGACTCCCTGGATGGAGCACGGCGTTGGCATGGAGCTCACACCCATCACCCACGATCACGTCGTCGTAAATCACGACGCCGGGATGCACGATGCAGCCGGCCCCAAGACGACTGCCTGCGCCGATACAGACCCTTGGTCCGATCGCACTGCCCGGCCCCACAACCGCCCGTTCATCAATCACAGCCGTTGGATGCAGCTCCGCCAGAGGACGCCGGCGTGGATGCAGCCGATCCAATGCTTCAGCGAAGGCCAAACGTGGATCAGAAAAGACTGCGAAGGCGATCCCCCGTTCACCCGCACAATCAATGAGGTTCTGCTGATCCGGTAGAAGCAGCGCACCAACAGAGCTTTCACCGAGTGCTGCCGTTAAGGCATTGCCTTTTTCCAAAAAGCTGAGCTGATCCGCAGCTGCCTGTTCCAGGGATGCCGCACCACTGAGCCAAGGGTCGGCACCCGGCTGGCTCCACCGCAGGCCGGCATCACCCGTCTGCAGAACCTTGATCAGGGAGCTGAAACGCATGGCGGCGGAGGCTGGCGGCCGGATCGTAGTCGTGGCTAACGACAACGGAGCACGAGTGCATCCCGATGCACCACCACTGGCGATGGAGCACCCGATCCCTGGGTCTGCATCACCCTTCGAAGTTGTTCGCTATCCATCGAACAGAGCCCGCGGCCCAGTTCCTGACCCTCCGGATCGCGCAGGGTTACCGGTTGATTGGCGTCGAACTCACCCTGAACCGCGGTGACACCCACGAGCAGCAATGAGGCTCCGCGGTGCTGCAGCGCATCACAGGCTCCCTGATCCAATTGGATCTCCCCCTCAGGCTGCAAAACATGGGCCAACCAGCTGCGCCGGTTGCCAATCGGCTCCGGATGGGGATGAAAAACGGTTCCACCTCGCCCTCCCTGGAAAAGGGCATCCAAGCGGGCCGGATCACGCCCATCGGCCAGATGCACGGTGATGCCGCTCGCCGTGGCAATCCTTGCGGCAGCGAGTTTGGTGGTCATCCCACCGGTGCCCCAGCTCCCACCATCACCAGCACCCTTCTCCAACGATTCCAGCTCCCGAGGGTGATGAACATCGGAGATCGGCTGTGCATTCACATCAATCCGAGGGTCGGAGGAATAGAGGCGATCCACATCGGTCAGCAGGATCAGCTGCTGGGCACCAACCGCGGCGGCAACCAACGCCGAAAGCGTGTCGTTATCACCGAAGCGCAACTCCGCTGGACACAGCGCGTCGTTTTCGTTGATCACCGGCAGCACCCCCCAGTCGAGCAACTGCTGCAAGGTGCCGGATGCGTTCTGGTAACGGC
>NZHI01000080.1 GCA_002691345.1 Synechococcus sp. MED650 | reverse complement strand
GGATTTGCCTCCACCGGCATTGCGGGGCCGGTGAATCACGTTCAACCGCGGATGACGCTCCGCCAGTTGATCCAACAACTCTGGCGTGCGGTCGAGACTGCCGTCGTCGATCACCCAGGTGGTCAGACGATCAGCGGGATAACGCAGGGCCGTCAACCGCTCCACCAGGCGCGTGACCACCCCCTCTTCATCGCGGGCCGCCACCACCACATCCAGGCTGGGCAAACCCTCACGATCCAGCTCGAAAGCCTCAGCTGTGTCTCCCCGCTTCAGATCAGCCCGCAACACCGTGCGCAGTCCATATCCCCCGAGCACCATCGCCAGGCTGATGGCCGGCCACAGCGATCGCACCGGATCCAACCAATGCGGGGCCGCGCCAGCGCATCCGCAGGCGAACAGAAAGGCTGCCGACTTCACCCTGCGGTGATCACCAGATCCAGGGGTGGACGCCATGCAACCACTCGGCTGGGCAGGACTCTAAGGGGACTGCAGCGGCGGAAGCAGCGGGCCGTAGACAGTCCCTGGGTAGTAATGGCGCAGGATCCGCTCAACGGACCAGCCCCGCCAGGCCAGATCAATGGCCCCGGCCTGGGACAGTCCGGCGCCGTGACCAAAGCCACCGCCACGCACCAACCAACGTTCAGCCCCCTGAGGCTGCAGCACGAACAGGGTGCTGGGCAGTGTGCGAAGCGTGCGACGAATGGCATCCAGCTTGAGGGTGACCGGTGCTGCATCACCGCTGCCGGAAATCTGCAACGCCAGCACACGGCCGCTCGCCCCCCGCTCCAGAACCTGCAATTGCAAGGGAGAAGCCAACGGCGCTGCCGCTGCTCCCAGGGCCTGACGCAGGCCCGCACCGGTGAGGGTTCGGGTCCAGCGGAAACGGGGGTGCTGCTGGCCGTAGGCCCCGGTTCGATCCGCCAGCAACGCCAGCACCGCCTGGCGCTGCTGCAGAGGCAAGGGATGACGGCTGGTCCAGCCCGCATCACCATCCGGTTTCGGGCGCAGGTAGGTGGTGGGCTGCATCGCCCAGGCCTCCGGCCCGCCGGCCATCACCCCGCCATTGGTGGCGTGATACACAGCACTGATCGGTTCGTTGTTGAGGCTCAGCAACTTTCCCTCAGTGACGGCAATCGCCTCGCGCACAGCACCTCCCGCATGGCGAGGATCGCTGTAGACCTGGCACTGGGTGTCGCTGCAGAGGTGATAGCCATCGATATTGAAGCGATGGCTGTTGGCCAAGGCCCAGGTGCGCGCCAGAACGGTCTGGGCCTGCAACGCCGCCTTCGGCGAACCGGCACCGATCTCATGGGGAACCACCCCCTCCAGGTACCGCTCAACCGGCACTTGCTCCACCAGGGTCCAGCTGCCATAGGCATCCCGTTGCAAGCGGAAGGGGCCCTGAAAACGTCCGCCAGCCCAGAGCAGCCCATCGGATGCCTCAATCGAGACAGGCCCCTTGAGGGTGCGCCCCCCCTCCGGCGTCTGCAACACCGGTTCCACCGTTGTGGTGAGGGTGCCTTGCCAGTCGCGCACGGCAAGCCCCTCCGGCACAGGCGCTCCTTCCGGCGCCCACACCTCCCATTCGTTGGGGTGGGCCACCTCAACCGCAACACCCAGAGCACGCCAACGGGAGGCGACACGATCCGCCGACTCAAAACTGGCGAAGGGGCCTGCGATCCGGCGGGCCAGCTCCACAGGTTGGGCCAAAGGCACGCTTCGCCAAGTGATCGCNAANTCCGACCCACTCCNTAACTCCCCCGTGGCGTCGCGAAGGGTGAGCGATCCAGCANAAGCCCGNAGGTTCACGGGAGCGGCGGTTGCGGCAGCACCGAGNTGATCGTCCAAGCCAACCCACAGCACCGGTTGANGGCCCTCAACCGGCGGTGGATCAGCAATGGAACGGTGCGTGGCCCGNTGAACCTGTTNAACCGCAGCGGGTTGCANNGCATNCACCTGTTCTCGGGCGCGGCAGCCCAGACCCATGCCAAGAAGCAAGATGAACGGAAGGAGCCGAATCATTCATCGANGGGCACANCGGGACGTATTGTTGTCGTTTGTGCCCGAACGAGCAGAGCAATGCCGAAGCTGAAGACCCGCAAAGCTGCCGCCAAGCGGTTCAAAGCAACCGGCACTGGCAAGTTCCTGCGTCGTCGCGCTTTCCGCAACCACCTGCTGGATCACAAGACCCCCAAGCAGAAGCGTCATCTGGCCACCAAAGCCGTGGTGGATCGCACCGATGAGGAGCGCGTGACCCTGATGATGCCNTACGCCTGAGCCCTGACTCAGACGAGACCGTTCGACAAGACCTGATCTAACNCTTCAACTCCCATGGCCCGCGTTAAAAGAGGCAACGTCGCCCGTAAGCGCCGNAACAAGATTCTGCGGCTGGCTCGTGGCTTCCGNGGCGGTAACGGAACTCTGTTCCGTACGGCGAATCAGCGGGTGATGAAAGCTCTCTGCAACGCCTATCGCGATCGTCGCCGCCGCAAGCGTGACTTCCGCCGCCTNTGGATTGCCCGCATCAACGCTGCCGCTCGGATCAATGGCGTGAGCTACAGCCGTTTGATGGGTGGATTGAAGAAGGCTGATGTGCGTCTGAACCGCAAGATGCTGGCTCAACTCGCCGTGGTGGATCCCGGCAGCTTCACCAACGTGGTGGCTGCAGCCAAGAGCTGATCAAAATCTGTGAATCTGCTGCCCCAGACCTACCTCCTGGGCCTGGTTGGCCTGCTTGCCATCGTTGCGGTGGTCGTGGGCCGGCAACTGCTTCGCGTCAGACGCGACGAAGCTCGNTTNATCCAGCTCGAGCAAAGNGGATCAGCGGCATCCCGCCAGGCTGCTGATCTCTACGAACTCGGCTCCGTGCAGCTGCGCAAGCGGTTGTATCCCCAGGCAGCAGCCAGTTTGAAGCAAGCGCTCAAGCGCCTGAATGGTGAGCCCGATGAGGCACGAGCCTTGATCGAAAATGCCTTGGGGTTCTGTTTGGCCGCCCAGAAGGATTACGACGGGGCCATCCGCCACTACAAGCTGGCCCTCAAAGCGAAAGCGGATTATCCCGTGGCGCTGAACAACCTCGCTTTCGCGCAAGACAAACTTTTGAAGGATGANGANGCCATCGCCTGTTATCAGCGCGTNCTNGAGATGGANCCNGATAATTCAACAGCCCAAAAGGGCCTGAAAAAACTNCAGAAACGCGCCAAGTGATCGATNACCAAAGCGGCTGAACCGGAACTTCTTCTTGTTCTTGGCAACTACTGGTCATCGCCAAACGCCCNCCAACTCCGGTGCTCGGATCCGCTTGATTCACCAAGCGAGGAGATTGCCAACCGGTTGGACTGAATCCCTGCANTCCAAGGAAAACACCGCCAGGTTCCAAACCGGCGATCAAGGGATCGCCGAGGGGAATCAAGGTGAGTTGATCGGATTTGGCATGCAGATTGCCCTGCACAGGCGTCGTCACCGACCCNANCGTCATGGTGCCGCGAACNTCGACCATCTGGCCCATCGCCTTGAGCTCGGAAAGATCCAGGGTCACNTCCACCGTGGGATTGCCNTCAAAAGGCTGAAACGTGCCGCACCACTGGCGCGGTAACGACGACGCCAACNCAGCAGCNCGNGCNACNGGATCAAANCTTTCCACGTTCCCTTCTTCGATTTCCATGGGAATCGCCAGTTGGATNGGATCCAGGGGCAGCTGAGGATTGCTGTCAAACGGCACCTGGCTGCCAACCGGGAGATCCATGGCAAGCAGGAACGGCATGAATCAAGGTGGATGATGGGTCCACGGTAGGCCCTTTTGCTCACGCGCGACATGGTTTCGACCTCCCCCGCAACCGATCCCCTCACCATCGGCGGCCGCCCATTCAACAGTCGACTGTTCACAGGAACGGGCAAGTACCCCTCTCTGGAGCAGATGCAGCACAGCATTGAGCGCTCCGGCTGCGAGATGGTGACCGTGGCCGTGCGCCGCGTGCAAGCAGTTGCAGCGGGCCATGCCGGGTTAATGGAGGCCATCGATTGGTCGCGAATCTGGATGTTGCCCAACACCGCTGGATGCACCGACGCGGATGAAGCGGTGCGCGTGGCCCGACTGGGACGCGAGCTCGCCAAGCTGGCAGGTCAGGAGGACAACACCTTTGTGAAATTGGAGGTGATCCCCGACAGCCGCCATCTGCTGCCCGACCCGATCGGCACGCTGCAGGCNGCCGAACGGTTGGTGAGCGAGGGATTCACGGTGCTGCCNTACATCAATGCCGATCCGCTGCTCGCCAAACGACTGGAGGATGTGGGCTGCGCCACAGTGATGCCCTTGGGCTCACCGATCGGATCCGGCCAGGGNCTGAACAATGCNGCCAACATTGCTTTGATTATTGAAAANGCGGGTGTTCCAGTCGTNGTCGACGCTGGNATCGGAGTGCCCAGCGAAGCCGCACAGGCCATGGAACTGGGTGCTGACGCNGTGCTGGTGAACAGCGCNATCGCTTTGGCNGGAGANCCAGCAGCGATGGCNGACGCGATGGGACAAGCCGTCAGAGCAGGNCGTACCGCATTCCGCTCAGGCCGCCTGCCACGACGAACGCAGGCCTCGCCAAGCTCTCCACAGACCGGCGTTGTCCGCCCTTGATCAAAGCAAAAGGTAAAGAGAGGTGAAGACCAATGAAGCCTGCGATACAAAGCAAGTCGCTAAGCAATTGAACTCATAAGGTCCGAGCAGTTACAACCGAACCATGCAGGTCACCACGGAGGACGGCGGTCGTCTCAACGCCTTCGCCAAGGAACCTCAGATGGAGGTGATGGACCTGCAAACCAGCCGCAGCCGCGGCCGCAGTTCCCTGATGATGATGCTGGGTGGCAGTTTGCTGGTGGCGGCGCTGATGGCAGTGACCGTGGCAATTAGCTGATCGGATCGCTGCTGAAAATCCCTGTAGTAGCTTGCGTGGAATGAGCGTTCCGCTCTTTCCAGCAGGAGTTTGGGGTGAAAGTTCTCGTTCTCGGCGGTGACGGCTTCTGCGGCTGGCCCTGTGCNGTGAACCTNGCNGATCAAGGNCANGANGTTCTGATCGTGGACAACCTCAGCCGCCGCAAGATCGACATCGATCTGGAGGTGGAATCCCTCACGCCCATCGTGAGCATCGGCGAACGCCTCAAGGCCTGGGAAGAGATCGGTGGGAAGCCGATGCGGTTCATCCACATGGACATCGCCCACGAATATCAACGGCTTCTCGACCTCCTACTCGAAGAAAAGCCCGATTCGGTGGTNCACTTCGCTGAACAGCGNGCTGCGCCCTACTCAATGAAGAGCAGCGCCACCAAGCGCTACACCGTTGATAACAACGTGAACGGCACCCACAACCTGTTGGCCGCGATTGTGGAAAGCGGGCATGACATCCATGTGGTTCACCTNGGAACCATGGGTGTTTACGGCTATGGCTCCCACCGCGGCGCCACCATCCCTGAGGGCTATCTCAAGGTTGAGGTNCCCCAGCCCGATGGCAGCCGCTTCGAGGAGGAGATCCTCCACCCGGCCAGCCCGGGCAGCGTCTACCACATGACCAAGACGCTCGATCAGCTCCTCTTCCTCTACTACAACAAGAACGACAANGTGCGGATCACGGATCTGCACCAGGGAATCGTTTGGGGCACCAACACCGATGCCACCGACCGCGACCCACGACTCACCAACCGGTTTGACTACGACGGTGACTACGGCACGGTGCTGAACCGCTTCCTGATGCAGGCCGCCATCGGCTTCCCACTCACGGTGCATGGNACCGGCGGCCAAACCCGCGCCTTCATCCACATCCGCGATTCAGTGCGCTGCGTGCAACTCGCCCTGGAGAACCCCCCCACCCAGGGCGAACGGGTGAAGATCTTCAATCAAATGACCGAGAGCCANCAGGTGGGCGAACTGGCCAAGAAGGTGGCTGCCCTCACCAACGCGCAGGTGAACAACCTGCCGAATCCACGCAATGAAGCGGTTGAAAACGATCTGATCGTTGACAACCGCTGCTTNATNGAGCTGGGCCTGAACCCCACAACCCTCGATGATGGCCTGTTGAAAGAGGTGGTGGAGATCGCCACCAAGTTCGCCGACCGTTGCGACCGCAACCGCATCCTGTGCACCTCCGCTTGGACCAAAACCCAAGCGCAGGCCATCGGTTCCGCCTCCTGATCGGGTCACGCCCTTGAAAGTCGCCTTCTTCACCGAAACCTTCCTGCCNAAGGTGGATGGCATCGTCACCCGTCTCACCAAGACGGTGCGGCACCTGGTGGAAGCCGGCGACGAGGTGATCGTGTTTTGCCCCGAGGGTTGTCCTGATGAGTACATGGGTGCCCGCCTGATCGGTGTGCCGGCCATGCCGTTGCCGCTGTATCCGGAATTGAAGCTGGCTTTGCCGCGGCCAGCGGTGTCGGACGCCATCGACGCCTTCCAGCCGGATCTCATCCACGTGGTGAACCCNGCAGTNCTCGGTCTTGGGGGCATCTGGCTGGCCAAGACCAAATCAATCCCTCTGGTGGCCAGCTATCACACCCATCTGCCGAAATACCTCGAGCACTACGGCATGGGCATGCTCGAGCCGCTGCTGTGGGAAATGCTCAAAGCCGCCCACAACCAGGCTCTGCTCAACCTCTGCACCTCCACCGCCATGGTGCAGGAACTGAGCGACAAGGGCATCCAGCACACGGACCTCTGGCAGCGGGGTGTGGACACGGAGCTATTCCGGCCCGAACTGCGCTCCGACGCGATGCGCCAACGCCTCCTGGGGGGCCATGACGACCGTGGAGCGCTTCTGCTCTATGTGGGACGCCTCTCAGCTGAAAAGCAAATCGAACGGATCAAGCCAGTCCTCGAAGCTCTCCCTGATGCCCGACTGGCCCTGGTGGGGGACGGTCCTCACCGGCAGCAACTGGAGAAACACTTCGAAGGCACTGCCACCACCTTCGTTGGTTATCTCGCGGGCGAGGAGTTGGCAGCGGCCTACGCCTGTGGCGATGCCTTTCTGTTCCCCTCCAGCACCGAAACCCTTGGGCTGGTGCTCTTGGAAGCGATGGCAGCCGGCTGCCCTGTTGTGGGCGCGAACCGCGGCGGCATCCCCGACATCATCACCGACGGCGTTAACGGCTGCCTCTACGAACCAGACGGCAGCGATGGGGGTGCATCAAGCCTGATCAGCGCCACCCAGCGGCTGCTGGGGAACGAGCAAGAGCGCCAAGCCCTGCGCACCGCCGCCCGCACAGAAGCTGAACGCTGGGGCTGGGCTGGAGCCACGGAACAACTCCGCGGCTATTACCGAGCGGTGCTCAATCAGCCGGCTCTGACGGCGGCCTGAGCGTTCGCGTTCTCTCCCATTCAGCCAAAACCTGTTTGGCCATGGGCAGGGCATGCACCGAGCCGCCACCAGGGGTGTTCTGAGCAAAGGCCACCACCACGATCTTGCCGTTGGGATAGGGGGCGTAGCAGCCGAACCAGGCATGGTCAGGTCCACCGGTGCTGTCTTCCGCGGTTCCGGTTTTCCCAGCTGCCGGAGGAATGCCCGGACCGTTGAGGCCGAAGCCCGTTCCCGCCGACACCACCTTGCGCAACCCGGCGCGGATCGTGGCCAGTGTTGAAGGCTTGATCGCCACCTTGCTGCGATAAGCCGGCGACATCCAATCGATCTCCCCCTGGGCCAGATGGGGGGTCACCAACCAGCCACCGTTCGCGAACACGGCGTAGGCACGGGCCAGCTGCAGCGGNGTGATCTGCACAACNGACTGACCGATCGATGCACTGGCCATGTCCTCTGGAATCCAGGGGCTGGTGCCGGGCTTGGTCCANCCGCGGCCCTTGGCGGCCCAGTCTTCATCCCCCACCAAACCGACACTCTCCTCCCAGCCGATTTCAATCCCTGTTTTTTGCTGAAAACCCAGCTGATCAGCCGCTTTCTTCAACTCCCGAGACCCCACCCCAACACCCACTTGATAGAAAAAGGTGTTGCTCGAAAAACGCAGGGCATCGGCATACCCGATGTGGCCAAACCCGGCACCGTTGTGATCCGGAAAACAGTGCCCGCCATAGGTGATGCAAGCCGTGGTGTGCAACTTGGTGTCGGGCGGAAACTTGCCCGATTCCATCCCTGCCATCGCCGTGACCGGCTTCCAGGTGCTGCCGGGGTCGTAGGGATTCATCGCCCTGGAGAGCAGCGGCTTCTTGGGATTGAAGAAAAGCGCGTCGTACTCCTTCTGGGTGGTGATCAGCTTGGAGAAGAAATTGGGATCGAAGCTGGGGCGACTGGCCAAGGCCAGAACCGCACCCGTGGCGGCCTCTAGCGCCACCACGGCTCCACCAGGCTTATCGGCGAGAACCTTCTCGGCCACCCGTTGGAGATCAAGATCCAAGGTGAGCGTGAGATCCTCACCGGCCTCCGATGGACGATCACCGAGATTGCGTTGGACCTCGCCCATCGCATTGACCTCCAGCATCTGCCCGCCCCACTTGCCGCGCAACTGGGATTCGTAGGCCGCTTCCACACCCGTGCGACCGATGCGATCCCGAATTTTGTATCCCTTCTCCGACAGGATTTTGTACTCGTCTTCGGTGATCGGCTGGGTGTAGCCCAGAGCATGGGCTGCCAGGGTGCCGTTGGGGTAGTGGCGCAGGATGTCGACATCCACCTGCGCACCGCGAAGACCCAGGGCCTGTTCGCGAAAGCGCAAAACCTGCTCAGGCTTGAGATCCATGGCCAGGGTGGTGCGATAACCATCCCGATCCAGACCCTTCTCTCGGCGCTGATCGAGCAGATCGGGCTCCAAACGAAGCAAACGCGCCAGGCGATCACGCAAATCCGGCCAGTCGTCGTCTGTCACCAGACGCGGCTCGAGATAGAGCGAATAGGTGAGCTTGCTGGTGGCCAGCACCCTTCCTTTGCGGTCTAGCAGGCGGCCACGGATGGGAGAACGGGGCACCAACCGAATTCTGTTTTCATCGGCCAGTTCACGGAACCGTGCACCCTCCAGCAGCTGCATCCACACCAGTCGGCTGACCATGGCGCCGCAAAACAGCAACACCACCACCAGCAGCACGATCGGTTGCTGNCGCAGACCTGTCTGCCGTTGCTGGGAGGATCCCGCCATGNTCAGTCGGCCGGCAAACAGCGGCGCAGNTCATCCAGTCGCCCTTCAATNCTGCGAAGCGCCTGCATCAACGCGTCCCGTTCGCTGACGGTCGTCTCCTCAACCGGCGCGGGATCTTCAACAGACACGGACACCGACATCACCGGGTTGCCCAAACCAGGGCTGACCGCATCCAGTTGNTCACGNACACCACGGGCCACCGGCTCCCCCTCCTGACGCAAGTCGGCGATCGGATCGTCCGACCCGCCGGTAAAAACCTCCGCCACCTTTCCNGGCCCCCCTCGACGGGCCCGCTCCAACACCGCCAGGCCAACGGGCAAGACGTCCTGCATCAACGACAAACGCAGTTGATCCAGNGGGTTGTCGGAAACGGAGTCAGTGCCCATCGGGCCCAATCAGCGAACTCCAGTCTGTCCCGAAGGCAGCGCCAGTGTCGGGCAGGCCGACCGACCAGCCGCCAGAGACCAGCCGGTCACCCCGCTGAGCACCATGAGCATCACCAACGGCACCAACGCTTTCTGGGTGGTGTCGAGCAATATCCACTCTCGCCAGGCACACCAGANGCGACTGCGCTCATAGCGGCGGTGCTCCCGGGTCTCATCCTTCTGGCGCCGCCGGATGGCCTTATCCACCCAGCGCTCGAAGGCGCGCTTCTTGGTGATTGTCATCTTGCGTTCCACNTCGAGCATCTGGCCGGANCCCAGCTCGGGGTGAAAGGTGCTGATCAGTTCCAGGCTCTTGAGAAACATCTCCACAGCCCCGTCGTGCACGGCGGTGGCGTGATCATCCAGCTGAGCCCAGTTCAGCTCGGGATAAAAACGACCNCGGTTGGCCGCGATCTGATCTTCAGCCAGCTGACCGGGCTCCCGCAGCCAGCGGTCGGTGTTGCTNTCGAAGCGTCGCCAATAGAGGAAAGGATTGAGATAAATCGTGCGTCCACCCAACTGAATGCTGTCCTGCTGCAGGCGTCGCTGCAGTTGCACGTCCTGCTGCTGTGTCGCCGTCATCCATCCATGGCCAGTGGCCCAAGCTATCGACGATGCAAGGCCCTCGCCAGCCGTTGATCANTNNTCAGGTGTGTCGGTTGTGCGCGCACCGGCATGGGGAAGCACGTTGCTCCGGATTCGGTAGCCCCGGCGCCTGAGAAAACGGCAGAGCGCCGCCTGTTCGGCCGGAACCGTGATGTCGAACGCGAAGAAGTTGCTGCGTCCAGCGAAGTAACGCTTGAGATCACGGTCATGGCGTTCCCAGGCCTGTTTCCAGTGGGTGCGGAGATCCTCGAGGGTGAGCGAGGAATCATCAAAGGCGCTTTGCAACCGCTCGAGATANGTGCGCGCATATTTGCCCTTGCGGTGGTTCATGCGTGAGTCCACCCAGCGCGACACATCGCGGGTGTTGTAAACGAAACAGGAATCCGGGTACTGCAGATCCAGCAGCGGAAACAGCCTGTAGGCGTAGAACTCACCGCACAGTTCCATGTCGGTGTAACCGCAATACTCGTCCACACCGTCCAGCAGGGGCCGGGAAAATGTGAAATTCGCCTGAATCCGGCGGGCCAAGCGCCCCTTGTCGTAGTGGATCGAGCTGTAGCCGTTGCTCTTGAGCAGCTTGTGAAACGAACGGGTGCCGCACTTGTTGTGGCCGATCAGGAAGATGCGGCCTGGTTTTTTGGGCCGAAACCAATCCCAGGCCATCACTCCCACTCAATCGTGCCGGGGGGCTTGCTGGTGATNTCNANCACNACCCGGTTCACCCCCTTCACTTCATTCACGATCCGGTTGGAAATGGTCTCCATCAGGTCGTAGGGCAGACGAGACCAGTCGGCGGTCATGCCGTCTTCACTGGACACACACCGCAGAACGATGGGCCAGGCATAGGTGCGCTTGTCGCCCATCACCCCGACAGACCGCACCGGCAGAAGCACTGCAAAGGCCTGCCAGATGTCGTGATACAGACCCGCTTCGCG
>NZHI01000079.1 GCA_002691345.1 Synechococcus sp. MED650 | reverse complement strand
TCAGAAGCCCTTCTTCGGAAGGGCTTTTTTTGTGCCCGGGCGTCGCCCCATAGATTCGACGGGTTGTTCAACCGAGCGCGCCGGTGATCGAGCGTTACACCCTCCCCGAAATGGGGGCCGTCTGGAGTGAGCAGGCGAAGTTCCAGAGCTGGCTGGATGTGGAGATTGCCGCCACCGAAGCCAACTGCCGCCTCGGCCGGGTGCCCCAGGAGGCCCTCGCCACGATCAAGGCCAAGGCCAGCTTCGAAGTGGCGCGCATCCTCGAGATCGAAGCCGAGGTGCGCCACGACGTGATCGCTTTCCTCACCAACGTGAATGAACACGTGGGGGATGCCGGCCGCCACATCCATGTGGGCATGACCAGCAGCGACGTGCTGGACACGGGCCTGGCCCTGCAACTCAAGCGCTCCGTCGCCCTGCTGCGCACGGAACTTGATGCCCTCGCCGTGGCCCTGCGCGAACTGGCCCGAGCCCATAAGGGCACCGAGATGATCGGCCGTTCCCATGCCATCCACGGTGAACCGATCACCTTCGGCTTCAAGGTGGCCGGCTGGCTCGCCGAAACCGAGCGCAACCGCAGCCGCCTGGAACGGCTCGAGCAGGATGTGGCCGTGGGCCAGATCAGCGGCGCCATGGGCACCTATGCCAACACCGATCCGCAGGTGGAAGCGATCGCCTGCGACCTGCTCGGGCTCACCCCCGACACCGCCAGCACCCAGGTGATCTCCCGNGATCGCCATGCNGATTACGTGCAGACCCTCGCCCTGGTNGGCGCCTCNCTGGAGCGCTTCTCCACCGAGATCCGCAACCTGCAGCGCACCGATGTGCTCGAAGTGGAGGAGAACTTCGCCAAGGGCCAGAANGGCAGCTCCGCCATGCCCCACAAGCGCAATCCGATCCGCAGCGAACGGATCAGCGGTCTGGCCCGGGTGCTGCGCAGCTACACCATCGCGGCTCTGGAGAACGTCGCGCTCTGGCACGAACGCGACATCAGCCACAGCTCCACCGAACGGATGATGCTCCCTGATTGCTCGGTGACCCTGCACTTCATGCTGCGGGAGATGACCAGCGTGGTGAAGGGCCTGGGCATCTATCCCGACAACATGCGCCGCAACATGAACGTGTACGGCGGCGTGGTGTTCAGCCAACGGGTGCTGCTGGCCCTGGTGGACACCGGCATGAGCCGGGAGGAGGCCTACCGCCTGGTTCAGCGCAATGCCCACAGCGCCTGGAACACCACCGGTGGTGACTTCCGCGCCAACCTCGAAGCCGATGCTGATGTGAGCAGCAAGCTGTCAGCNTCCGAGCTGGCGGAGTGCTTCAGCACCGAACTCCATCAAGCCAACCTGGGTGTGATCTGGGAGCGGCTGGGGATCTGATCAGCGGCTGCGGGAGGACGATCCGACCCCGGTCGGCAGCCCCAGCAGCCGGAACACCGAAGCGGCATTCACGATCGGGGTGAGCGGTTGCAACGCATCGTTCATCCCATCGGTGAACTTGGTGAGATTGTTGCGGTCCACCACCACCACATCGCCATTGCGCAGCGGGGGATTGTCCGGGCTGCTGAGCACAGCGTTGGGGTCGTACCGGAGCTGCTTCACCGTGGTGCGGCCTTCGCCATCCATGCGGATCAGATCCACGCGGGCGACGCTGCCGCGCCGGGTCACTCCCCCAGAAGCCAGGATCGCCCGGGAGAGCGGGGCGCTTGAGCCGATCTGCACCACACCGGGAGCGAACACCTCACCCACCACCTGCACGTTGATCGTGGCGGGAGCGAAGTTCGAAGCAGCAGTGGTCAGCAGATCGGCATTGATGGGCGATTCCGCCTTGAACACGCGAATGCTGTCGCCGTCATAGATCAGCGGATTCGGAGCAAAGCCACCGTTCTGCAGAACATTCAGGTAATCAAAGCGGTAGCGCTGGGGGCTTCCGCCAGGAGAAGGAGAGGGGCGCAGCAGCTCCAAACGGGAGAGGTCTCCCGTTGCGGCGATACCACCAGCCCGCTGAATCACATCCACCATGGTGGGCCAACCGCCACCGCTGCCCAGTTCTTCCTTGCTGCTTTGCGAGCCCTGCCCATTCACCGGCAGGGTGAACACGCCAGGGCGCAGCACCTGCCCCGTCACCGTCACCCGGATCGGGCGCTGCTCCACCAGATCCAGATACACCAAAGGGCGGCGCAGGAAGCGGCTGTAGCCCTCCGTGATCCGCTGACGTGCCTCCTCCAGCGTGAGGCCCCAAACCTCCACGGTTCCCAGCCTGGGGAGATTGATCGTGCCATCGCTGAGCACCTGCACCTGGGCCTCATAGCCCTCGATCTTGAAAACAGACATCACCAGTCGGTCTCCCGGTGCCAAGCGGTAGCGGTAGATCGGCCGCGGCAGCGTGGAGAACGGCTGAGGTTGGGGCTGGGGCTTCACCGTTGGCGCCGGCGGCGGAGTGGGGGTCTTGAGCCAGTTGATCCGCTCTTCAGCCCTGGCAGTTGCCACCCCGAGCAGGGGAGCCGTCAGCACAACAGCTGCGGTGACACCTGCAGACAAACCAGACCGGAAGGTGGCAACCATGGTGTAGGTACGGGCGAAATAGCCAGAGACGCCCCAATCCTCCCGCATAATGCGAGTTGGCAACACAGCCCATGACCCAAACCGGAGCAGCCCCGCAGGACGACGTTGCACTGCCAGAGAGCTGGATCGTGGCGAATCGTGCCAACACGCTCCTGTTCAGCCTTGATGGCCTGGAACTGCATCTCATCGCAGGCCGTCGCTTTGAGCCCATTGCCGATCCCGTTGGGATCCTGCGGGAATCCACCTACCGCCAGCAACTCTCCGGTTCAGGCAGCAGCCGCGATCTCGACGGCCGCGACAGCGCCTACGACCACTTGATTCTGCTGGAGCCCAGCAGTGGTGCCCTCGCCGGAGCCGCCNGGCTGCAATTCATTCCCCAAGGCACTGAGCCNTCTGAACTTCCCTGCAGCGGGGAGTCTTACCTCGAGCATGTCTATCCCGGCATCAAGGCCGTTCTCGCCCAACGCTGCCACCACGTGGAGATCGGCCGTGTGGCCCTGGCGAAGCGGTTTCANCGCCAACCCCACTCGCTGATGGCGCTGTTCCGCGGCGGCCTGCTGATCGCAGCGCTCTCGGGATACAAGCTTCTGCACGGACTGGTCTCCTACAACCATTTCGCCCANAGCGATGCGGTCAACNCCGCCTTTCTCAGTGCGCTGATGCGCCCGCCTTACCGCCGAACCGGTCCATCGCTCCCGCCCCCTCGCCACCCGATCGCCACCATCCAGCCCGATGACGCCCCCCATCCGATCGGCAATATCCAGGCCCTGGAGCTCGCGATCCGAGACGAACAAAGCAGTTCGTTCCGCTTGCCTGTGCTGTTGCGGCAGTACTTCAACCTGATGGAAGCGAAGGTGTGTGATCTTTCCCTGGCTCGGGACTTCAATCAGATCACCGAGATCCTGATGGCAACCGATCTGAACCAACTCCCCGCTGAACGACTCGCCTATTTCATCGATGTTGATCACAACCCGGTCTACCAGCAATTCAGCTGGTACCGAGGGAACAGTTAATTGGGGTGCCGCTGGTACCTTAACCAGACGAAAAACGGGTGCAGGTGTTGACGGAGGAACTCCCTGACAAGCAGCAGCTGCAGGGGAACCTGGTTGACATCCTGCACCGCATCTCAGGAGCTGATCCGGCCCTGATCACCCCCGATGCCCGGCTGATGGAAGACATCGGCATCGATTCACTTGGGTTCTACGAAATCCTGATCGAAGCCGACACCTGTTTTGGCATCCGGATACCGGAGGAGCAGTTGCTCCAGTTCAAGACCGTTGGCGACATCCAGGCCCACCTCGAAGCGCTGGGGCCAGCATCCAGTTCAGATCCTTCCTGACCGTGTCCTTCCTGACCGTGACAGGGCAGCAGCGGGTGGCAATCGTGGGGTGGGGCTCCGTCACACCCTTGGGCGCTGATGCCAACACCACCTGGGAGGCAATCCAAGCAGGGCACTGCGGCATTGCAGCCCTCACGGAACCTTGGAGTGCAGACCTCCCCGTTCAGATCGGGGGCTGCGTCGCTCCCTCCGCCACCGCGTCTCTGCCGCCCCTGTTGCTGCGGCGGGCAGACCGCTGCGCCCAGCTCGGCCTCCTCGCGGCACGGGAAGCCTGGGCCATGGCCGGCACGGCCGCTGCAGGCCTGGATCCCCAGCGGATTGCCGTGGTGCTCGGCACCGGGATCGGCGGACTGGGCACGATGCACGAACAACACACGCAACTCACAAGCGGAGGTCCAACCCGCGTCAACCCGCTCACCGTTCCGATGCTGATCCCCGATGCAGCGGCAGGTCAGGTGGCCATCGATCTGGGTCTGCATGGAGGAGCGCACACCCCGGTTTCCGCCTGCGCCTCCGGCGCTGAGGCGATGATGCTGGCGCAGATGCTGCTCAACGACGACCGGGCCGATCTGGTGCTGGCCGGCGGCACCGAAGCCCCCGTCAACCGGCTCGGGCTGGTGGGCTTTTCCGCCATGCGGGCTCTCTCCTTGCGCAACGACGCCCCAGCCCAGGCCTCCAGGCCCTACGGCCGCGACCGGGATGGTTTTGTGCTCTCAGAAGGCGCCGGCGTGGTGGCGATGATGCGCGAGGGNGACACCCCAGCCGGNGNGGNCCTGGGATGGCAACTGGCCTGCGGCTGCAGCAGCGATGCCCACCACATCGTGGCGCCCGAACCCCAGGGCACCCAAGCCAGCCGGGCGATCGACGATGCTCTGCGTCGCGCCGGTGTGGCGCCGAATGAGCTCTGCGCCGTGCAGGCCCATGCCACCGGCACCAGCCTTGGTGATCTGGCGGAGGCCAGAGCCCTGCGTCGCAGTCTGGGAGCCGTCGCCGATCACCTACCGGTNTACGCCCCCAAAGGACAACTCGGCCACCTGCTTGGGGGCGCCGGAGCCGTGGAAGCGATCCTTGGACTTCAGGCCTTGCGGGATGGGGTGCTGCCCCAGAGCATCAACTCCGGTCCGCTCGATCCGGAGGTTGAGCTGGCCGTCACCACCGAAGGCCCCGTGCAGCTGAAGCAGTCCAGCTCCGAACGGCTGATGCTCAAAAATGCCTTNGGATTCGGNGGNCACAACATCAGCNTGGTGTTGTCTGCTCCCTGTAATAACGCTGCACCGCCGCACTGAAGCCCTCCCGATCCCTTGGATTGGCAGGGAGCTGGAGGTCGTCAGAGCGACCGCGGCGACAGTGAATCGTGCCCAGCGGTGCCGTGAGNCGGTTCANGAGNAGGCGCANNGGTTTGTAGCGAGCNCCTACNGCAGCATCGAGCTGGTCGTANCTGAAGGTCCAGGGGACCACCTTCCCCCCGTAATGCTGAGCCAGCATCCAAGCGCTGGGGGAGACCCGTTCTTCGATCGGGGTCACCAGGGATCCGTTGGGNGCCAGCATGATCTGGCCGTGGTCCCGCAGCAGGGTCGAGGCGTTCATCATCCCCTCCAGCCGNGACTGGGGCTGACGGTGATCNAGCACCGCGGAGCCGGCATTGCGAGCCGCAGCGGCATAACCCGGCAGCACCCAGCGCAGGTGCAGCTGNGCCGTGGTCATGCCCGGCAGCTTCAACACCCCCTGAATCACCAACCCNTCACAGGGGCTGCGGTGGTTGAAGATGTGAACCAGAGGAACGCCGGCTGGCTCCGAGGGCTGGCTGTCGTCCACCACCACCTGAATGCCAAGGGCCCGGAGCGCCACCGCAGAAGCCAACGTCATCAACCCTGCGGCCCANTCGGAACGCTTGAGCAGGATCGCCGGCAGCTGCAAGCCATACAAGGCAAAGCCCAAACCAGCCCAGGCCAGTCGGCTGAGCACGCGGCCCACCACAACGAGAGGGCTACGAGCCACGCGGGGTTTGAGCAGCGGCAGGGTCGGGCTGGGCTCGGCCTGACGGGCCTCCGGGCCGATCGGGAAGGTAATCCGGAATGGGAAATCCCCATCGAAATTGCCGTTCACCTGCGTGGTCTGAACCAGGTGGTTGTAGAAGCGGTAGAACAGGGGCCGCTCACTGGGCTGCGGGTCGCACCAGAACGCATCGAGCGGTTTCTGATCGGTGAGGCCCTCCAGGTTGTAGAAGGTGTTCCCCATCGTCTTGGTGGGCACAGCATGAAAAAGAGCCTGCAGACCCACCGTGCTGTTCACCGTGATCACGCCACGGCAGGTGCGCAGATAACGGCTGAGAGGGCCGTCATGGAAATAGTGCACCCGGCCGCGCACGCCGTATTTCCCGGCGAGAAGAGCGATCAGCGTGGAGTAGTTGTTGTAGCCCCGATCGCGAGGGTGGTGCTTGAAGGCCAGATGGTCGGACGCATGGGCGTGGGCCGCAAACGAACGGATCACGTCTTCGATGAAGTCGTGCATGCCCCGGTAGGGCGACCCCATCTGGATTTGTGAATCACTGGACACCTGCAGCACGGCCAGGAAGAACGAGAGGTGTTCGAGCAGCCGCTGCTTCACAGCCCGCTCCTGCCAGCGGTAAAGCCAGTAGCGCCATGAGCCCCGCACCTGGCACCAGAGGAAGCCCGGAGAGGGCTGAAGCTTGTGCTCCCCCTCAATAATTGAGTAGCGGGTGAAGGCGTGTTGGATAAAGGTCGGTGCTTTCCAGGCCTTGCGCCATCGCCAGCCGGGGTCGAGCACGATGTCAGTCGGCAGCTGATCCACCGCTGGCAACGCCCGGTAGAACGCAGCGGGTTGGTTCAGGTTGGAGCGGGCGTTCACCCGATCCCGCTCGAGCGTGACGTAATTCGGCCTCAGATAGCCCAGTTCAAACACCCAGGCTTCAACNCCGAGAGCCTGGGCCTCCTCGATGGCAATCCGGTGGGGAATGATGAAATCCCCGTACATNAAGATGTGGCGGATGCCCCGCTGCTGCAGCAGCTCACGCAGGAACGNACGCCAGGCCGCCATGTCGTCGCGGAACGGCACGCAGACATCCTGAGGNAAGCCGAATTCCCGCAAGGGGAANGCCACCTTGGTCACCGGGATGCCGCAGCCCTGCAGGTAGCGGCAGAACCGNGCAAAGAACAGGCCGATGGGCCCCATCAGCAACAGGACCGGCCCATCGATGCGCACCTGCACCAGAGCCGGCGCCCGTCCCCTGCTCAAATCGCCGTCCAGCACTGGAAGGATCCTGACACGGCTCAACGACGCCGCAACCGCCCCCAGTGNCGGAANAGNGCCTGCACCAGGGTTCGGCGTTGGGGAGGAGCAGCCCGCCAGGCCACCAGCTCGTCGATCGCCTGCTCCGGCGTGATGAACCAGCCACTGTGCCGACTCACGTAACGGGGGTAATCAATCAACGCCCCATGCACGAGTTCATCCAGCATCAANGGGCGGCCCCGCCGGGGGCATGCTTCACGGTCCTGGGTCAACCCCCAGCCGGCGTAGAAGGGCAGCCCCCAGCAGTGCACCTGCAGACCACGCAGCAACGCTTCAAATCCAGCCAGCGAAGTGAGCACATGCAGGGCATCGACCTGCTCGAACAGCTGCTGGATCGAGCCTTGGGCCAGCACTTGATCGCACACGTTCGCGGCATTGCTCTCCCCCGAACCCGAGCGACAGAGGCCCGCCACCACATCNGGATGGGGCTTGTANAGGAGATANGCCTCCGGCTCTGCAGCCCGCACCGCCTGGAGCAGCGCCANGTTGGTGCGCAGGCCGGGAGCTCCAAAGCGAATGGAGGCATCACTTTCCACCTGGCCCACCACCAGCACCACGCGTTGAGCCCCGTTTGGACGTCGCCAGGGTTCCGCCGCTTGCAGGTTGTATTTGGTGATCGCCTTCTCCACCAGTCGGCGGCGCAACGCCGCGGCCCGCTGCCGCTGCTGGTCCGTCCAGNTNCCCGTCGCCAGACGCAGCTCCAGATCGCTGGGGGTGGTTGCGTCGTAATAAACGCCATGGCGATCCACCACCCAAGACACNGGATCCACCAGGTCAGCGCCCAGNCCCACCGAGCGGAGAAAACCGTCCTCCACCTGGAGCACNGGCNGGCCGCGNTGCGCTGCNGCCTTCAACAAGGCGGGGCGTGCTCGCCGCCCCCACACCACCACNCCTTCGGNAGCNCGGGGAATCCCCTGCCAGGGCGCTCGAAAACGCAGCGGGGATCCCGCCAGGAAACGCCGCAGATTGCGCTGTTTCCAAGGGGTGAAGCCCACGGCAACCAACGNGCAGGCGGGCTCCGCCTGCAGCCGCCGCTGCAAACCAACGGAGNNCATCAGCGTTTCGATGCTGCAGAGCTGATGCCGATGGGGATCCACACAGCGACAGCCCTGCACCAGAGCGGCATGCACCAAGCACGCCAGGCTTGCTCCCTGCTGACGGCGTTCCGGAACGGGGAGACGGTCTTGGCTCAATCCCCAGCCCGCATAGAACGGCATGCCAAAGCAATGCACCGGCCGGCCCCACAGCAAGGCTTCAAACCCCATCTGNGANGTCACCACNTACACCGCCTCAGCCCGCTCCAGCAANGCGGCCGGATGCAAACCATCGGCACTGAGTTGGATGCGCGGATGGTGAAGATCCTTCGGCAGNAAATGGCCGCGCGCANGGCCGCGAAGCACATCCGGATGCACCCGCACCACCACGGTGCAACCGGGGTTCTCCTGCAGAGCAGCCTGCAGCATCTGGCGAAAGCGTGAGGCATCGGCCAGACCGCAGGCAATGGAGCGATCACCTGCCGATTGGTCCACCACCAGCACGAACGGTTGTTCCGGTGCAGGGGATTCCCGNGGTGGATTGACCTTGCTCAGACGCTCCGCACACCACAGNTGCTNCAGCCGCTGGGCCCGCTCCGCCTGGGCAGCACTGATCGGCGCACCAATCAGCTGCTCCAGCTGGCTTGGGGCCGTGGCATCGAAATGAACGCCGCGTTCATCCACCAGAAGGCAGAGCGGCGGATGGTTCCGCCCCTTGGCGATCGAACGCAAAAAACCATCCTCGAGATGCCAAACCGGGAGCCCCCAGCGCCGACCAAGCCGCTCAACAGCGATGGCACTGGGGCGACGNCCCCAGGCCAACAGCGCATCCACATCACGGCAACGCCCGGGCACCAGCTGATGNGGAGCCAGCAACTGGGGCAGCGTGCGGTGCACGAGCATCCCTCGCGCCGGAACTCCGAGCCGCAGCACAGCAGGCCTGGTCATCGGGTAAGACGGGACGACCCGAATCCTCNCCGATGGCAGCCCCTGTTGGCGCGCTCGCCTTAATCCCGGCCCGCGGCGGATCGAAAGGGATTCCGGGCAAAAACCTCCAAGAGGTCGCAGGCATCCCCCTGGTGTGCCGCAGCATCCGGGCCGCCCAGGCCAGCCAGGCCGTTCAGCGGGTGGCCGTCAGCACCGACGACGACGCCATTGCCGCCGCCGCCGCCGCAGAGGGAGCNCTNGTCGTGCGACGNCCGAAGAGCCTNGCCGGCGACACCGCCAGCTCCGAATCAGCGCTGCTCCACGCCCTCGACAGCCTGGAACAAGAGGGGCCCCTGGAAACAAGGCTTGTTTTTCTGCAGTGCACCTCCCCCTTCACCACAGGCGCCGACATCGATGCGGTGCTCAAGCCCCTGGANAGCGGGGGCTTCAACAGCAGTTTCGCCGTCACCCCCTGGCATGGNTTCCTGTGGCGNAGNGATGGTCGCGGCGTGAACCATGCCCCGGAGCAGCCTCGCCAGCGGCGCCAGGATCTGGAACCAGCCTTTCTGGAAACCGGCGCGATTTACGCCATGAACACTGCGGNATTCCGACGCNTCGGCANNCGCTTCTGCGCCCCCTGGAGCCCNGTGGTGGTGANGCACCCCGGGCCTGAAATCGANACACCGTCCGATCTGGCCCTCTGCCGAACGATTGCGGCACAGGAAGCCGAGTAATTTTGCTANGTCCGGAACCGGAGTTGATGGCGCCTGCAGAACACAAGCGTCTCGCCGGCCGCACAATCATGGCTGTGGCCTGCTTCGACTCGTTCGGGAAGCTGGCCATGACGATGCTGGCCGCCTGCCGCAAGGAAGGGGCAGAGACCCGCCTGCTGCTGCTTCAGCTGAACAACCGGGCTCTGTCGCGCCGTCAGCGNCTGGAGATCCAGCGGATCGATCCCCGCACCCGCGTTGAGAAGCACAACTGGAATGACCTGCGCCAGCTCTGCNGCCCGATGCCGNGCACGGTGGATGGTCTCATCCTCGGGCTCGACGGACAGCGAAGCCGCGATGCCCTGCTGCAGCTTCAAAACATCTGGAGCGGAGCCGAAGACCGGCCCCGTTTGATCAGTGCTTACCCAGGGATTCTGTTCCGCTTCGGCCTGGAAGGAATGCTGGATCGTTCAGGNGCTGACCTNCTTTGTCTCAACAGCGCTGAAGATCTCGCCAGCTANNAACGCGGCCGCCATGCCCTTGGGCTGGACAGCTGNAATGCCGTGGTGACCGGCCTACCGATTCTGTGGCGGACCAAACCGCGGGAGACAGCTCCCGAGAAGCCCTCGATCGTGTTCTTCGAGCAGCCCTCGATTCCCGTCCACCCCCTGCAAAGACGTTTTCTTTGCGAACAGATTCAGCAGCTGGCTCAGGCCTGGCCGGGGCATCCGGTGATCTTCAAACCGCGCACGTCAAGCATCGAGAGCACCCTGCACCGCCGTCATGGCGAGATGGCCAGCGTGATCGACAAGATGGTGCGCGAGCAGCCGAATCTGAAGCTCAGCTTCAAGCCCGCCACCCTGTTGCTGCGTCAATGCGGCTGTGCGATCACCGTGTCGTCCACCGCTGCGATGGAATCGATGGCCATGGGGATCAGCACGCGAATTGTGGGCGATCTGGGTGTCACCGAAACCCTCGGAAACCACTTCTTTGCCGCGTCTGGGGCGGTGGCGACCTTTGCCGAGATTCGCGCCAATCCTTTTGAAGTGATCCACGACCCAGCCTGGCTGGAACAACAAGGGTTGATGAGCGGTGGATCAAACCGCTTCATCGAAGCGCTGCTGGAACGGTTGAACCAACCGGCAGCGCCTCTGGGGGAAGCCAATCACGGCCCGCTCAGCTGGGGAAGTGCTGAATGGCAGCAGGCGGCTTTGGCCAATGGCGGGCGGCGGATGCTCAGCAGTGGTGGAGCCCGCTCGAGTCAACGCAAACGGCACCGCACCCGGCGCCTGCTGCGCAGCGTGCGGGACAGCGTGGTGGGATTCGGCTGGCTTTCGAAACTGCTCCGGGAACGATGACCATCGTTCTGGTCAGTGACGGCATGCTCGAACGGGAAGCCTGCCGTCATCTGGCAAACGCCTTCCAACAACACGGACGCCCTTGCCTCACGGTGGGTCCAGCAGCAGACGCCGAGCTCAGGCTTGATCCCCAGCTGCTGCCCGGGCATCCAGCCCTGGAGCAAGCCTCTGCGATCGGACTGTTTCTTCAGGATCCTGCGGACATCCGGTCGTTTCTGAGCAACTACCGCACCCTCTGCCATCACCTGGGCAGGCAGCCAGCAGCGGTGTTCAGCGGCCCCCTGGTGCCGCTGGTGGGCGATGCCCTCATCGCCGATCTGAGTCAGCGGCTGGGCTGCGATCTGCTGATGGTCAGCGGTGATCAGCAGCTCAAGCAACTGGAAGCACTCAGCTTCAACTGGCCGGAGTCGTTGGCGCGACCCACTCCCATTGCCACAGGGTTCTGGTTCCCATCCAATGCTCCTACCCAGCCGGTGGCGCAGCCGATGTTGCTGGCCCTGATCCAGGAGACGATTCCCACCCACATCGGGGCCCGCGAGCAGTTGATGCGCCAGCTGAACCGCTGGGCCTGGGATCAACCGCACTGGACGGTGATGCTCCAG
>NZHI01000078.1 GCA_002691345.1 Synechococcus sp. MED650 | reverse complement strand
GTTCGATGCCCGGCTGAAACACAATCAAATTGTTGCTCTCCGCTTCCAGATAAGGGAAGTGACCCAGCAACCGACCATCCGCATCCGGACGTTCCCGAAAACCAGGAACCTCGATGGTTTGAGGAGGCTCCAGCCTCGCCAGAAGTTGAGGAACAACAAGAACGGCCAACACACTGCCTCCGCAAACAAATGTGCAGCCGATCAACAGACCAGCCACACGATTTCCACGTCTTGGACGCTGTGGCCGTGCACGACGGGCCACTGGAATGTCCTCCCGCTCATGGCGTCGCGCGGAGGAGACCCGAACCAAGGCGCTGATGCGTGTTGTTTCGATCGTAAGGGTGGGCGCCAGAGACATCCACCAACCACCTCCCGACGGTGATAGCTTCAAAAAACAATCCAGCGGAGACGTGCTGAGATGTTGCGAGTTGCTGTCATCGGAGGGGGNCCGAGCGGTTCCTGCGCTGCCGAGGTCCTCGCCAAGGCTGGGATTNAAACCTGGTTGTTCGAGCGCAAACTCGACAACGCCAAACCCTGTGGNGGCGCCATCCCGCTTTGCATGGTCGAGGAATTCGACCTNCCNGACGANATCATCGACCGCAAGGTCCGCAACATGAAGATGATTTCCCCTTCCAATCGTGAAGTGGATATCAAATTGGATCCACTCGGATACGACGACAACGCCTACATCGGCATGTGCCGCCGTGAGGTATTCGATGCGTTTCTTCGCAACCGTGCCGCAGACCTNGGCACCACNCTGATTAATGGTCTGGTTCAAAAAATCGACACCGGCAGCGATCGCCAGGGCCCNTACACGATTCACTACGCCGACTACAGCGCTGGTGGCCCAACCGGCGAGCAGAAGACCTTGGCCGTTGATCTGATCATCGGNGCAGATGGCGCCAATTCCCGTGTCGCCAAAGCCATGGATGCCGGCGACTACAACGTGGCGATCGCCTTCCAGGAACGGATCAAGCTTCCTCCTGAGGAGATGACCTATTACGAGGATCTGGCGGAGATGTATGTGGGAACCGATGTTTCCCCCGACTTCTACGCCTGGGTGTTCCCCAAGTACGACCATGTGGCCGTGGGCACCGGCACCATGCAGCAGAACCAAAGTCTGATCAAGGGTCTGCAGCGCGGCATCCGTGATCGGGCCAACAAACGCCTGTTTAAAGGTGAAGTGATCAAGGTGGAAGCCCACCCGATTCCGGAGCATCCCCGTCCCCGACGCGTTGTGGGACGCATGGCCTTAGTCGGCGATGCTGCCGGCTACGTCACCAAGAGCTCTGGAGAAGGCATCTACTTCGCTGCCAAGAGTGGCCGAATGTGCGCTGAAGCCATCGTGGAGATCTCCAACAGCGGTGCCAACGTGCCCACCGAGAAGCAGATCAAATCCACATACCTCAAGCGCTGGGACCGGAAATACGGTGCCACCTACGCCGTGCTCGACATCCTTCAGAGGATTTTCTACCGCAACGACGCGGCCCGCGAAGCCTTCGTCGAGATGTGCGACGACAAGGACGTTCAGAAGCTCACCTTCGACAGCTATCTGTACAAGCGGGTGGTGATGATGAACCCCTGGCAACAGATCAAGCTCACCATGCGCACCTTCGGCAGCTTGCTGCGCGGTGAAGCCCTGGCCCCCTCCAATTACACGCCGGTTCCATCCGCCGTGGGACGTTCAGACGGAGATTTCTTAGCCGAGGAAGCTTCGCAAAGGGTCAAGCAACAGGCGGCCGGAACCTCCAAGGACAAACAAAAAGCTGGGGTGTCCTAAACGACACCCCGTCGTCGTCAGTCAAACGATGTCAGTTAAAGATGGGATCACTGCCGTGATTCCATCGCTTTTCCGGCTGCCTCCTTGATGCGTTCGATTCCTTGCTCGAGCTTCTGTCCAGGAGCTGTTTCCTTCTTGGTCGTTGACCAAACGTTGACGGCGTAGATCGCAGCTCCCGCGACGATCAACGCAGCGAGCACAACTCCAAGGCCATTGCCGCCCTGGCGGATGACCACCGGCTGTTGGACTTGATTGTTCGGTTGGGCTTGATTGCTCTGTTGATCTTGCATGCTGTCTTGATCGGCCATGAATGTCTGAAAGGCAGGACCTTTGGATAGCGGCGGAACCAGCCTTTGCCAATCCTCAGGATTGGATCAGTTCAAACTGCGCCAGCACCGAGGCCTGATTGCGAAGAACAGCCAGAAGGTTGAGGCGGTTCAGCCGCATCTGAGGGTCGTCCGCCATCACCATCACGCTGTTGTCGCCATCGAAAAAGCTTTCAAGCGCTGGTGTGGCTTCCACCAGGCCATCGGCAAGGGATTGATACCGGCGCTGTTGCGAAAGGGGTTGAAGCTGCTGCAGAGCATCAAACAAAGCCTGCTCGCTGGGCGATTCGAAGCGTTCTGGATCCACCACATCCGTCACATTCAATACATCGCCAGCCAACGCACCCTTTTCGGCGAGCCGTGAAGCCCGCTGCACGACAGCCTGCACAGCATCCAGCTGGCCGCTGGAGCGCAACCCTTTGAGGAGCTGGATTCTCTCCTTTGCATCCAGGGGGTCACCAAGCAACCTCCGATCAGACACCAACTCGCCGGCAACCGCCTGCACCAGATCAGAAGGGAAACCATCGTCTTCGAGTTGCGACACCGTTCTCTGACGCATCAGAAGACAGAGATCCGCCTTGAGGTTCTCAGCATCCACCTCGAAAGCGGGAAACAACGTTGCCCACTCGGCGCAGGCCTTCTCGAGGAAGCCGATCAAGTCGAGCCGCCATCCCATTCCCCAGAGAATCTGGAGAATGCCGTTACCAGCACGACGCAGGGCATAGGGGTCAGATGATCCGCTGGGACGTTCCCCTTTGGCGTAGATGCTCAAAAGGAGCTCCAGACGCTCGGCAAGGGCCACCACAGCACCAGCGGGTGTGGCAGGCAGCCGATCTCCGGCGCCACGGGGTAAGTAGTGCTCCACCACGGCAAGAGCCACTGCACGGGTCTCCCCCTCTTCGAGCAAATATTTGCCGCCCATCAGCCCCTGCAGTTCAGGAAACTCGCCGACCATCTGACTGACGAGATCGTGCTTGCACAAGTGGGCGGCACGCTTCGCCGCTGTCTCGTCTGAAGGATCAAGGCCAAGCTGCTGGAGCAACAGAGCGGCTAAGCGCTCGATGCGATCGGAACGGTCGCGGAGGCTGCCCAACCCTTCAGCGAAGGTGACAGCGGACAGGGCTTCACGCCGGACACTGCTCGACTGGCGACGATCCACATCCATGAAGAACTCGGCATCGGCCAAACGCGCTCCCAGCACCCGCTCATTGCCACGGACGATCAGGGCAGAGGAAGCAGCAAGGCCATTACCAACCAGTAAAAATTGAGGTCTGAGCACGCCATCGGCACACAGCCGCAGTGGATCGTCTGAAATCCCTGGAACCTCAAGTGGCACATAGCGCTGGTGTGCCTGCATCACCGTGCTGATCACCTCCGGNGGAAGTTTCAGGAATCGTTCGGTGATGGCNCCCTGCAGAATCCGCGGGTCTTCCACCAAATCCACGAGCTCCTCAAACAGAGNCTCGGGGCAATCGGGTGTCCCATCAGCAGCGGCGGCAGCCTCGGTCATCTCCTGGCGAATCAGCGCAGCGCGGCGGTTGCGGTCAACCACCACCCCCACCGCTGCGAGTGCNTCGGCATAGGCATCGGCCGAGGCGATCTCCACGGGCCCACCCTGATGGAGGCGATGTCCTCGGCTGAACCGATCACTACAAACCTCGGGATCCGCACCAGTGAGGGAGACAGGAATCACATCCGCTCCCTGAAGGGCGACCAACCAACGGATCGGACGACTGAAGCGCTGAGCACCGGTTCCCCAACGCATAAAGCGACGCCCTTGCAGCGCATCGATCCAGCCNGGNATCAGATCTTTCANAAGATCACTGCTGGGCTGGCCAGGNGTTCGAACCGTGGCAAACAGGCAAGGGCCTTTCGGTGTNTCCCGTTGCTCAAGTGCCGAAGGCTCAACACCGCATCGCTTGGCGAAACCGATGGCCGCCGGGCCAGGCTCGCCATCCTTGAACGCTTGTGCCACAGGTGGGCCCTTGCGATTCTCCTCAAGGTCCGGTTGTCGCTGCTCAAGNTCTTCCACGGAGACCACAAGTCTNCGAGGGGTGCCGAACACCGAAATGCTGCCGTGGTTCAGGCGAGCTTCCTTGAGGTCACGGGTGACCCGCTGCNCCAGCTGAGCCAGCCCTTGACGAACAAAATCGGCGGGAAGTTCCTCGGTGCCGATCTCAAGAAGAAAGGTTGTCGTCACGCCACGAGCAGAGCCGCAGGCGACTGTATTGGAAGCCGTTTCGCTACGGTCATTCCAGATACTTCAATGACGGTTGGGGGAAGGCTCCTTGGCAGAGGCTGACAGCGGATCTCAAACCCTTTCCAAGGCGGAACAGCGGAAGCTCGACAGCGACCACCTGCGCGATCCCCTGAAGGCGGAGCTGGCGAATGATGACGTCCGCTTCACCGAGGATGCTGTTCAGCTGCTCAAGTTCCACGGCAGCTACCAGCAGCACCACCGNGAACTGCGCAAAACAGACAAGATCCGCAGCTGGCANATGATGCTGCGGCTGCGAAGNCCCGGTGGACGCATTCCCGCACAGCTTTTTCTTGCCCTGGACGATCTCTCCGACCGGCTGGGGGACGGAACCCTTCGGGCCACCACCCGTCAGGCGTTCCAGATGCACGGCATCGCCAAGGCCGACCTGAAAGAGGTGATCGGCACCATCGTTCGCAACCTCGGATCGACCCTGGCCGCCTGCGGAGACATCAACCGCAATGTGATGGCGCCACCGGCGCCCTTTGAAAAAGGGGGCTATCCCGTGGCTCGGCGACTGGCCGATGAAATCGCTGATCTTCTGAGTCCTGAAGCCGCAGAAGGGGCTTATCTCGATCTCTGGGTGGATGGAGATCTCAGCTATCGATTCAAACCATCCACAGCAGTCCGTCATGCCCGCCAGCGCCAGCACGATCCCGGTGTGTTCTCCGGCAGCGAGGACGAGCCTCTTTACGGCGACACCTATCTGCCGCGAAAATTCAAGGTGGCCGTCACGGTTCCAGGGGACAACTCTGTCGACCTGCTCACNCAGGACATCGGCCTTGTCGCCTTCACCGATCCCTCNGGTGAGCTAAGGGGCTGCAACGTCTACGTGGGTGGAGGCATGGGCCGCACCCACAACAAAGAAGAGACGTTTGCCCGGATTGCCGATCCCCTTGGCTACGTCGCAGCTGGAGATGTGCTCGATGTGGTTCAAGCCATCCTGGCTCTGCAGCGCGATCACGGTGACCGGGAGGTGCGCAAGCACGCCCGGATGAAGTATCTGATCCACGACANAGGAATCAATTGGTTCCGTGAAACGCTCTGCCGCGACTACTTCAAAGGTGNCCTCAAAGGTNNTCGCAACGAACCGAAGCCGAAATTGCAGGACTACCTCGGTTGGCACCGACAAAAAGCCGGAATGTGGTTTGTGGGCCTTCCCCTGCTGTGCGGCCGTCTGAACACCGAGCTCAAGCACGCTCTGCGCCGAATCGTCGAGACGTACCAACTTGAAATTCGTCTCACCGCCAACCAAGACTTGCTCCTCTGCAACATCGGCACCTCCCAGCGGGCCACCATCCGGGCTGCCCTCGAAACCATNGGTTTTGCCGTTCCTGAGGAGCCCTCACCTCTGGCTCGTCACGCCATCGCCTGCCCTGCTTTGCCCACNTGCGGCCTGGCCATTACCGAATCAGAGCGGATCCTCCCGGACGTTCTCGATCGCCTGGATGCGCAGCTCCGCCGACTCGACATCGAGAAATCGCTNNTGATTCGAATGACNGGNTGCCCGAATGGTTGTGCCAGGCCCTACATGGCGGANCTGGGNTTGGTCGGCAACGGGGTGAACCAATACCAGCTCTGGCTGGGCGGAACTCCAAATCTTCAACGCCTGGCGCGCCCTTACCTGGACAAGCTGCCCTTGAACGATNTGGAAAAAACGATCGAGCCCCTTCTGGTGAGCTGGAAAGCGGCCGGTGGACGCCGATCGTTCGGAGACCACATCGACAAGCTGGGAGATCAGGAAGTCAAAGCGCTTCTTGCCGCCTCGGCATAAATCGCCGAGGCCGCTCCCGACCGCCACGCCCAGAGCTGATCGCCGAATGAGTAGTGCCACCACTCATTGGGATGCTGCTGGAATCCGGCCTGCTGCATCACAGCCGCCAACAGCTGACGGCGACCGTGCCANAGCCGCCCTTCGTCGTCTGCCCTGGCGGCGTAGTGATCCGGCTCTGAGATCGCTCCGATCGCATCGATGTCGCCCCCCATATCGAGAGGCATGCCCTGCTGGTCGCAAAGGGTGAGGTCCACAGCAGCACCGGTGCTGTGCGGTGGGGGAGTAGCNGGATCTTGGCTGGGTGCAGCCCAGAANCGACCAACATCAGCGACAACCTGCTGGTAATCCTGGCTGTGTGAAGGCAAAACACCACGTTCTCGACAAAGCTCCGCAATGGTGTGCTCCACCATGAAGGCCTGAACCGCGATTGGCCTCCAGGCATCAAAGATGCTCAAGCGCAGGGCGGGTTCACTGGCGATCAATCCTTTCTCGGCCTTGAGAAGACGTTGAACAACANNGGAACGCAGGCGGAAGGGATCGCCGTTCGCGCCATAGGGGGCACCGACCGCAACGTAGGGGTGGGGTTCAAGCCGGAACAGCGAATCAGGCAGGGGTTCGAGGGGCTCCCTGCACTCATGAATCGGAATCGAACTCCAAGGACGCATCGGTGAGTGGGGTGAGATTGGGGGCTAATTCAGGGGTGTGCCACCACTGAGGCGCCGCTGCTGCTCATCGAGGGTCTGGCGCAGAAGCGGAGTCCGCTCCAGGGCTGGATCCTCCTGCAACAGCTGCTGGGCAGCGGTTCGNGCCTCCTCCAGCACTGCGCCATCATCGGCCAGGCTNGCCAGGGCGAGATCCGGAAGACCGGACTGGCGGGTGCCCATCACCTGTCCCGGCCCGCGAAGACGCAGATCCATCTCAGCAATTTCAAANCCATCGGTGGAGCGCACCAGCACATCCAAGCGCTGACGAGCCAAAGCGTTGGAACTGCCGTTGATGAGCAGACAGTGCGATGCAGCAGCTCCACGCCCCACTCGCCCTCGCAGCTGGTGCAGCTGGGCCAGACCGAAGCGTTCGGCATGGTCNATCATCATCACGCTGGCTTCGGGAACATCAACACCCACCTCCACAACCGTGGTCGACACAAGAACCTGGGTGCGGCCCGCGGCGAAGTCAGCCAGCACCGATTGCTTGTCGGCACTGCTGAGTCGGCCGTGCAGGAGGCCAACGGCGAGTTCGGGGAACACCTCTGAAACCAGTTCNGCATNAACCTCCACCGCCGAGCGGAGCTCAAGCTTCTCGGATTCATCAACCAACGGCAGCACCACATAAGCCCGCTGCCCTTTGGCCACCTCGTCGCGNATCAGGTCGTAGGCCTTCTCCCGTTGGCCAGCCTTCAGCATCTGAGTGCGGATCGGCGTGCGACCGGGGGGTAGTTCATCGATCTGGCTCACATCCAGATCGCCATGCATCGACAGAGCCAATGTTCTTGGGATCGGCGTGGCCGTCATCGTGAGCAAATGGGGTTGCAGGCCCTTGTTCAACAGGCGATCCCGTTGATGCACGCCAAANCGATGCTGCTCATCAACAACGACAAGACCCAGTCGGTTGAAGACCACTGGATCTTCCAGAAGGGCATGGGTGCCCACCAGAACCTTGAGAGAACCGTTGGCAAGATCGTCGAGCAACTGTCGTCGACGGGGCCTTGGCGTGGAACCGGTGAGCAGCTCAACCGTGACATGCAGCTGGGGCAACCATTGGCAGAGATTGCGATGGTGNTGTTCCGCCAAGACCTCCGTGGGGGCCATGAGCGCCCCCTGCCAACCGGCAGCAATGGTGCTGAGCAAGGCAGCAATGGCCACCACAGTTTTGCCAGAGCCCACATCCCCCTGAACCAGCCGAGCCATGGGCTCCGTGCGCTGGAGATCCAGCTCGATTTCACGGAACACCCTCTGCTGGGCAGCCGTGAACTGAAACGGGAGCAGCTCCATGAAGGCACCCACCAGACCATCNGTGCTGCCCTGCAAGCCCAGATCCGGACCAGGGCGCGANCGCAAGGCCTGTCGTCGACGCAGCAGCCCGAGCTGAAGCAGCANAAATTCGTCAAAAACCAAGCGTCGCCGTCCGCGGTCCAACTGGTCTCTGTTCTCAGGAGCGTGAAGCGCTGTCAGCGCGTCAGCCACCTTGAGCAGGTGAAAACGTGTGCGCAGAGTCTCNGGCAATGGATCGGGCCAACTCCCGGCCAGAGGGAGAACCTGACTCACCAGGTTGCGGAAGCGGTCGGCACCCACCCCCTCGGTGAGGGCATACACCGGAAGCAAGCGACCGATGGTGGAGGACTGAACCGGTGCCGATGGACTCTCCAGCACCTCGATCAGAGGGTCCTGAAAGCTCACGCCATAGGGGCCGTCTTTCACCAGACCACTCACAGCCACCGTGGCTCCCACGGGATAGAGACGCTGTTGCCCCTTGAGATAAGCGGGCGAGCTGAAGCGTTTGCCAGCCAAAAAACGACTCACCCGCAACCGACCCGTTGGATCCTGCAGCTGCAGTTCGATGATGGCGAGATTGGGATTCCGAGGGCTTACAAAACCATTGCAACGACGGATCGTTGCGACGATCGTGGCGCTCTCCCCAGACACAAGCGCTTCAATGCGACGCATGGCCGAGTAATCCACGTGATCGCGGGGGTAGTGACGCAGAAGATCACGCACCAGCAACAGGCCAATCGCAGCCAGTCGCGAGGCCAGTTTCGGGCCGACGCCGCGCACCTGNGCAAGCGGACTATCCAGGGACANTNGCGTTGAACCGGTGGCAACAGGGGCCTGAAGTTTCAGGCGGGGAGGTGCCATCGGTGCAGAAGGCTNAAGCCGATGACGCAGCTCATGCAGCCACTGACGGGTGTCCGTGACCAACCGTCGCCGTTGGGCATCGCTGAGATCCGGGTAACCGGAGAACATCTCTGCAAGACGCTGCATCCGCTCCNCAGCACCACGGGGCAGGGGCAGGGCCGGGGGAATGGAGAGCTGCTGGTGGAGAAATTGATGGAAGCGCTGTTGGCGTCCCTGCAGGTTCTGGAACTTGCGGTCTGCCTCAAGGCTGAGCGACCGCTGCATCGGAAGCATCCACCCNTTCAAAAGGGACAGCTGCTCNGCGGTTAGTCCCCGCTCGCCGGCGTTGTCGAATCGGATGGGGTCTGCCAATGAGTCCGGGCCTCACGATCCAGGGAACGACGCTGCCAGTGGCGTTGCTGTCGAACCATTGTGAGCAGTTCCTGCTGATGAGCGCGCAGTCGCTTGCGACAGTGACGCAACCGCAGGCTGTCGAACTCCAAATCACTGCAACGCAGCAGCACACAGAGAACATCCATCCCCTGATCCAGCTCTCCGACGGCAAGCGGCAGACGCAGGCGGAGCACATTGGTGGCGGTGGGCNGCGTTTCAACCTGTCCGTTCAGAACAGACTCGAGCAAGTTGATCGGCAGAAGGGCCTGGGCAAGACCCGATCGCAGCATCTGNACATTCACGGCGTGGGAGAGGTTGCGAAGGCGTCGTTCAACCGCCTGATCCATNGCATGAAGCCAATGCAGCAACGCATCAGGCTGATTGGGCATNAGCTGATCNTGAGACAAGGTCGACCCTGCNGTTGCTCCAACTGAAGGTTCGTCAACGGGGCCCTGCTGCATGGCATCACCGGCGAGTTCAAACAACGATCGGAGCATGTCCAGATCGCCGTTGGCAGTTCCTTGATCCGAAGCGGCAGGCGCGTCTGCTGGAGCAGGAGCCTGCTCCAAAGGCGACGTGAGGCTCAGCTGAATCGACCCCGAAGGTTCTTCACGGACTGGCTCCGGATCAGACGATGCCACTTCAGNTGTATTCACCTGTCGGGTGAGGTTCTGAAGCATCACCCGGCTGGCATGGGCCTGCCGCCGACGCTGCTCCTGCTGCATTTGATTCACCAGCAGGATCAGCTGCTCCACAGTGAGCAAGACACTGCAGCGCTTGGTGAGCTGATCAATCACCTGATGAAAGTTCTGCCGTGCCTGATCGGGCAAACGGCTGAAGCGGGATGGATCGACTTCACCCAGAAGATTGAACAGCGCCTGACGGGTTGCTGATTGAAGAAGATCCCGAAGCACCTGCAGATAGAGCGCCTGTTCCCTGTAAATCGCCACCGATTTGAGCCGGCACAGCCTTTCAAGCCGTGCCAGTTGCTCAGACGGATCGTGGATCGGTGTGATGTCCGGTTCGGACAATGGGATTAGCCGGCGTTCTGCATGGACGCCACCTCAGCAGCGAAATCGTTTTCCTCGACTTCGATGCCCTCACCCAGGGTGTAGCGGGTGAAGCGACGAACCTTGACGTTCTCACCAATCTTGCCCGCGGTCTGTTTGACCAGATCCGCCACGGTGATGGAGCTGTCTTTGATGAAGGGCTGTTCCATCAAGGCCAGNTCCTTAAGCCGTTTGCCAATCCGCCCTTCNACGATCTTTTCCTTCATCTGCTCAGGCTTNCCNTCNAGATCNTCNCGNCCCATCTCGATCGCCTTNTCCCNNTCNCGGATCTCNTNNGGAATCTCGTCGGTGGTGACGTACTCNACGTTNGGGCANGCCGCCACCTGCATGGANACATNNCGNAGNAGCNNCTGNAACATGTCNCCGCGGGCGACGAANTCGGTTTCGCAGTTGACCTCAACCAAGACACCAACACGGGCACCCGTGTGGATGTAACTGCCGATGGAGCCCTCAGCTGCNGTACGGCCTGATTTTTTCTCAGCGCTTGCGATGCCTTTCTGACGCAGCCACTCGATGGCCTTGTTGGCGTCACCGTCGGTGGCGGACAAGGCCTTCTTGCAGTCCATCATTCCCGCGCCAGTCTTGTCGCGGAGTTCTTTGACAAGCTTGGCGGATACGGCAGCCATCGGTCGGAGAAGAGAAAGGAGGAATTAAATCGCCGCCAACCTCACCTGGGGGAGGTCAGCGGCGTGAACTTAGCGGTCAGAGGGAATCAGCCTTCGCTGTCGCTGCCACGTTGGTCGTTGGAACCGTGCCGACCTTCGTTGATGGCATCAGCAAGCCGGCCAAGGATCAGCTGCACGGAGCGCACGGCATCGTCATTGCAGGGAATCGGCACCTCGCAAAGATCGGGATCGCAATTGGTGTCGAGCATCGACACCAGGGGGATATCCAGCTTGCGGGCTTCGAGAACGGCATTGGACTCCCGGCGCTGATCCACCAGAACCACCACATCGGGAAGACGGCGCATGTTCTTGAGGCCGCCCAGGTACTTCTGCAGTCGTTCCAGCTCACGGCGAAGCACAGCTCCCTCTTTCTTGGGACGCATGGCGATGGCGCCACTGGATTCCATCCGCTCCAGATCCTTGAGCCGGTCGATCCGGGCTTTCATGGTGGTCCAGTTGGTGAGCATTCCGCCCAACCAGCGCTGGTTCACGTAAGAGGCTCCACAGCGTGCAGCTTCGAGAGCCACCACTTCAGAGGCTTGCTTCTTGGTGCCAACGAAGAGGAAGCGTTTGCCACTTCTTGCAGCAGAACGAGTCCACTTATAGGCGTTGTTCATGCAGACAGCGGTCTGCACGAGGTCAATGATGTGAACGCCATTGCGCGCGCAATAGATGTAGCGCGACATCTTGGGGTTCCAACGACGGGTCTGGTGTCCGAAGTGGGCACCAGCCTCCATCATCTCGGCGAGGGTGACAACAGCCATGGTTTGAGGGTTTCGGGTTCGCCTCCACCTGCCAGGGATGGACACA
>NZHI01000077.1 GCA_002691345.1 Synechococcus sp. MED650 | reverse complement strand
GTCGGCTGATTTCTCACGACTCGGAGAAGAAGTGAAAGCTGTGGATGAGGCCGGCGCCGACTGGATCCATGTGGATGTGATGGACGGCCGTTTTGTGCCGAACATCACGATTGGGCCCCTGATCGTTGATGCGCTGCGTCCGGTGACCCAGAAACCGCTCGACGTTCACTTGATGATCGTTGAGCCCGAGAAGTACGTGCCTGACTTCGCCAAGGCCGGTGCCGACATCATTTCGGTTCAGGTTGAGGCCTGCCCGCATCTGCATCGCAACCTGGCTCAGATCAAAGACCTGGGCAAGAAAGCTGGCGCGGTGCTGAATCCCTCAACTCCGATCGACACCCTCGAATACTGCCTGGAGCTTTGCGATCTGGTGTTGATCATGAGTGTCAATCCCGGTTTCGGCGGCCAGAGCTTCATCGACAACCAAGTGCAGAAGATCCGAGACCTTCGTCGCATGTGTGATGAGCGTGGCCTGGATCCCTGGATCGAAGTGGACGGTGGAATCAAGGCCGGAAATGCCTGGAAGGTGATCGAAGCCGGCGCCAACGCCATCGTGTCTGGATCCGGTGTGTTCAATCAGCCTGATTACGCAGAGGCGATCAAGGGGATCCGCAACAGCAGCAGCAAGGAAGCTGTTCTGGCCTGACGTTCTTTGTTTCGCAGCATGAATTTGCCCTGGCGTGCCCAGGGCTTTTTTATGTCAAAGCAACGCAAGAAGCATCACCAGAAGGAATGCTGCAAGAACTGTCAAGAAAACGACCACGACCGGGCGCACATCCGTCGGCTTATAAGCCGGTCGCGGACAACGCGAACAAGAACGACGCCTGGCAGAACGCAATGGACGACTGCAACACCCTTGGGATCACACTGCCAAGGAAACGCATCGACGTCTACCGATGCAAAAACAAAAAAATGGCTCATAGAGATTTCCACATCAAAAGGAGGGACATTGCCAGCCCAAATCCAAGAGGGAGATAGAACTACAACGTCCAATCGATAGTCGACATCCAAGCCATAACGCCTTAACCCACAAGCCAATAGGACGAACCAAAAGGTATCCAAGTTGAAAGAATGTCGATTGTGAAGTACAGCAAAAAGAGCCCATTTCGGGGAGATACACGATGAGGCAGAGCCGTGACCATTTCCAAGAGATCTGGGAGGACCGTGATCAGATCAAAGCCTGTGCCAGTATTGATTATCGTCCAAGAGCTAGACCAAAAACCATACTACGATGACCTTTCAAATATCGATTATCGAGATCACCGAAAACTCAAGAGTGGTAAGCCTTCATGAGGAACTCGATGAATCTCTCGAAGCTTTCAATCAACTGATCAATCAACGAGATTGGCAGCCTGAGGATGCAGCTGTATCGCTGACCGATATCACCAATAACAAAAGAATGGCTCAATATGCTCTTCAGGATTTCAATTATGGGCAGTCGGGGCAAGGATAGACCCCTATATCAGCTTGGAGCGAAGCCCAGGAATGGTGCGATCGGGCACTTGAAACACCACATCTGGTGCTGTAGAACGTGTTTGCCATCAAGTGTGGTGTGGTGAGGCTTTCGATCGTCGTGGTTCCCCTGTCTGCAGCAGTATCCCTGGCAGGGCTTGTTCTGGAAAACCGATTGCCTCAGCCGCAGCCTTTACCCGAAAGAGCAGAACAACAGATGATCGACAACTGGACGATCTACCTGAACAGAGAGTCCAAGGATCAGGCGCGCCGAAGTGAACGCACACTGGTCGTGCATGACATGCAAAACGGTTCAGAACGATCCAGCACAAGCTTGTACTAAAAGGAAGCCCCTACCAAACCAACCTGATTCGGGCTTACCAGGCCGAGAAACAACGTGACGACCTTGACCTAAAGAGAGAATTATGCTGAGTTCAGCTGGCCCAGAAGAAAATTCTTAAAAACAAACGTTTTCTAAATTCAGAAAGTTAAGGTCTGGTGATGCATAAGCCATTATGAGATTTGGAAGTCAATTTCTTGTCTCCTAGATTATCTTTCAACAGGAATCGATCAGGTTTGGGCAGTACCTAGGCAANACAAATCANNGCTNAACGTCTGCTTGCGGTAGAAATGAGTCCGTCCCTCTCAGCNTTCGAGAANAATCCATCATCACCAACACCCTTAAAGAAGGGAATGAACAAAAATCANGAGCTGGGTGAGCCCACGGNTCAAAAATTNATTATTGGGTTCAAAGAAACAATGAAAGCNNNCTNAAGNNATNTNANTANCCTTTAANATTANNCTCATTTAAGCAATCACAAAAGCTGGCTTTGTTGAGTATTCAGAAAAACCAGCCATAGCTGTGCAAACCAATGCCCAGCAGGTTNACGCCGATGTAGCAAACAGCGATCACCACAAGACCCACCACAGCAACAAGCGCAGGGCGTCGCCCCTGCCAGCCGCGGCTGAGTCGGGTGTGCAGATAGGCCGCATAAACCAACCAACAGATCAACGCCCAGGTTTCCTTGGGATCCCAGCTCCAATAACTTCCCCACGCTTCATTGGCCCACACCGCACCACTGACAATGCCAACGGTGAGCATCAGAAAGCCAACCGTGATTGTGCGGTAACTCAGGCTGTCGAGTTGTTCATTGGTGCTGAGTTGCACTGCCTCAAGTTGCAACACACCAGCATCCGCAGCTCCCACGGACTGGCGGAAACCACCGCTACCGATGGAGCTGCTGCGCAACGCAAGGGATTGGCCCCGNTCCGTGACCAAAACAGCAAGCGACAACAACGAACCCACCAGGAGTGCCGCGTAACTCACCATNATCACGCTCACATGCATCACCAGCCAGCTGGAGCGCAAGGCCGGCACCAAAGGAGCCGCTGATTGCAGCTGATCCGGGAGAGCGAAGCTGGCGAACGCAATGCAGCCAAGCCCCATCGGTGTTGCCGCCGCCGCCACGATCGGTGATGGCCACGATCGCTCCACCAANAGCTGCGTGAGCGTGCAGGCCCAGGCCAGGAAGCAGAGCGATTCGTAAAGATTGCTGATCGGGAAATGACCCGATTGCCACCACCGCAGCACCAGCTGGGTCGTCAACAACAAGTTGGCAACGGCNACCAGCAGGCGTACGCCACCNCCGCGGGATTGGCTCGAGAGCGCCCAGAACGCCAGTGGCATAGCCACGAGAAGCAGCACAAACGCTGCAAAACCCAAACCCGTGACGATTTCAAAGGGGGCGTTCAACACACCAATTCATCAGTAGACACTGATTCTGACGCGTGCTTTCAACGGCTGGCCTGCCGNAGTAACAGACCACCAGCACCCAAGGAGAGCAGCACCGGAAACCATGCCGCGATAACCGGTGAAAGCGTGCCCTTCACACCCAGGGAACTGAAGCTGAAGCCGATCACGTAGTAAANCGCGATGATGCCAAGGGTCAANACGAAGGCAAANCTGCGGCTTGTGCGGTAGNTGGGCTGTGCACCGAGGGTTGCGCCAAACAAGCCGAAAACAAAACAGGCCATCGGNACCGTGAANTTTTCCTGAATCCGAACCCGGATCTTGCGGGCGTCTTTGAGGCTTCCGGCCTCCACNTACAAGCGCTCGGCCTGGATCGCTTCCGCCACAGTCATGTTCACAGCGTCTTTTTCAATGCCAGCAAGACGGAGTGGGCCAGCTCCAAGGGGATAGACATAACGATCAAAATCAGCCTTTGTTGAGCTTCCATTCGGGCCGAGNGTGAGAATTTGCCCGTCTAAAAAATCCCAACTCGCCTGTTGTTGGTTCCAAATCGCACGATCCGCCAGAAGCATCTGGGTNAAACCTGATCGGGAAAAATCAAGAACAGTCACATCCAACATCTCNCCATTCTGGAACTTACGGGAATAAAACAGTTGGGTGAGTCCACGCGCTGAATCGGCATCGGCAGCCCCTGTTCGCACACCAAAGCGGGGGTAAATGATGTCCCTTCCGTTCTCACTGGCCAAGGAGCGCCCTAAAGCACGCTGCAGTGTGACTTCGGCAAAACGCTGGCTGCGGGGAACAACCACATCGTTCAAAACAAACGTGAACACTGTCATCAGCATCGACAGCACGAGCGCCGCTGAGATCATCCGAACCGTCGTGACTCCGAGGCTGCGCAGGGCCGTGAGTTCACTGTTCGCCGAAAGCCGTGTGAAAACGAAGAGGGATGCCATCAACGTGCCAATCGGCACCGAAAAGGCCAGCCAGCGCGGAAGACTGAACAACAGCACCTGAATGGCGATACCAATGGGAAGGTTCTTGTCCACCATCTGGCGGACCAGTTCAAACATCACCCCACCGGTGAGCAGCAANAGAGTGAACAGAGCGATGAAGAAAACNAGAGGCCCCAGCAACTCCTTCAACATCCAGCGATCGAGCAGAGGCAGCCGCTTCCAAGAGGAACGAAGAGGATGAATCACAACTGAAAACCCTCCCCGAGGTAGTAGCGGCGCACCAATGGATCAGCAGACACNTCTTGAGAAGGCCCTGCCGCAAGAATTGCTCCGTCGTTGAGGATGTAGGCACGATCGGTTGTCGCCAACGTTTCGCGTACGTTGTGNTCCGTGATCAGAATCCCTACNCCTCTGGATCGCAGNGTTTCCACGAGGGCCTGAAGATCAGCCACCGCAAGCGGATCAACACCAGCAAATGGTTCGTCGAGCAGGAGATAACGGGGACCATTCGTACCAGCGGCAAGTGCCCTGGCCACTTCACAGCGTCGACGCTCACCGCCAGACAACTGAAAGCCACGGCGGTCAATGAATGCAGTGAGGTGAAAGTCTTCGATGAGCTGCTCACGACGATCGCGACGGTGCTCGGAACTCAGATCGGTCTGATCAAGAGCAAGATCGAGGTTTTCGCGAACGGTGAGCTGCCGGAACACACTGGCTTCCTGGGGCAAATAGCCAATACCCAAACGGGCCCGTTCTGGCATTGGAAGGGCAGTGACGGTCTGGCCATCCAGAACCACATCCCCCTCATCGGGACTCAGCAAACCAATCACCAGGTTGAAGGTGGTGGTTTTACCGGCGCCATTGGGGCCCAAGAGCCCAACCACCTCCCCAGGAGCGAGATCGAGGTCCAAGCCCTTCACCAATTGCCGCCCCCCGAGAGTGATGGAGACCTTGGACAACTTCAGAGTCATCAATCCTCCTTGGCGGCAGGAGTTTCCTGCTTCAAAGTCCACTGGCTGAACACCTGCTGACCCTCTTCAGGGGTCGCAACAGCCCGTTCCTCCTTCAATAAATAGGTGACCCTTTCAGCCCGGAGCACATTCCCATCAGCTTGCACCACATCAACATCACCACTGAGCACAATTCGCTCCTCTTCTGTGAAGTACTGCGCCTGTCGACTGGTGCCGACCAAACCCCGCTCAGCATGCACAAGCCGAACATTGCCGCTGGCCGTTACCACACCAGTTGAATTATCGGCGGATTGCACGTCTGATTCGATCGTGATCACGCCGGAATCAGCAGCCTGCTGAGCCCTGCCGGGCAACATGGTGAGCGCTGAAGCCACCAGCGGCAGTACAAACAAGAGGCTTCGAGCACGAAGCGTCGCGATGGTGGACACGCGATCAAATCAAGCGATGGGTCGACACTACTGGCGCCTCAGCTGATCATCCGGAGCACAGGGACAGTGCATGACTCGGGATCATCTTCCCGTTGAAGGGCCGTCAGTCGCTCCTTGGCGATGCGACAGAGATCCTTCAGATCGATACCGAGACTGGGTGTTCCTGGACGCTGGAGGCGACCCAGTGCCTCGCCGAACAAAATTGTGGCGCCACGTCGATTGCCCCGTTGCAGATGGAGCTGAGCCACGGCGATTTGGAGGATCCCCTGGAGACTGCGACGTTCAGGATCAGCCGTTTCATGCCAGAGCTCTTCAAACACATCGTGAGCGGCATACCACTCACCAGCATTGAAAAGCTCCAGCCCTTGGGCGAAGCGTGGGTCCGCTTCTGGCATCAACGCTTGGCTTTAGCGGTCTTCTTGGAAGGCAGCTTGCGCAGACGAATCGATTCGGGAGTGACCTCGAGCATCTCGTCTGGTCCGATGTATTCCAACGCCCGCTCCAGGGTCATCTGAATCGGAGCCTGGAGGGTGTCGAGTTCTTCAGCACCAGCGGAGCGCATGTTGGTGAGCTGCTTGGTCTTGCAGACGTTGATCTCCAGATCCTGGGGGCGGTTGTATTCGCCAATGATCATCCCCTTGTACACCTTGGTGCCTGGCGAGATGAAGAACTGACCGCGATCTTCCGCATTCTTGAGCGCATAGAAGGTGGCAGTTCCCTCCTCAAACGCGATCAACACGCCATTGCGACGGGTATCGAAATCACCAAGCATCGGCCGGTATTCGAAGAAGGAGTGGCTCATGATCCCTTCACCACGGGTGGCACGAATGAACTCGCCACGGAAGCCGATCAATCCGCGGGAAGGAACAACAAATTCCAGCTGGGTGCGGCCATCTTGCCCTGTCTCCATGTTCTGCATCTCTCCCTTACGGGTGCCGAGCTTTTCGATGCAGCTACCAACAGACGCCTCGGGCACATCCATCACGAGGGTCTCCACCGGTTCGCAGGGGGTGCCATCGATGGTGCGGAAAATCACCTGAGGCTGAGAGACCTGGAATTCATACCCCTCACGGCGCATCGTCTCGATCAGGATTCCGAGATGCAGCTCACCGCGTCCGCTGACGGCGAAGCGATCCGGCGAGTCGGTGTCTTCAACCCGCAGGGCAACATTGGTGAGCAGTTCCCGCTGCAAACGGTCCCGCACTTGGCGGCTCGTCACAAACTTGCCTTCCTGACCAGCGAATGGGGAATCGTTGACGACGAAGGTCATCTGCAGGGTGGGCTCATCCACCTTGATCAGAGGCAGCGCTAAGGGTTCATCCGGGCAGGCGATGGTTTCACCGATGTTCACGTCATCGAACCCGGCAACGGCCACCAGATCTCCGGCCGATGCCTTCTCGATCTCGACCCGCTGCAGACCTTCAAAGCCGAGCAGCTTGCTGATCCGTCCCTTTTTAACGCTGCCATCGTCTTTGATCAGCGAGGCGCTCTGGCCCTGCTTGATCACACCGTTGTGCACACGGCCAATGATGATCCGGCCCAGGAAATCGGAGTAATCAAGGGTGGTGATCTGAAGCTGCAGCGGCTTCTCAGCATCACCAACCGGGGGCGGAACATGGCGGAGAATCGCATCAAACAGCGGCTTCATGTTGTCGCTGTCGGTCTTCATATCTGGCTTGGCGAAACCACCCAGGCCGCTGCCGAATAAATAGGGGAAATCGCACTGGTCATCATCGGCACCCAGCTCGATGAACAGATCAAGAACCTTGTCGACCGCCGTTTCAGGATCAACGCGGGCCCGGTCGATCTTGTTGACGAACACAATCGGCCTCAAACCCTGCTCAAGCGCCTTTTTGAGCACAAAGCGGGTTTGGGGCATCGGCCCCTCGTTGGCATCCACGATCAGCAGGCAGCCATCCACCATGCCGAGCACCCGCTCCACTTCACCGCCGAAGTCAGCGTGACCAGGCGTGTCAACGATGTTGATGCGGGTGTCGTTGTAGGTGACCGCCGTATTCTTTGACAGGATCGTGATGCCACGCTCACGCTCCAGATCGTTGGAGTCCATCACACAGGTGGGGACGGCTTCGTTGTCCCGGAAGATGCCGGACTGCGCCAGGAGCGAGTCGACCAGGGTTGTTTTGCCATGGTCAACGTGGGCGATGATCGCGATGTTGCGAATCGCCTTTTGCTGGGCGCTCATGCGGGCAGACCGTTAGGAGATGTGAAGAACGCCAAAGGCGCAGGGGGTGAGGTTATCTCAACGTGAGATTCGACTGGTCCGTTCCGGACCCTTCACCCGCAAACTGCCCCGGGTCACCCCCAGCTGGTGGTCAATCCGTTCCCGACTCCAGACATCCTCAGAGGCGATTCGACCCTGCAGGGCATCGGCATACAAACGCACCCGGCGCCGTGTTGCCTCAGCATTTTCATCCAACAACTCCAGCCGGAATCGCTTCACTCCAGCCCGGAGCAGCGAGGGCAACCCTTCAACTCCTGTTTGGGCTGTGCCATTGAACAGCGTGTTTCGGCAGCCCAGATCTGCTCGCAGGGGGTGTTCCACACCACTCCGGTCACGCAGCGTCACCGCATGCTGTTCACAGGGCCGCCCGCAATCGGTGTGGTCGTGCCCCTCGGAAAGGAAAGCGCAGAACAGGCAATGCTCCATGTGGAAGAGCGGCATGTGCTGGTGCAGGGTGACCTCGAGCCGTTCAGGATCAACGCCACCAGCCAGATCGAGAAGCTGTTGAAGATTGAGGTCGTAGCTGGCGGTTAACCGCTCCAATCCCCAATGGTCGCGATACCACTGGAAACTGAGGGGGTTGGCCGTGTTGAGGGAAAAATCGCCGATACAGGGAGCCAGCGGTGTGAGCGTCTCCAGTTGATCGGCATTGCGAACCAGGAATCCATCCGGTCGAGCTTGGATCAAGGGATCGAGGGTCCAACGTTCATTTGGCCGTGTGATGCGAGCACCAGCCAGCCAAATGCCGTCAGGCCAAACTCCGCGGGCGATGGCCACCGCTTCGCGTAACTCCCGCGGTTGCTCCAAATCAGCAATCACGGAGCGAAGGGAGAGATCGCTCAGCTCAACAAGTGCCCTCAACTGCTCGAGCGAACGCACGAGCACCACAAGGCCAGGCGCTTGCCCAGACGGGGCGATNCGGGTCGGGCGCATTTGAGCGAGCACCGCATCCGCATTCCNTTGCTNNGGGTTGATCTCACGGNAGCCAGGTGTCNCTNGGGGGCGGTCCAGAGCAACCAAGAGGGCACGGCGAAGCCGGTTGAGCTCCGCCACAGGGAGAAACAGATCTCCCTCCAACTCCGTCTCAAGTGTTGCCAGGGCCCACCCCGTTCCACCAAGGCGCCCCAGCTGATCTCTCAGCCGTGATGGATCCAAAGGCCGCTGCTCGGCTGCCTGGAGCGGCATGGCACTCAACAGACGAAGATCCAGATCGGCTGGTTCCAGCAGCTCCACCTGCAGGGGATCACCCAAACGCCCCGAAACCCTCAGAGACAACGGATGCGGTTTCGGATCGATCCGGCGTCGTGATGCCCGTTGCCAATGGGTCTGCCAGTCGGGATCACTGGTGAGCCACACCGACGCACCAGCCTGCAAACCCCGCAGATCAACGCGATCGGGNCCGAGGCGCAGTTTCAGCCGCTCTCGGCCGAGGCGCTCGCAGGCCATGATCCGCCCACCGATTTCGCGGGGTGGCGTGAGCGGATCAGCTGAATTCTGCTCCAGCACGAGGCCTTGCCCCGGTTGGAGTTGTTCCCGGCTGCGCAGGTGCAACCAGCCCCCCCGCTCAACTTGCAGCAGCTGACCCACAAGGGGGCCACGCTTTTTGCTCCAGCGTCCATGCACCAGCTCACGATGATTCACGCCGCGCAGCCAGCCGGTGGAGAGGCCTCTGGAGAAGGCAAGTTCAAGCTGGCGCGTCACCTTTGCCGTTGAGAGCCCTGTCTGATCGAGCCGTTGGCGATAGGCATCCGTGACGGCAGCCACATAGGCCGCATCCTTCAACCGACCCTCGATCTTGAGGCTGGCGATACCGATCCGTTGAAGCTCCGGCAGCAGCTCCCAGGCGGCCAGATCCTNGGGAGACAGCAGATAACGCTGATCCTCCAGGGCATGGGGAACACCATCAACAACGATCTCGTAAGGGAGTCGGCAAGCCTGGGCACACTCGCCTCGATTCGCACTGCGCTGCCCCAACGACTCGCTGGTGAGGCACTGACCTGAATAGGCCACACACAGAGCTCCATGCACAAACACTTCCAGGGGCATGGCCAGATGCCGACGGGTNAGCTGCCCCTGAAGTCGCTCCAANTCAGCGAGCGNCAATTCTCTGGCCAGCACAACCCGCTGACAACCGAGCGCAGCGGCCTGGGCGACGCCGGCAGCACTGGTGATCGACATCTGCGTGGACCCATGCAGACACAGGCCTGGTACCAACTGACGGGCCAGACAGCAGAGACCCACGTCCTGAACNATGGCGGCATCGACACCAGCGCGATCAGCTGCGAGAAGCAGCTCAGCGGCGCGCTCCAGCTCGTCTGTGAACACCAGAACGTTGAAGGTCAGAAATCCCTTCACACCGCGTTGGTGCAACCAATTCATCAGCTCGGGAAGGTCGCCGAGCCGAAAATTCTCAGCACGCTGCCGGGCATTAAAGGCATCAACACCGAAATAAACGGCATCAGCACCGGAAGCCACGGCTGCTTTAAGGGCCGCCCAATCACCCGCAGGGGACAGCAGCTCAGAAGGTGTCACAAGTCGCGATTCGAGAACCGTCGGGCCGCTTCAAACAGCCTCAAGGCATCGGCTGTGCCCTCGTATCGCCAATGCCAGGGTTCATACATCACCCCCTGCTGATTTCCTTGGGGGAAGGAGAGCGCGAAGTGATAACGCGCGGCATGATCCTGCATCCAGCGGAAGGCACGGGTCTGCTCGAAATCCTGCGACAAGTTGGTTTCAGGGGCTTGACCATCTCCAAGATCGACGGCGTAGCCCGTGCTGTGTTCNGAATACCCCGGTGGTGCCGACACCTGAGCGCGCTCTTCAGCCGTCTGATTCCGTTCAGACGCAACATCAAAAAAGATCGATTCCTGAAGNTCCAAGGAGCGGTAGCCACTCAAGAGCCTGAGATCAATGCCATCGGCAGCCGCCGCATTCATCATCGAATCCAGGGCTTCCGCAGCATCAACATGCAGTTCGATGCCCGGCTGAAACACAATCANATTGTTGCTCTCNGCTTCCAGATAAGGGAAGTGACCCAGCAACCGACCATCCGCATCNGGACGTTCCCGAAAACCAGGAACCTCGATGGTTTGAGGAGGCTCCAGCCTCGCCAGTAGTTGAGGAACAACAAGAACGGCCAACACACTGCCTCCGCAAACAAATGTGCAGCCGATCAACAGACCAGCCACACGATTTCCACGTCTTGGACGCTGTGGCCGTGCACGACGGGCCACTGGAATGTCCTCCCGCTCATGGCGTCGCGCGGAGGAGACCCGAACCAAGGCGCTGATGCGTGTTGTTTCGATCGTAAGGGTGGGCGCCCGAGACATCCACCAACCACCTCCCGACAGTGATAGCTTCAAAAAACAATCCAGCGGAGACGTGCTGAGATGTTGCGAGTTGCTGTCATCGGAGGGGGACCGAGCGGTTCCTGCGCTGCCGAGGTCCTCGCCAAGGCTGGGATTGAAACCTGGTTGTTCGAGCGCAAACTCGACAACGCCAAACCCTGTGGGGGCGCCATCCCGCTTTGCATGGTCGAGGAATTCGACCTTCCAGACGAAATCATCGACCGCAAGGTCCGCAACATGAAGATGATTTCCCCTTCCAATCGTGAAGTGGATATCAAATTGGATCCACTCGGATACGACGACAACGCCTACATCGGCATGTGCCGCCGTGAGGTATTCGATGCGTTTCTTCGCAACCGTGCCGCAGACCTTGGCACCACGCTGATTAATGGTCTGGTTCAAAAAATCGACACCGGCAGCGATCGCCAGGGCCCTTACACGATTCACTACGCCGACTACAGCGCTGGTGGCCCAACCGGCGAGCAGAAGACCTTGGCCGTTGATCTGATCATCGGAGCAGATGGCGCCAATTCCCGTGTCGCCAAAGCCATGGATGCCGGCGACTACAACGTGGCGATCGCCTTCC
>NZHI01000076.1 GCA_002691345.1 Synechococcus sp. MED650 | reverse complement strand
AAGGCCCGTTGCATCGCCGCCCGCAGCTGGGCATCCAGGGACTGGGACAGGCTGAGCATGGGCAGTGCGTGGCCGGGGGAATCCGGCTCTGATCATCCCTCTTCAGGTGAAACGCATGCTCAGGTCGAGCCAGCGGCTGCGGGTGACCGGCGCGCTGGTGGAGATCAGATCGATGCCGGTGGCGGCATAGACCTGCAGTTGCTCCGGCTGAATCCCCGAAGCCTCCAGCACCACCCCCCGGGTACTGCAATCGCGCAGGCGCGGCACCAGGGCCTTGAGCTGCTCGGGTGTGAACTCATCGAGCAGCACCCCATTGGCGCCCGCCTGCACCGCTTCGGTGGCCTGGGCTTCCGTCTCGGCTTCCACAATCACAGCCGTAGGCCAAGGTGCCTGCGCGCGCACGGCCGCGATGGCCGCCGTGATGCCCCCGGCCCAAGCGATGTGGTTCTCCTTGAGCATGGCCGCGTCATCCAGCCCCATACGGTGGTTGATGCCGCCGCCGCAGCGGACTGCATATTTCTCCAGCAGGCGAAGGCCAGGGGTGGTCTTGCGGGTGTCGGCCAGACGCACTCCCGTGCCCTGGAGCTGGGCCACCAGCTCAGCGGTGGCGGTGGCAATGCCCGACAGCCGCATCGCCAGGTTCAAGGCGGTGCGTTCCCCCGCCACCAAGGCCGTGGCCGGCCCCTGCAACTCCAGCAGGCAGTCCCCGGCCTCAACAGGCTCGCCGTCCTGCCGCAGCAAACGAACGCTCACCCCTGGATCAAGACGCTCGAAGAGCTGTTTCACCAGCGGGCCTCCGCAGAACCGGCCCGGCTGCTTGGCAACCCAATGGGCCTCACCCTGCTTGCCCTGCAGGGCTGGGGCGGTGAGATCGCCGCGGCCAAGATCCTCCTCCAGCCATCGATCGAGGGCGCGGGTGAGTGCCGGGGACTGCCAGTCCACGTCGATTACCGGAGGCTGAGCAGAGCCTATTTGCCGATGCAGAAGCGCGAAAACACCCGATCCAGCACCGCTTCAGTGAGCTCCTCTCCGGTGATCTCCCCCAGGGCTCGGATCGCCTCGCGCAGGTCGATGGTCCAGAAGTCCCAGGGCAGCTGCTGCGCCGCCACCTCCTGACTACGGGCCAGGGCCTCAGCGGCCCGAGCCGCCAGGTCCCGCTGACGGCGGTTGAGGGCAATCAACACCCCCTCGGTTTCAGCAACACCACAGCGTTCCAGCAACGCATGAATCAACGCGTCTTCCCCCGTGCCCTCCAGAGCGGACAACCACACATCCACCGGCTGCGGGAACACACCACCGGGGAGATCGGCCTTGTTGGCCACAACCAAACGGGGAATCCCCGCCGGGATCCGCTCGAGCAGCGCAGCGTCCTCGTCCGTCCAGCCAGCGTGGCCATCCACCACCAGCAGCACCACATCGGCGGAAGCCAGCGCCTGCTCGCTGCGGGCAATCCCCAGCTGCTCCACCGCATCGTCGGTGCTGCGGATGCCGGCGGTGTCGAGCAGGGTGATCGGCACCCCCTCGAGAACGATCTCGCTCTCCAGCAGATCCCGGGTGGTGCCCGGCAGATCGGTCACGATCGCCCGCTCACGACGGCTCAGGCGATTCAGCAGAGAACTCTTGCCCACGTTGGGACGCCCCACCAGCGCCACCCGCAGGCCCTGGCGCAGGGCATCTCCCCGCTCACCATCCAGCACCAGTGTCTGCAACTCCTGGCGCACGCGCTGCAGCTCCACCAGCAAGGCCTCCCCATCGAGGGGAGGTAGATCCTCCTCGAAATCCACCCGAGCCTCCAGCTCAGTGAGCTGATCGAGCAGCCGCTCGCGCAACCCAGAAATTCGAAGCTGAATTCCGCCATCCATGCCCGCCACGGCCAGATCTGCCGCCCGGCGGCTGCGGGCCGCCACCAGCTCACTCACAGCCTCGGCGCGGGTGAGGTCGAGCCGACCGTTGAGCACCGCCCGCTGGCTGAATTCACCGGGATGAGCACGACGCACACCCGGCTGAAGCAGCACTCGTTCCAGCACCTGCTGAACGGCGATCACCCCGCCATGGCANTGGATCTCCACCACGTCTTCGCCGGTGAAGCTGCGGGGCGCGCACATCAGCAGCATCAGCACCTCATCGAGACGCCGGCCTTGCTCATCGTTCACATGGCCGTACACAACCCGGTGCGACCCCCACTCCTGATGACCAGGACANTGCACGACAGCCCGGCCCGTCGCTTCCGCATCAGGCCCGGAGAGACGGATCACGGCGATGCCGCCCTGGCCTGGGGCCACTGCCGTGGCCACCGCCGCAATCGTGTCGGTGCTGGNCACAGCAGTCGATGCCTGTTGACCCATACCTAGGATCCNNCCTCCTTTCNCTGGTTTCATGCGCCGGTTGTTGCGTCTCAGTCGCATCCGGATTCGCCGCGGAATCGCTTGGCTGTGGAAGCAGGAAGGGACTCCGGGGCAGCGAGCCAGAGGACTCGCCGCGGGTGTGTTCTGCGGCTGCTANCCCTTCTTTGGGCTGCAGATTGTGTTCAGCGTGGGCGTCGCAACGGCCGTACGCGGCAACCACTTGCTCGCCGCAGCAGGAACCCTGGTGAGCAATCCGCTCACCTATGTGCCCNTCTACTGGTTCAACTACCTGGTGGGCTGTCAGCTGCTGGGAGAGGGAGATGGGAGTAACGCTCTCGCTGAAGTCAGTCGAAGCACCTTGTGGGCCCAGGGCTGGGACTTCACCCAGCGCATCCTGCTGGGGTCCAGTGTTGTGGGGATGCTCCTGGCCATCGTCAGCGGACTGCTGGCCTACCGCCTGTTTGAACGGTGCGACGCCAGCGCTGTGAGCAGTGAGAGCGCCTAACNCGTTCCCACCCGAGCGATTCCGACCACATCCGCCATCGAGCGGATCTGGCCCATCGTGCGGCTGAGCTGATCAGAGCCACTCAGCTCCACCCGCAGATCGATGCGGGCCGGCCGGCCTGCAGCGGTTGTCACCCGGGCATCACTGACGTTGATCGCCCCATCCGAGAGACGCATCAGGATGTCTTTGAGGATGCCGACGCGATCGATCACCTCGATCCGCAGCTGCACCGGAAAGCGCTGCTTCTCCCGTTCGGCGTGGCTGATATTCCAACGCACNGGCAGGCGCCGTTCGCTGGGAATCGAGCTCACATTGCCGCAGTCGGAACGGTGAATGGTGATGCCATGGTTGCCAAGGGCCACCGTGCCCACGATCGGTTCGCCCGGCAGCGGGCTGCAACAACCACCAAGCCGGTAATCCAGACCCTCCACTCCCAAGATTGCGCCATCCCCACCTGAACGGTCTTGCGTTGTGTCGCGGGGAGAGGAAAGGGCACGGGCCAACTCCTCATTGCTGGGAGGTGCCTGATCCTGCTCAGCCAGCAGGCGGATCTCTTCCCGCAGACGATTGAGCGCCTGCTGCAGCGTCACATCACCAAAACCCAGTGACGCCAGCAGATCCTCNGTGGTGGGCACNTTGCAGCGCTGCGCCACCCGCTGCATCGCCTCACCGTTCAGCAGGGCATCGAAGCCATCACGCCCCAGCTCCCGCTCNAGNAGATCCTTGCCCCGTTCAATCGTTTCGTCACGGTGGCTGCGCTTGTACCACTGGCGAATGCGGTTACGCGCCGTGGGCGTTGCCACAAAATTCAGCCAGTCCAGGCTCGGATGAGCCGTTTTGCTGGTGAGCACCTGAACGAAATCACCGTTCCGTAGCGGTGTGGCGAGCGGACAGAGCCGATCGTTGATGCGGACGCCATGGCAGTGATTGCCCACCTCTGAATGGATCCGATAGGCGAAATCCACAGCGGTCGCACCCTTGCGCAACCCCACCACATCGCCCTTCGGCGTGAACACAAACACCTCTTCATCGAAGAGGTCTTCCTTGATCGANGAGAGGTAGTCGTTGTGGTCGTCGTTTCCGCCCTCCTGCTGCCAATCCACCAGCTGCCGCAACCAGTTGAACCGTTCCGCATCACTGCTGCTGCTGGCCGGAGACCCACCTTCTTTGTATTTCCAGTGAGCGGCGATGCCGAATTCGGCCACTTGGTGCATTTCAAGGGTGCGGATCTGCACCTCAATCGGCCGATGCCTGCCGATCACGGCGGTGTGCAGCGACTGATAGCCGTTGGGCTTGGGCAGTCCGATGTAGTCCTTAAAACGACCGGGAATCGGCCGGAAGGTGTCGTGCACCACCGCTAGAGCCCGATAGCAGGTTTCAACACTCGGGGTGAGGATCCGCAGCGCGGCCACGTCGTAGATCTCGTGGAAGGCCTTTTGCTGACGCTGCATCTTGCTCCAGATGCCATAGAGGTGTTTGGGACGACCAGTGACCTCACAACCCGGCAGGCCCGCCCGTTCCAGCCGTTCATTGAGCAGGCCGACGGTGACCCCAAGACGTTCCTCCCGCTCGCTGCGCTTGGTGGCCACCTCCTCCTGAATCTCTCGGAAAGCCTCCGGCTCCAACAATTTGAAGGCCAAATCCTCCAACTCCCACTTGAACCTTCCGATGCCGAGNCGGTTGGCCAGGGGGGCGTAAATCTCTCGGGTCTCCCGGGCAATGCGCTGGCGCTTCTCCTCTTTCAGAGCACCAAGGGTGCGCATGTTGTGAAGGCGATCCGCCAGCTTCACCAGCACCACGCGGATGTCACTGGCCATGGCCAAAAACATCCTGCGCAGGTTCTCCGCCTGCGCCTCGGTGCGGTTGTTGAAATGAATGCCGCCGAGCTTGGTCACCCCCTCCACCAGCTCGCGCACCTCAGAACCGAAGTGCAGCTCGATCTGATCCGGGGTGACATCAGTGTCCTCCACAACGTCATGGAGGAAACCGGCTGCAATCACCGGTGCACTGGCCCCGATATCCCGCAAGAGATCGGCCACCGCCAGCGGATGAACGATGTACGGGTCACCACTGGCCCGAAACTGACCTTCGTGGAGCTGAAAGCCAAAGTCGAAGGCCGACACCAGAAGAGCCTCCGGATCGGTTGGGCAGCTCTGACCAACGCCGGGCGGCACATTCACGATGCACTCACGCAACCACTCCGGCAGGTCAATGCCGTAATCATCCGGGTGGCGAACCGGATGTTGTCGCAATTCAGGCAGCACACCCTCCACCGTCGCTGGACCGGTACCAGTCCGGGGCTGATCCGGTGTTGAGGCGGCGTTGAGCATCCGACCCTTCGGGTCAATCCATGGTATTCAGTGCTGGACCACCCGTCTCCTGGTTCCTCTTGCCATGAGCCAGCCTGTTCTGGAACTCGAACAGCTGCGCCTGCGTTATCCGGGCAGTGAGCGCTGGACGCTGGATGGACTCGATCTGACCCTTCATGCCGGAGAGACCCTGGCTCTGGTGGGATCATCCGGATGCGGGAAAAGCACGGTGGCACGGGCTGTGATGCAACTGCTGCCGCCGGGAACCCTGTGCGAAGGCCGTCTTTCCCTGACGGGAGACGATCCCAGAACGCTGGATCGACGCGCCCTCCGCCAGCTCCGGGGGAAGGCAGCGGGACTGGTGTTCCAGGACCCCATGACCCGGATGAATCCGCTGATGACCGTGGGGGGGCATTTGCTGGACACCCTCAAGGCCCATCGGCCTGAGGCAGGTGATCCCTGGCGGCGTGAGCGAGCCAAAACGCTGCTGGAGCGTGTGGGAATCGGAGCCCAGCGGTTCCGCGCCTACCCCCACGAACTCAGTGGAGGCATGCGCCAACGGTTGGCGATCGCCCTGGCCATTGNGCTGGAGCCCCCCCTGTTGATCGCCGATGAGCCCACCACCAGCCTGGACGTGGCCGTGGCTGGCCAGGTGATGGCAGAACTCAGCGCGCTCTGCAGTGAACTGGGCAGCGCCCTGCTGCTGATCAGCCACGACCTGGCCATGGCGGCCCGCTGGTGCGACCGCATGGCCATGCTCGATGGGGGNCGCAAGGTCGAAGACGGGCCCAGCCGTCAACTGCTGACCCAGCCGCAGTCTTCCGTAGGGAAACGCCTCGTTCGCTCCGCCCAGGCCCGTGAAGGGGGCCGCTCTCCTGCCCTNCCAGANACCAACAGCGTTCTCAGCGTGGAAGACCTGCGCTGCTGGCACGCCGTTGGCGGAACCCCATGGGCACCGGTTTGGCTGAAAGCCGTTGACGGCATCAGTTTTTCGCTCCGCGCCGGCGAAAGTCTCGGTGTGGTGGGCGCCTCAGGCTGTGGCAAAAGCACGTTGTGNCGAGCCTTGATGGGGCTCAACAGCATTCGAGGCGGTCGCGTNCGCCTCCTGGGCCNAGACCTGCTCGCACTGCGCGGACAGGCCCAGCGGGTGGCACGACGCGCCCTGCAGATGGTGTTCCAAGACCCTCTGGCCTGCCTGAATCCAGCNCTGAAGGTGGCCGATGCCATCGCCGATCCCCTGTTGATTCATGGTCTCTGTTCCCGTGCTGCGGCNCGGGAGGAAGCCCGCCGCCTGCTGGAGCGGGTCGGGCTCAGCCCAGCGGAGCAGTTCCAAGACCGGTTGCCGAAACAGCTCTCTGGAGGGCAGCAGCAGCGGGTGGCGATCGCTCGGGCTCTGGCCCTCAAGCCCAACGTGCTGATCTGCGATGAGAGCGTCAGCATGCTCGATGCCGAAGTGCAGGCCGATGTGCTGGGGCTACTGCGAGAACTGCAGCGGGATCTCGGGCTGGCCATGATCTTCATCACCCATGACCTCTCCGTGGCCAGTGGGTTCTGCCAGCGGGTGTTGGTNCTGGACAAGGGCAAGGTGGTTGAAGAAGGTCCTGGAGATCAGATCTTTCAGGATCCGCAGGCCGACATCAGTCGAACGCTCATCGAGGCCTGCCCCCGACTGCCCCGTTGAGTTCAAACGGTCTTTGGAAGATCAACCACGATCAAACGCCGCCGCAGAGCCGGTGGGAACACCTCACGACGCAGTGAACGCATCAGAGNAGACAGCCAAATCTGGCGACAGCGAACGCGAATGACCATCAATCAACCCACGAGCGATGCATNATCAAAATCCGAATCACGAAGTTGTCCAGCCAAAATCCTCACCATTGGCCAGAATTTGATCCGCACACCCACCCCTGATGCCGCGCTCAGCCTGTTGGGGTAGGCCAAAAGTCCGTCTCAGCCAATGGCCCTGGCCAATCTGATCCGATGTCAGCATCAAAACCAATGCAAGGGAATGCTGACCCAAAGCAAGACTGGCAAAACCGAGCCGCTCGGTTGCAACAACTGGCAGAACATCAAGCCGTTCTGATCTGCATCCATCCACAGCTGTTTCTGGTGCGGTTGATGTTCGGCCTGCAGGGAATCACCAACCCGAAACCCCGACTTTTGTTGTCGTCTCTAAAGGAAGCCAAAGCCAGCTGGACGGCGGATGATCCGTGGCTTGTGATCACTTCCGAACATCTTCAGGACAGCTGTGGACTGGATCTCATTCGGTGGACCAAGACACAGTCCTCAAGTGTGAAGGCTGTGCTTCTGCTCACAGAGAACCACAGCACCTCTCAAGCAGAAGCCTTGGAGGCCGGAGCTGACGCGATCGTGATGGAAGAAAGCATCGAACATCGAACGGGCGCGTTGATTGATGCATTGGAATCAATCCTGAAGGACATCCACTACATCGACCCCAGTTACCAAAACGTGACCGCAGAAAAGCGATCCCAAAGAACAAACGGCTCTGGAGTGTTGTCACCACGGCAGTCTCAAATTCTTGCCCTTGTGGCACAGGGATTGGGCAATCGTGAGATCGCTGAGCGACTCCACATCGCACCCACCACAGCACGAGATCACGTTCAGGCCATCATGCGCCGACTCAACGTCAACAGCCGAGCTGCGGCGGCTGTGATGGGCGTGAAACTCGGCCTGATCACCACACCCAACCGCAACAACAACACGACACCTGAAGGATTGAGCTAATCGCAAGATCCTCGTAAACAAGCGGCAAGATCAAACTGCTCACCTTCATGGACGAGCTCAGCAGCGCTTACACACCGATCACGGACTTCGGAACCCTGGGCGGGAGTAGCCACACCACCCATGAAGACCTGATGGGAGGACGCACTCCGATCACCACAGAGGCCCTCAGCGCTTACAACAACCTCCGCGGTTTTCTTGGCCTCTCCAACGTCCAAATCGACGACGTAGGGCGCTGGGCTTTCGCGTCGGGGCTCACCAACAACACCAACGCCTGGGGAAAGGACGCGTCTGGGGTTGGGCTCTGGTACGCCATGCAGGGCGCCAAGGTGGGTTGGATTGCCGACGCAGCCTTCGAGCCACAGTTGTTGGCCGATCTGCAGCGCACGGCTCGTCTTGGTGATCCGGAGGACGTGCTCGAACTGGCCCGCGACGTTGAGCGGGATGGGTTCATCGACCACCTGATCGACATCGGAGGGATCGAAGCCTTCATCAACACCCTGAAGATGGAGCCCCACTTCGGTGGATGGATGCACTCCCGTGCCCATGGTTGGCTGCCGATGGGAGAAGGCGCCATCGCCCATGACCTGAACCACCTGACGGTTCTCAGCCACGACCAAAGCCAGCCATTCATGAACGACACCTTCGACTGGCCGCAATGGCCAGCCCTGGAGGTTCCCNACGGCGTGGTGATCGACTATTTCCAGAGCATGGTGACGCTCAGCGATCCAACCGCCGCGAGTTCGGAACGTGCTGAACGCGCTCCTGCAACAGAACCCGCACCAACTTCCGATCCTCGACCTCTCAGCNACGAACCGGCCTACGGCGAAGCGCTTGAGCTATCCCTGCTGTTCTACGAGGCCAATCGATCCGGCGACCTGGATGAATCCACGAATCGCGTGCCATGGCGNGGTGATTCAGGCCTCAACGATGGACGCGACGGTCTCTATTTCGGTGACGCCACGGCNGCCAATCTGCAAGGGGATATCAGCCTCGACCTCACGGGTGGCTATCACGATGCTGGCGATCATGTGAAATTCGGCCTGCCGCTGGCTTCAACGCTCTCNACGCTGGCTTGGGGTGGGATCAGCTTCCAAGAGGGCTACGACTCCGCCGGACAACTGGATGAATTACTCGACGCGGTGCGTTGGGGAACCGATTACCTGCTCAAAGCCCACGGGACCAACAAACGCGGGGCAACAACCTTCTTCGTGGCCCAGGTGGGAGATGGCGACGCCGACCATGCGCTCTGGAGTGCTCCTGAAGAACAATCGATTGCCCGACCGGCCATGGCCGTCACCGCCGACAAGCCCGGTTCGGACGTGGCTGCAGCCAGTGCCGCGGCCATGGCTGCGGCATCGGTGCTGTTTCAAGACAACGGTGAAACGGACTACGCCGCAACGCTGTTTGACCACGCCACCTCCCTGTTCAAATTCGCGAAGCGCTATCGCGGTCGATATTCCGANTCGATTCCGAGCGCTCAGCCCTTCTACAACTCCTGGAGCGGCGATGAGGATGAACTGGCCTATGGCGCAGCCTGGCTCGCAAGAGCGGCAGAGGCGCAGGGCGAAGATGGCGCTTCCTATCGCAAACAGGCCATCCGGCGGTACAAACGCGAGCTGGGCGGACTGAACAATGGCTGGACCCACAACTGGGACGACGCGTCCTATGCGACCGCCGTGCTCCTGGCTGGGGATGCCGGACATCGAAAGGCGCGGCGAGATGTTCGCAACTGGCTCGACAGCTGGGTGGATGGCACCAATGGCGTGACGATCACCGATGGAGGACTGCGCTACATCGATCAGTGGGGATCGCTGCGCTATTCGGCCAACACAGCACTGCTCGCGGCCATTACCGCAGACACCGTGATGAACCCGCGCAAGCGGTACTCGAACCTGGCAGCGGACTCCATCAACTACATCCTTGGCGACAACCCAAGGCGTTCGAGCTACGTCGTGGGGTACGGAGAGAACTTCCCGCAGCAACCCCATCACCGTGCTGCCTCCGGCGTCGGCTGGGACAACTTCAACACCAATCAGCCCAACCGTTTTGTACTGCAAGGGGCCTTGGTGGGAGGACCTTCAGCCCCCGATGACTTCGCCTACACCGATTCACGCTCCGACTACATCTCCAACGAGGTCGCCATCGACTACAACGCCGGCTTCAGCGGAGCACTCGCTGCTTTGAATCAGCTGTGAGAGGCGCGTCGACGCAACACCCCCAGCAACTTTTCCATCACAGGAGGAAGTGGCGCCTCGAACACCATCCGTTCACGGCTGATCGGATGGTCCAGGCCGAGCTGCACGGCATGCAGGGCCTGCCCCGGCAACTCCATCGGCAACTTGCGGCAGCGGCTGTAGGTGGGATCCCCCACCACTGGATGGTTCATGTGGGCGCAGTGAACCCGGATCTGATGGGTGCGCCCGGTATCGAGCTTGAACCGCAGCAGCGAATAGTCACCAAGTCGCTCCACCAGGGTCCAGTGGGTGCAGGCATGACGGCCGTTCTCGCCACTGACCACCGCATACTTTTTGCGATCCACCGGATGGCGACCGATCGCCCCAACGATCGTGCCGGAGTCGCCGCCGGGCACCCCGTGCACGACGGCGAAATACTCCCGTGAAGCGATCCGTTTCTGGATCTGCGCCTGCAGCCGCACCAACGCCTCCTGACTCTTGGCGATCACGATGCAACCGGTGGTGTCTTTATCGAGCCGATGCACGATCCCGGGGCGCAGCTTGCCGCTGATCCCGGGCAGATCCGGACAGTGGTGCAGCAAGCCATTCACCAAGGTGCCGTCTTTGTTTCCCGGCGCCGGATGCACGGTCAGCCCCGCCGGTTTGTTGATCACGATCAGATGGTCGTCCTCAAACAGCACATCCAGATCCATCGGTTCCGGCTTCAGGTAAGGAAGCGGTTCCGGCGGTGGCGTCCACAACTGCACTTCATCGCCCTGCCGGAGAGGCGTTTTCGCTTTACCGGTTTTGCCGTTCACCCGCACATAGCCAGCATCGATGAACTTCTGAATCCGAGCTCTGCTCTGCTCCGTGCGCTGACTCACCAGCCAACGATCCAGACGCATCGGCAGCGGTTTTGGGTAGATCAGCGTCAGGAGCTCCCCCTCCCCTTCGCCAAAGCGATCCGTGAAGGTCTCCTCCGGCAGCGGTGGGCGTTTCCACTGCGGACTCATGCCGGCAACTCCAGGGCGATGCTGCCGAGGGCCGATTTGCGGAAATCATCCAGCAAGCGCTGGGCCATCCGCGCTGTGTCCCCTGAGGTGTGGCGCTCCGCGACCGCCTCCAGCCAGTANGCAGGATCCTCCGTGGCGCCTTCCAGAGGAANGCCATAGCGGCTCTCCAGAAGCGCCAAGACCACGCCTGAGGCCNCCTGCGGCTGCAATCCCTTCANGAGATTCAGAAACGCCTGGGCGACCAACTCACCGTCGTACGCAGCCTGGCCGATGTCATCACAGAGGGCCAGATGGAGCGCGGCCTGCTGGTTATCCAGCCTTGGCGGCAGCACCCCTGGGGCATCGAGAAGATCAAGATCCTGGCCCAGACGCACCCAGCGGAGGGTGCGGGTGACCCCGGCACGTCGGGCACTGGCCACCACCTTCTGTTTCACCAGACGATTGATCAGGGCCGATTTACCGACGTTGGGGAAGCCGAGGGTGAGGGCCCGCACCGGCCGTGGACGCATCCCCCGGTTGCGGCGACGCTCATTGAGCTGATCACCGGCACGGATCGCCGCCTGCTGCACTTGTTTCACACCGGTGCCGGCCTTGGCATCGCACCAAACGGTGCGCTGNCCCCGGGCCTTGAACCAGGCCTCCCAAGCNGTGCGGGCCTCTGCTGTGACCATGTCACGCCGATTGATCACCAGCAGATGCTGCTTNCCNNNNATCCANCGNTTGAGNTGNGGATGNCCNGTNGCCANGGGGATGCGCGCATCNCGCACNTCNATCACCAGATCCACCTTGTCGAGATTGCGCTTGAGCTGCTGCTCCGCTTTGGCGATGTGGCCCGGATACCACTGAATCGGCGGGGAACTCACGGCACCACCAACACAGGGCAGGGGGCCAGCTGAATCACCTTCGCNGCCGTGCTCTCACTCTCGGTTTCCAGGTTCACGCCGCGGCTGCCCATCACGATCACATCCACATTCAACTCGTCGGCCACATCACCGATCACAAAGGCCGGCTGACCCTGGCGTTCCACCACCTCACAAGCAACGCCGGCCTGCTCCACCTGCAGACGGGTTCGCTCCAGCAGCTGCGCCACCACAGCGGGATCCTCCATCCCCGGTCGATTCGGCTCCACAACAGACAACAACACCATCCGGCCGTTATGGCTGCGGGCCAACTCAATCGCCTTCGTTGCCGTCTCCAGCGCTTGCCGGCTGCTGTCGAGAGGAAAAAGCACAATCCCGAACATCCCAACCACCCCAGAAGAGATTCACCTGTCTTGGTAGCGCTTCTGATGCAAAACACGGGTTAATCTCATGCCCGTTTTCTTACCGCGCGAGACAACCCCATGGCGAAGCGTTCCCTGGCCAGCCTTCAAGCTGGCGACCTGAGCGGCAAACGCGTTCTCGTGCGGGTTGATTTCAACGTGCCCCTGAACGACGCCGGAGCGATCACCGACGACACCCGCATCCGCGCCGCCCTGCCCACGATCAACGACCTGATCGGCAAGGGCGCCAAGGTCATTCTTTCTGCTCACT